>CAZFBR010000080.1:0-13755 GCA_964517215.1 uncultured bacterium
ATGATCGAACGAAATCACGCCGATCCCCCCGGGGATCAGCAGGCGGGCGAGTTCACGGGCGGCAGCCCCGGCGTCGCGGCACAGGCAGAACGGGTCGCCCAGCGCCACGGCAAAATGGCAGGCGGCATCAGGCAGGGAGGAAAGCGCGCAGATATCCGCCACGAGATAGTCGCAATTCTTCAGATTGAGCTCGGCGGCACGGGTCTGCGCCTGATCGATCATTTTCGGCGATGAATCGACGAAGGTGACGGCGAACCCCGATTTCGCCAGCTTCTGGCCCCACTTGCCTGTGCCGCAGCCGAGATCGAGGGCGCGGGCCGGGCGGTCGGCGGGCAGCAGCGGCTTGATGAATTCCCAGACCAGTTTGTCGTGATGTTCCCACCAGGGGGTGCCGTAGGCGTCGTCGTAGACCCCCGCCACCCGGTCGTGGTAGCGGCGCGAGGCGCGACCGTCATCTTCGCGGCTGTGCGGCGGGCGACGCCGGCTCATTGCGGGCAGCGCCGCAGGCATGCGGCAGCAACGGTAATCATAATACCCGGAGCGTAGCATTATCGCCGGCAGCGGGCAACCCGGTGGCGTCCTTTTCGGCCGCCGGCGCCCGATAGTGTCGGCGACCGGCGCGTGCCGGCGCGCGGGTGCGGCCAGTCGCGGCGGATGGGGGAAGCGTGCGGCGCATCGCGCAGGCGGAGCGCTTGACAGCAACCAGGGGCTGGCGTATAGTCCGCAGCATCATCACCGACGGCATCCGGGGGGATTTGCTGCATGCTGGTGAACCTGCGCGAATGGCATCGTCCCGCTACGGTCACAGCGGCCCTGCGCCTGCTGCAGCGCGGCGGCGCCGCGGTGGTCCCTGCCGCCGGGATGACGACGCTGGCCAAACTCGAAATGCCCGCGGTCACCGGCCTGGTTGATCTGACCGCTCTCCCGCTCACCTACGTCAACGCCGCGCGCGGCGGTTTGCGGGTGGGCGCCACCACGACGGTCAGCGAACTGATCGACGCGCCGGCAGGCAGGAAGTATGCGGCCGGCATGCTGCGCCAGTGCGGACTGAGTATCGGTTCCACCCTCAATCGCAATCTGATCACCTGCGGCGGCAACAGCGTGCAATGCTATTTCTGGTCCTGCCTGCCGGTGGCGCTGCTGGCGCTGGACGCGCAGCTGGTGGTGGCGCGCGGGCGTGGCCGCCGCCGGGTGGCGGCGGCGGAGTTTTTCGCCCGCCAGCCGAAACAGGTGCTGGGCGCGGCGGCGCTGGTGACGGAGCTCATCCTGCCGCCATTGCCGCCCGGAACGCGTGCGGGCTTCCGCAAGGTGGCGCCGACGGCGACGGCGTTTGCGCAGGTGACGGTGGCGGCCTTGCTGCGCGTGCGGGCGGGCACGATTACCGGCCTGCAGGCGGCGCTGGGCGGCCTGGCGGCGCTGCCGCAGCGTTTCCCGGAGCTCGAAAAAAAGTACTGTAGTTGTCCGGCAACGGATGCGGTGTTTGCCGAACTGGCGGAGCGGCTCGCGTCGCATTGCCAGGTGCTCCCCGATATGCGGGTGAGTGCGGAATACAAGCGGATGCTGGTGCAGACGGTGACGGGTGATCTGCTGCGCGCCCTGCGCGACGGCGGCCGGTCATGACTGCGCGACGGAAACCGGCCACCCGCCACCGGGCTCGTGCCGGCCGCACGGCGGCCGGTCTGTCTCCCGCCGGGACGCGGGCGACACTGGCGCCGCCGGCCTTGCGCATTACCTGCAGCGTGAACGGCTGGCACCAGGAGTTCACCATTGCCCCGAATGATCTGCTGCTGGATGTGCTGCGGCGTGCGGGTTTTACCGGGGTGAAGGAAGGGTGTCGCGAGGCGGAATGCGGCAGCTGCACCGTGCTGGTCGACGGGGTACCGGTGACGGCGTGCTACTATCCCGCCGCCCGCGCCGCCGGCAAGGTTATCACCACGATTGAGGGCCTGGAACGTGACGGCCAGCTGCAGCGGCTGCAGGAGTCGTTTCTCGACGCGGGCGCCGTGCAATGCGGCTTCTGCACGCCGGGGATGATCCTGGCCGCGCATGCCCTGCTGGCGCACGTGCCGCAGCCGACGGACGAAGAGATCCGCACGGCGCTGGACGGCAACCTCTGCCGCTGCACGGGCTATGTGAAGATACTGGCGGCGGTGCATGCCGCCGCGGGGCGCAAGGCATGACCCGCGCTTTCCGGGCGGTCGGGAAAAGTGCGCGCAAGCTGGACGGGCGCGGGCTGGTGACCGGTCGCGCCACCTATACCGACGATATCATGCTGCCGGGCATGCTGCAGGGTGCGGTGCTGCGCAGCCCGCATGCGCATGCGCGGATTCGTGCCATCGATACCCGTGCGGCCAAAGCGATGCCCGGGGTGCATGCCGTGCTGACCTGGCAGGATGTGCCGCGCATCCCGTTCACCACCGCCGGGCAGGGCCATCCCGAGCCGTCGCCGTACGACGCGTTTATCCTTGACCGCAAGGTGCGGTTCGTCGGCGACCGCGTGGCGGCGGTGGCGGCGGAAACCGCGCCGCAGGCGCAGGCCGCGCTGGCGGCCATTAGCGTGGACTATGAAATCCTGCCGGCGGTGTTCACGCCGCAGGCCGCACGGCAGCCGGGTGCGCCGGTGGTGCACGATGAACCCGAGGCCATGACCCCGCTGCCGCTGCCGTACGAACCGCAGCGCAATCTGGTGGCGCGGGTCGAGATGCAGTTGGGCGACGTTGCGCGCGGACTGGCCGGGGCCGATCATGTGGCGGCGGCGGAGTTCAGTTCGCATTACGCCGCCCATTGCGCGCTGGAACGGCACAGCGCGGTCACCTGGCTCGACGCCGATGGGCGCCTCGTTATCCGCTGCAGCACGCAGGTGCCGTTCCATGTGCGGCGCATTGTCGCGCGCGCCCTGAATCTGCCGGTCGGGAGCATCCGGGTGATCAAGCCGCGCTTGGGGGGCGGTTTCGGCGGCAAGCAGGAGATCATTATTGAGGACCTGTGCGCAGCACTGACGCTGGCGACCCGCCGGCCCGTGCGCATGGTGCTGACCCGTGCCGAGCAGTTCATGTGCGCGCGCACCCGCCATCCGCAGGAGGTGCGGCTGCGCAGCGGGGTGAAACGGGACGGGACGATCACGGCGCTTGAGCTGCAGGTGCTGATGAACAGCGGCGCCTACGGCACCCATGGGCTGACGGTGCTCTGCAATTCAGGCAACAAGGTGCTGCCGCTCTACCAGTGCGCCAATGTGCGGTACGTCGGCGAAACGGCGTACACCAACCTGCCGGTGGGTGGCGCCTATCGCGGCTATGGCGCGACCCAGAGCGCCTTTGCCGTGGGCGTGCAGCTGGACGAGCTGGCGCAGGCCATCGGCATGGATACGGCCGCGTTCCTGCGGCGCAATACGCTGCGCAGCGGGCAGGGTTCGGAAATCTTCCGGGCGCTGGGCGAGGGGAAGGCGGGGGTGGCGCAGGCCATCGGGTCATGCGGCCTGGCGGAATGCCTCGATCAGGTGCTGGCTGCGAGCGGCTGGCCGGAAAAACGCGCGGCCTATCTGGCGGAGCAGAAAACATCCGCCCGCCACAAGCGCGGCATCGGCATCACCACGCTGATGCAGGGCTCAAGCATTCCCGAAGTGGATATGGCGGCGGCGTCGCTCAAACTGAACGACGACGGATCGTTCAACCTGCTCATGGGCGCCACCGACCTCGGCACGGGTGCGGACACGGTATTGTCCCAGATCGCCGCGGAGGAACTGGGGGTGGCGGTGGAGCGGATCATCCCCTATTCGTCGGATACTGACCTGACCCCGTTTGATGTCGGCGCCTATGCGTCGAGCACCACCTACCTGTCGGGCGGTGCGGTGCAGAAGGCGGCGCGGCAGGTGCGCGGGCAGATCCTCGCGGCGGCGGCGCGCATGCTGGGCGTGGCGGCGGAGACCCTGACGCTGAGCGACGGGATTGTGCGGGGGGGCGGGAAATCGCTGGCGCTGGCGGAGGTGGCGCAGTACACGCTGTACACGCAGGACCAGCATCAGATTGCCGCGCATGCCTCGCATATCACGCATCAGTCGCCGCCGCCGTTTGCGGCGCATGTTGCGGAAATCGAACTCGACACCATGACCGGGCGCATCACGGTGCTGCATTATGTGAGCGCCACCGATTGCGGCACTGCCATCAACCCGGCCCTGGCGCAGGGCCAGGTCGAGGGGGCGGTGCTCAACGGCATCAGTTTCGCCCTCAATGAGGAATACCTGTTTTCCGCCGGGGGGCGCATGCGCAATGCCTCGTTCTCGTGGTACCGCATCCCCGGCGCGCGCGACCTGCCGCGCTTGACCACCATCCTGGTGCCGACATACGAGGAGAGCGGGCCGTGCGGGGCCAAGAGCGTCTCGGAGATCGGCATCAATGGGGCGCTGCCGGTCATCAGCAACGCGGTGTGGTGCGCCTGCGGGCTGCGCCTGCGCCATGCGCCGTTCACCCCCGAGCGGGTCTGGCGCGCCTTGAGACAACCGTCCGCGGGATAATCACCGTCCATGAAACTTACTGTCGTTTGGTTTGGCGCACTGGTTTGCCGTCAGGCCGGTTTGTCCCTGATATGCCTGCGGCAATGACCCTGCGCTGGTGGACCCGGCGCCGGCTGCTGCTGGCCGCTGTTGCGGCGGGCGCGGCGCTGGTGGTGATCCTGAGCGCACCGGCGCCGCCGCCGGCGCCAGTTCCGGGCCGCCCGGTGGCGGCGGGGGATGGATTTGTGCTGTATGCCGAGCGGGATCTGCCGCCGGCGCTGCTGGCCTGGTACCGGCAGGTGACGGCAACCGCGCTGGCGAACGCCGCCGATTGCTTTCCCGGCCGGACGCTGCCGAAGGTGCAGGTGCATTTTCTCAGCGACAGCGCGACCCGGCGCGACTACGGTCTCTTGGAGGCCGGGGCGCGGACCTGCCTGCCCGCCACCGTGGTCGTCAACACCTACAATGCGCCGACGCTGCTGCATGAATTCATCCACCTGCATCAGGCACGAGTGTGGCCGGCAGCGTATGCCGCTCCCGACTGGCAGTGGCTGATCGAGGGCATGGCAGTGTCCGGCAGTTTTTTCGCCAATCAGGGACGCCTGCTTGCCACCTGCCATGAATACGCAATGGCGCCTGACGCGGGCGAAACCTGGCTGCGCCGGTTCGATGCCAGCGAGCGTTCGTACCGGCTGGCGACGGGACTGGTGCTCTGGCTGGCGGCCGCGCACGGCGATACGGCAGTGCGCGCGCTGGCGGCAGCGGCGGAGGCGGGCAGCCGCGTCGATGCGGGGCTGGCGGCAACGGTCGGGCGGCAGGTGCCGGAACTGCTGGCCGATTGGCGGGCGTGGCTGGCGGCAAACGGTTTGGAACGGGCGCTGGCGGCACGCTATGACCGCTGTCTGCACCTGACCCGCATGGTGCTGCCGTGGCGCGAGGTGCCGGCGGGATTTCGCGACGGCAATATGATCATGCACTTCTTTTCACCGCCGCCGGAAATCGAGGAGCATATCATCCGCTGGAACCTGCGGGTGGCGCCGCGAGACGGGGCGGACGGGTTTGCGGCATGGCAGGACAACTACCGGGCCATGGCCCGGGCCGGGCGCGGCAATGATCTGCTGCAACGCACTCGCACGCATGCCGACCCGCTGCTGCGTGCCGTGACGGAGGAAATCATCACTGCGCCGCCGGCGGTGGTTATTTCTCCGTGATTGCAGCGACCACACGCACTCCGCATGCCGACGGCAATTCTGGTATACTGCGCACAGGGTGTTCCGCACCCGGCGTGGCGGCCGCGATGGTGCGGGCGGATGCGGGCAGAGTTTTTGCGGCTGCCGGCTGGCGGCCGGACGACGATTGAGGAGTGCTGACGATGACGGAATCATCGGTAAAACCGCGGCTGGGTGTGGGCACAATGGTCACGCATGCGCGGTTCGGGCTGGGGCGGGTGCTGGGGTACGACAACGACGCGTATGTTGTCGGGTTCAAGGGGAATGCCGTGCAGAGTTTCCTGTTTACCGACCCGACGCTGCAGGTGACCGCGCCCGCAGGGGATCCTGAGCTTGACCGGGTGAAGCAGGCGGTGCGCGAGGTGCTTGGCGACTACGGCTGGCTGGAGACGGAACTCGAACTGGGCGCGCGCTGGGCGGGCGGAACCATGAAGCTGATCCCCGGGAAGACGGAAACGCAGGCCAAGGAGGTGCCGATCGAGGCGTTCTTCAAAAAGATTGTCGGGGTGCGCGACAAGCTGCGCGTGCTGGAACAGAAGATCAATGCGCATCCGGCGCTGCCGCCCGAGGACAAGCTCGACCTGCAGGGGTATATCACCCGCTGCTACGGGTCGCTGACGACGTTTAATGCGTTATTTGCCGACAAGCACGCGCAGTTTGTCGGCCAGCAGGGCAAGGACGGGTGCGACTGAGGTCCTGTCGTTGGTGCCGAATTTTTGACGCTGGCAACCGCGGGTGATACAATGCCGTCCCATGGCGAGGCGAAGGTGGGTTCCGCTGCTCGGCAAGCTGCTGTTTTCCGTGGTGCTGACCCTGGTCCTGTTTGAAGCGGGATTGCGGTGGTGCGGCGGGATCATGCCGTCGCGGGTCGGCAACTTTCTTTACAGCGCGTACAACGATTCGCCGTACGGTATTTTTGCCTATGATGAACTGGTGCCGTTCAAGGTGATGAAGAAGAATTTTGCCACGCGCAATTATTTCAACGGATACTTTTTTGATCATCAGACCGACCGCTACGGTTTTCGCAATCCGGCCGGACTCGACCATCCGGATATCCTGCTGCTGGGCGATTCGTTCATTTTCGGCCACGGGGTGAATGAGGCGGACACGGTGCGGAGTTTCCTCAGCGGTATGACGGGAAAAGCGGTCTACAACCTGTCGGTCACTGGCAACGGCATTCGCGAAGAGTATGCGCTGCTGAAAACGTACCTGCCTGTGTTCCGGCCGCAGCAGGTGTTCCTGTTCACGTTTCTGAATGATCCGTATGATCTGGTGGCGAACCGGCCGGCTGACGATCTGGCCCGGTTCCCGGAACAGCAGCTGCCGTTTGCGCGCCTGCGCGAATATCTGCTGGCGCGGCGGAATCCCCGTTATCTGCTCACGGAGCGGCTGTGTTTTGCGTCACAACTCTACCGGCTCTCCTTGTATTTCGCCAGTTTGTCGCCGTCCCCAGCGCCCCGGGGAAATGCTGCCGATACCCCGCCGGCACAAACGGCGGTCCCCGCTTCGTTCATGGATTTCGTTGCCTCGGACAGTTTTGGGGTGGTGCGGCCGTATTTCGACCGGGCGCTGACGGATTTGCACCAGGAATGCCGGGATAGTGGCGTCGTGTTTCAGGTGGTCAATCTGCCCACGGGTTTTTGCGGGGAGACCGTCAACCGGTCGATCCGCGACCGATTTTGCGGGATGCTCAGCGACATCTGCCGGCTGCGGGATATCCGGTATCTTGATTTGAGCGAAGGGTATGGCTTCACGGAACGTGATTTTCTGGAACACGACGGCCATTTCCGGCGCGCCGGCCATCAACGCCTGGCCCGGGTGCTGGCGGCGCATTGTATACCACCGGCCCGCCAACCGTAACCCGCAGATTGTGCAGTGTCGGTGCCGGTGGCATTCGGGCAATTCATTTCGGGTTGCGCCGGTTTGCCTTGGATCATTCACATGCGGCAGACCGGTTCCAGCCATTTGGCTGAATTGTCCGGGCGGTCATCTTGACAAATGTTAAGTGAATTGTTATGATTTTTTGCCGATGGCAGTCTGTTGGCACAACCCAGGAGGCGGATATGCTGGTTAAGCGGCTTGAGGATGCGTACGAATTCAGCAGTATCACCAATGACGGTGCGTTCATGATCTCGCTGATGCTCAAGGATGATGGTGCGGAGACGCTGTATACCATGCCGCTCGGCTGCAAGATCGGCTATGCGCCGCTTGAGCTGAAAAAGGGGACGATCAAGAAGACCATCGGCAAAAAGCGCTGGGCGAATTTCCTGCACATGAAAGAAATGGACGTGATGACCATGTTCATCGACCGCCATTCCAAGGAATAACTGCCACCCAATCAAGAACACCGGGCTGACACTATCGACCCGATGCCACCCCCGGATTTTTCCGGGGGTCATCTATTGCATGGAGGACGAGGCATATGCTGTATCTCAATGAGAAGGACTTGCGGAAGGTCGGCATCAACTGGGACAAGACCATCGACACCATCGAGGAGGCGGTGCAGTGCCTGGACAAGAAGGATTATGTCCAGCCGATCAAGCCGTACCTGCGCTATCGCGACCTGACCAACCGCATCATCGCCATGATGGCGTTCGTCGGTGGCAACATCAACCTGGCGGGCATCAAGTGGATCGCCAGTTTCCCGGGCAACATCAAGAAGAATCCGCCGCTGCCGCGCGCGCACAGCGTGGTGGTGCTTAACCAGGCGGACAATGGCGTGCCGGTCTGCATCGTCAACACCGCACTGCTGAGCATCATTCGCACCTCGTCGGTGTCGGGCCTGATGATCCGCTATTTCGTCAAGCAGCGGCCGCGCGCCAAGTACAAGGTCGCGATCATGGGCTGGGGCCCGATCGGCCGGCACCATTACGAGATGGTTTGCGCCACGCTGAAGGACAAGATCGACACGATCTCGCTGTATGACATCCGTCCGATCGATCCGGCGACGATCACCGGCCCGTGCAAGGACAAGACGGTGGTGGTGAAGAGCTGGCAGGAGGGGTACCGCGACACGGACATCTTCATCACCTGCACCGTTTCCCCGGCGCCGTACATCGACGAGAAGCCGAAAGCCGGCTCGCTGCAGCTCAACTGCTCGCTGCGCGACTACAAGACGAGCATTATGGACCACACCAAGGCGATCTTCGTCGACGACTGGGAAGAGGTCTGCCGCGAGAAGACGGACATTGAGGTCATGCACCAGGAGCGCGGGCTGCAGGAAAAGGACACCAAGACCATCGCCCAGCTCGTTTGCCACAACGCCATCGCGGAGTATCCCGCGGACATGCCGATCATGTTCAACCCGATGGGCATGGCGGTGTTCGATATCGCCACCGGCCGCTACTACTTCGACGCGGCGCAGAAGGCGGGCGTCGGCACCACGCTGGAATAACCCCGTTTCTCACCGTCCGCGCCGTAGGGCGCGGACGGTTTTCACCATTTCCGTTACGGAGCGAGTCATGCGAAACAAGAAAATCTACAACAGCATGCTGGAGCTGATCGGTGACACGCCGATGGTCCGGCTGAACAGCATCCCCCAGGGGACGGGCTGCGAGATCCTGGTCAAGCTCGAGTACATGAATCCGTCCGGTTCACTCAAGGACCGCATCGCCCTGGCGATGATCGAGGGGGCGGAAAAGGCGGGCAAAATCAAGCCCGGCTACACCCTCATCGAATCGAGCACCGGCAACACCGGCTTCGCCCTGTCGTCGGTCGGCCGGATGAAGGGCTACAAGGTCTGCATTTACGAGACCATGCCGGGCAAGGCGGGTTCCGAAAAGAAGAAAATGATGGAGAACGTCGGTGCGGAAGTCCGGCTGATGGAGCCCGAGGATATCGAGGCGCTGCGCGAGCGCAGCATTGCGGGCTCGGAAGTCGAGCTCCCCGGCCGCCAGCTCTGTTACAACGACGAGCAGGCCAACCCGGACAAGATCTGGTGGGCGCGCCAGTTCAGCAACGAGGACAATGTGCAGTCGCACCATGTGACCGCGCAGGAGATCATCGAGCAGACCGACGGCAAGATTGACGTCTTCGTGCAGTCGATCGGCACCGCCGGGTCGCTGGTCGGCATTGCCCAGGTGCTGAAGAAGGAGATCCCCGGCGTCAAGGTGATCGGCATCCAGCCCGCCAGCTCCAAGGAACTCTGGCATCCGGGCATGGATTTTCCCGCCACCGAGATCAAGGGTGGCATCGTCACGAAGATGCTCAAAACCGAGCGGCTGATCGACGTGCTTGTGCGCACGTCGGACAGCGAGGCGCGCGAGATGGCGCACCGCATCTGGCGCGAGGAAGGGCTCTACTGCGGCATTTCGTCCGGCGCCAACGTCCACTACGCACTGGAAGAGGCGAAGAAAGCCAACGGGAAGAAACTCCGCATCGTCACGTTGCTGTGCGACCATATGAACCGCTACCTCACTGAGGAGCGCTACGTCACGTAGCGGTTGTCGGACCATGTGCGCATCATCCGGGCCGCCCTGCGGGGCGGCCCGTTTTCTTTGGTACGCCGCCCCCTCCGGGAGTGGCCGCCGCGCAGCGGCACATGCAGGGGGCAGGACCGGCGATGGCCATTGACTGGGCAGCGGTGCGGGCGGAATTCCCCGCGCTGACGAAATACACTTACCTGAGCACCGCGGGGGGCGGGCCTATGGCGCGCGCCACCCGTGACGCCGCGGTGCGCTATTACGACGAATCGGTCAGCGACGGCGACCGGTCATGGAACGAATGGCTGCGGCGGGTGGAAGCGACGCGCGCCCGGGTGGCGCGTTTCCTGAACGCCGACCCGTCCGCGCTCGCTTTTGTGCAGAACACCTCGCACGCGATGAACCTGCTGGCGCAGTGGCGGCAGGGAACGGGGGCGGTGCTGGCCATGGACGACGATTTTCCCACCGCCACCATCCCGTTCCTGAACCGCGGGTATCAGGTTGAATTTCTTGCCGCCGACGAACAGTGCCGCATCACCCCGGAGTGTTTTGCTGCGGCGCTCACCCCGGGGATCAGAACCGCGGTGGTGAGCACGGTGCAGTATGCCACGGGGTTCCGGCTGAACCTGGCCGCCTGCGCGCAACGGTGCCGGGAGCGCAACGTCATGCTCATCGCCGATGCCTCGCAGAGCATCTGCGCGCTGCCGCTCGACGTGCAGGCGTTGAACCTCGACTGCCTCGTCTGTTCCTGCAACAAGTGGGGATTGTCCGGATACGGGATCGGGCTGCTGTATATCCGCCCGGGCCTGCTTGACGGCCGGCCGCTTCCTGCGGCAAGCTGGATGAGTGTCACGCATCCGCCGGCCATGGATAACCGCAGCACGGATTTCAAGACGGGGGTGGTGGCAGTGGAGGGGGGCGGCCCGTCGTTCCCGAATATCTTTGCGTTTGGGGCAACGGTGGCGCTGGTCGAGCGCATCGGGATGATCGCCATCGCCGCGCGCATCGATGAACTGACGGAATATCTCCGCTCCCGGCTGGATGCGTGCGGCTGCCGCATCGTCTCGCCGCGGACGCCGGAGGCGCGCGCCGGGATAACCATCATCGACCTTCCGGAAAAGGAACGGGTGGCGGCGGCGCTGGCGGAGCGGGGGATTCTCGTCTCCGTGCGCCGGCGGGGGATTCGGGTTGCCGTGAATTTTTACAACAGTCATGCCGACATTGACATCCTTATTGCCGCGCTGCAGCAGTGCGCGGGGAACTGACTCCTGCGGACAGCAATACCGGTCCGGTGTTCCGGGCGGGATGTTGGCGGTGAGAATGCAGATGCGGGCATGCAGTTTGCCGGCGGGATTTATGCGTCCGGCAGTCCGTACCCCGCAGCGGTTAGCATAGTCCCGCCGGCACTATAGCAGCGGGGAATGCGGGCGGGGATCCGCGACAGGATCTCGCCGTATGAGGTCTGTGCGGTGGCGCCCACTTCCTCCGCCCGGAGCTGATCAGCACCATCACGCCCGATGAGCACGGCCTCGTCACCGGGTTGCGCGTCGGGGACCGGGGTCAGGTCGATCATGGTCTGGTCGAGCGACATGCCGACGATGGGACAGCGCCGGCCACGCAGCAGCACAACGCCTTTGAGGCGCAGGGCGTAGGGAAAGCTGTCACCGGCGCCGACGGCGAGCACGCCGATCCGCTGGCCGGCGGTGGTCCGGTACAGCAGCTTGTAGCCGATGTTCCACTCCGCGGGGAATGCCCGCACCTGGATGAGCGGGGCGACCCAGCGCAGGACCGGTTCCAGCCCCCACGGCCATTCGTTGAGGTAGCTCAATCCATACAGCAGGCTGCTGATGCGGACCAGATCGAAGCGGGCCTCGGGCATGGTCAGCGCGCCCGCAGTTGCGGCGAGATGGCAGATGATTTCCGGATAGTGTGCGCGCGCCTGCGCCACCGCCTGCTGATACAAGGCCAACTGGCGCACGCTGAATTCATGGTGGCGCCAGGACATGGCCAGATGCGAATAGATGCCGCATACCGCCAGATGCGGGGCCTGCTGCAGGGCGGCAAGCGCAGCCGGGACTTCATCGGGGAGAAAACCGAGCCGACCGAGTCCGGTATCGATCTTGAGATGAACGGGCACCTGGCGGCCGGCAGCGCGGGCCAGGGTCTCGGCGCAGTCAAGCGTGCGCAGGTCATGGAGTGTGAGTTGGCAGCCGCAATCAATGGCGACCGGCAATTCGCTTTCGGTCAATGCCCGCAGGATCAGCAGGTCATAGGCGCCGGGGCAATGGCGTTTCAGTTCCAGCGCCTCGCCCAGGGTGGCGCAGGCAAAGCGGCGGCAGCCGGCGGCATACAGCTGTCGCGCAACGGGGATAAGACCATGCCCGTAGGCGTTGTCCTTGAGCACCGCCATGACCGTTGCCGGGGCGAGCGCTGCGACCAGGCGCTGATAGTTGGCGGTCAGCACGCTCAAATCGATTTCAAGACGGGTAACGCCGGCGGTTGGCATCGTGTGCATACAGATTTCCCCGATGAAAGTAGTACGGCAATTTTAGTCAAGGCGACAGTGCATGTCAACCGTGCGGGCAAGGGAACGCGGCGACGTGCCGGCGGCGGTGCGGGGTGCATTGCCGCGGCAGCGCTGTCGGCCGGCGGTCAGGCCGGCGCGTCAGCAGTTCGCGCCGCCCCGATCGCCAAGCAGTTTGACAATCCCGCTGTTTTCCTATTATCATATTGACTGGCACTAATCTGCCGATGGGGAGTTTGTGCGTCGGCGGCGTGGAGGTGAGGGCATGATTCAGGAATTTTACCGGCCGAAAACCGTGAAGGAAGCGGTGGCGCTCAAGGCCAAGGTGAAAAAATCGGCCTGGTTGGGAGGAGGGACGGAGCTCAATTCGTCCTATACCCGGCAGAAACCGGTGGCGGTGATCGCGCTGGACGGGCTTAAGCTGGGCACGGTCAAGGCCGCGGCGAAGAGGGTCAGCATTGGGGCGGGGATTACGCTGCAGGCGTTGTGCGACAGCAGCAAAGTGCCGGCGCCGCTGCGCGTAGCCGCGCGGCAGGTGGTCAACCGCAACGTGCGCAATATCGCCACGCTCGGCGGGAACATCGGGGCGAACAAGTCATGCTCCAACCTGATCCCGACGCTGCTGGCGCTGCGCGCGCAGCTGAAAGTGGCGGGGAAGACCGGCAGCAAAACCATTGCGCTTGAGGACTATCTCAAAGCGCCGAAGGAACAGCTGGTCCTCAGCGTCGAAATCCCGAAGAGCAAGGCGCGGATCGCGCAGCGGGTCTTCCGGCGCACGGCGAATGATATTTCGCTGATTGTGGTGGCGGTGGCGATCACCCAGGCCAAAGGGATCGTGACGGACGCGGTGGTGGCGGTGGGCGGGGTCAACACAACGGTGGTGCGCCTGACCGCGCTGGAGCAGTCGCTGGTCGACACGGTGGTGCCGCACGACGCCAGCATTGAGGAAGAAGTGAAGGCGGATAAAAAGGTGGCGACGCAATCGGATATCCGCGGCAGTGCGGCGTTCAAGCGCTATCTCGCCGGGGTGCTGGTTGTCGAGGCGATTGCGGAGGCGATCCTGTCATGAAGATCCAATTCACCCTGAATACC
>CAZFBR010000081.1:0-13726 GCA_964517215.1 uncultured bacterium
TATTTTAGTACAATCATAACACATTAATAACACGACATCAAAATCAAAATTCGTACAGCCGTCTGTTAGGCATTTTTACGCGGGTGTGCCGTTCCCGGTGCCGTTGCCGGCGGACGTTGACAGTGACGGGGGGATGACGGTACAATGACTTGTGCCATGGGGGAGCGAATGGACCGGTCTGAACTGCGGGGAACGCCGATAACGGATCATCGGGCGCTGTTGCATATTGCGCGGGCGATCATGCAGGAGCGTGATCTTGGCCGGTTGCTGACCTTTATCATGGCTTCCGCCACCGAACTGCTGGGGGCGGAACGCAGCACCCTGTTCCTGGTTGACGCCAACACGCAGGAGTTGTGGTCACGGGTGGCGCAGGGCGCGGAAATCAGGGAGATCCGGCTGCCGATCGGGACGGGGATTGCCGGTTGTGTGGCGCGCACCCGCGAAATTATCAATATTCCCGACGCCTATGCCGATGCGCGCTTCAACCAGGCCACAGACCAGAAGACCGGCTATCACACGCGTTCGATCCTGTGCCTCCCCATGTTCGACCGGGACAATGAGACGCTGGGTGTGCTGCAGGTGCTCAACAAGCAGGCGGGTGTTTTCACGGGCGAAGATGAGGAACTGCTGACGGCGCTGTCGTCGCTGGCCAGTGTGGCGATCGAAAACGCCCAGCTGTATGAGGAATCCAAGCGCGTCTTCAAATCGCTGGTGCAGACGCTGGCGGCGGCCATCGACGCGCGCGATCCGGCCACGGCCGGCCATTCCGAGCGGGTGACCTATTATGCCCGCCGCCTGGCCCTGGCCCTGCGGCTGCCGGCCGAGCAGATCGAGCTGCTGGAATATGCCGCCAACCTGCATGATGTCGGCAAGATCGGGGTGCGCGATGCCGTGCTGCTGAAAGAGGGACGGCTGACCGACGAGGAATTCGCCCAGATCCGTTCGCATGTCAAGCATACGCGCGAAATTCTGGCCAATATCTACCTGTCGAAGGATCTGCGTGAACTGCCGCAGATTGCAGCGACGCATCATGAGAAAATGGACGGGACCGGATATCCCGCGGGGTTGTGCGGCGACCGGATTCCGCTGCTGGCACGCATGATCGCGATCGCTGACGTTTACGACGCGCTGGTGGCGCACGACCGGCCGTACAAGAAAGCCATGCCGGTCGAGCAGGCGCTGGCCATTATCGAGAAGGGCGCGGGAACGCATTTTGACGCGTCGCTGGTGCGGCTGTTTATCGATCAGCGGCTTTATGAGCTCGAACGCCGCCATTGTGTCCGTTTCTCCATAGCCATGACCTTGTATTACCAGCTGATTGATGAAGCCGAAGCCCGCCGGCGAGAAACGGTAACCACGGAAAATATCAGCGCCACCGGCCTGATGTTCTACAGTTCCACCGCGCTGCCGATCGGCGGGCACCTCAGTGTGCAGTTGTGTATGCCGGATGAGGAGTTCGCCGCGCTGGCCCAGATCCAGCGGGTGGTGCAGCATGCGGTCAGCGGCCGTTATGAAATCGGGATACGCCTGCTGAATGTTCCGGCGCACCTCACCCAGCGCCTGCAGACCATGCTGGAGCAGCAGGCCGGCGGCAGGGTTATCGGCAATGCCGTGCCGGAGAAGGAGTGACCATGGGCACTATCATCGACGGAGACAGCCGCGACAAATTTGATGTTTCGCTCGAAGAACTGGAATCGATGCTGGGCGGCGGCCTCGCGGCGGACAAGCCGGATCCGGAACGCACCCTGGCGGCGGTTGATGCGGTTGATTGGGATCGCCTGCTGACCGAGGTCAATGCCGCCCCGGCAGCGGAAATGCCGTTGTCTGCTGCGGAGGAAGCACCGGCTGTGCCGGTGCAGGACCAGCCTGATCGTCGCGCCGCGGTGACGGCATCCATCCCGGGAGAAATGGCGGATACGGCGGGCATGCCGGGCATGGAGCCGGCAATGCCGGCGGTTGACGCGGTGGATGGACAGGAACCGGCAGGTGCAGCGGCGGCCGGAGAAGCCCTGCCGTTGGTTGAAACCCTGGACACGCCGCAGTTGCCGGCGGAAGATGAGCTGAATGCCCTGCTGGCCTCGCTGGGTGCTGATCCGGCTGAACCAGCGCCGGTGGCGGAAGAACCTGAGGCCGGACCGGCGCCAGTGCCAGCGACCGGGGAAACGACCGAAGCAGCGTTGCCGGTGGCGCCGGCAGCGACGCCGGATTTGCCGGATGCAGTGCCGGAAGCGGCGCTGCCCCCGGCCTGGGGTGCGGCGGAGGCGATGCTTGATCTGCCGGCAGCATTGCCGGACGCGGTATTGCCGTCAGTCGGGAGTGCCGCGGAAATGTCATCCGCTGAGCCGGCGGTGTTGCCGGAGTTGGGAATGCCGGCAGCTTCCGCGTTGGCGGCGGCGATGCCTGAGGCATTGTCGGTGACGGATGAATTGCCGGCTCGGGAAGAATCGGCGGCAATGGCGGCGGTGGATCCGGCTGAGGTAATGCCGCCGGCGCGGCTGGAGGAAATTCAACCGGCGGATGGTGCGGCGACGGAGGCCATGCTGGCAGCGGTACCGCCGCTGGAATGTGAGCCCCCGGCCCCGACGCTTGCCGTCGAAGACCTGCCGGCGGATGAAGCGGAATGGCTGAAGCATGCGGTGATACCGCTGACTGCGGCAGTTGCTCCGGCCGCGCCGCCGGAACATCCGCTGGATGCTGCAGACCGCCCGGCAGCGACCATGCAGGAACCGGGCGCCGGCTGGCATGAGGCGGGGCGTGGGAGCATGGTGGCGGCGCCGGTTGCGGCAGCCGGAATGCCGGGTGCTGCGGCCATGCCGGCGGCAACGAAACGGGAACTGGATGTCGCGGTGCCGGCGCAGCGCAACGGGCCGGCGCAACCGGTGCCGCCGGCGCCGGCACCGGTGACGCTGACACCGGAAAAGCAGGTGCTGGCCTGCCTGAAGGCCGGGATGTACCGCGAGGCGGTGACCTTGCTCAAGGGACTGATTGCCGGCGAACCGCAGCAGGTTGATCATTACTTCAACCTGTCGGTTGCCTGCTGGCGGTTGCGCGACCTGCCGGGCGCACAGGCGGCATTGGAACGCTGTCTGGAACTCGACGGCAATTATTATCGTGCCTTGTGCAATCTTGCCGGACTGCTGTTCGAGCAGGGCGATCTCGCCGGAGCGCAGGCGTATCTGGAACGCGCGGTGGCGATCAATCCGCTCGACGGGCACAGCCAGTACAATCTGAAACTGGTCATGCGCAAGCGCAGTGGCAACAAGCGCGAAAAGAAACCGGTCCGGCATTAAGCGGCTGCCCGCCGCGCGGCTAACGGCGTTTCGCCGGCGGGTGCTGACCCACTATCGCCGGCAGGCGCGCGATTTGCCGTGGCGCGCCACGACCGACCCGTACCGTATCCTCGTTTCTGAAATCATGCTGCAGCAGACGCAGGTGCCGCGGGTGCGGGAAAAGTATGCGTTGTTCCTGACGGCATTTCCCACGCTGGCGGCGCTGGCGCGTGCCCCGCTCGCCCGGGTGCTGCAGAGCTGGCAGGGGCTTGGGTACAATCGCCGGGCGCTGCTGCTGCACCGGCTGGCGCAGCAGGTGACGGCCGCTGACGGCGTCCTGCCGGCGACGCCGGAAAAGCTGATGGCCCTGCCGGGCATCGGTCCGGCGACGGCGGCGGCAATCTGCGCCTATGCCTATAATCGCCCCGTGGTCTATATCGAGACGAACATCCGGGCGGTGTTTATCCATGAATTCTTTGGCGGCCGGTCGGGAATCAGCGATGCGCAGTTGCTGCCGCTGGTGGCGCAAGGCCTCGACCGGCGCAATCCCCGGCGATGGTACAATGCGCTGATGGATTACGGGACGCAGCTCAAGGCGCGACACGGCAACCCGGCACGGCGCAGTGCGCATCATGTGCGGCAAACGCGGTTTGCCGGGTCAGACCGCCAGGTGCGGGGCGGCATCCTGCGTCATCTGCTGGCGGACGGGCCGCAGCCGGCGGCCCGGCTGGCGGCGGCGCTGGCGGAACCGCCGGCGCGGGTGCGCCGCCTGCTGGCAACGCTGGTGCGCGAGGGAATGCTGACGCGGTGCGGCAGCGCCTATGCGGTGGCGGAGACCGTCGCCGCGCCGGCGGCGCGCCCGGCGGGCGCTACTGGTGCTGGCAGGAGAAGTGCTGGTTGGTGTAGAGTGCGAGCAGCTTTTCCGCCTCGCCCTTGCAGTTGCCGCAGACCGTGCCGAGCTTGGTGCGTTCCTGCAGCTCCAGCCAGGTGCGCGCGCCGTCGAGCACGGCATGTTCAATCTCCGCGTCGGTGACATTCATGCACTGGCAGATGACGCGGGCCGCTTCCTGCTTCACCTTGTCCGGCTGGCCGTGGGTGGCATAGTAGTTGTCGATCGCTGCACGCAGAGCCTTGTCGCCCAGCACGGAACAGTGGATTTTATGCTCGGGCAGGCCGCCCAGCTTCGCGGTGATGTCCGCAGGGCGGACCTGATAGGCCGCGTCGAGCGGCATCCCCTTGACCATCTCCGAGAGCATGGAGGTGCTGGCGATGGCGCTGGCGCAGCCGTAGGTCTTCCAGCGGCAGTCGGTGATTTTCCCGTCCGCGACCTTGATCACCACCAGCATCTGGTCGCCGCACTTGATGTTGCCCACCTCGCCGCGCCCGTCAGGCGCGAAGGTCGCCTCGTCGTCGAGAATGTTGCGCGGGTTCATGAAGTGGTCCTTGACGTTTTGCGTGTAGACCCAGGCGGTGTCGGTCATGTCAGTTGCTCCCGTGGTAGGCGGTGGACATCCGGCGCAGGCGGCTGATGACCTGCGGCAGGACCTCCAGCACGTAGTCGATATCGGCGTCGGTGGTATCGCGGCCCATGCTCAGCCGCAGCGAGCCGTGGGCGCATTCGATGGGGATGCCGGTGGCGAGCAGGACATGCGACGGGTCGAGTGAACCCGAGGCGCAGGCTGAACCGGTCGAGGCGGCGATGCCGGCAAGGTCAAGATAGAGCAGGATCGCCTCCCCTTCGGCCCCGAGGAAGGAGACGTTGAGCGTGTTGGCCAGCGCTTCCGTCGGATGGCCGTTGAAACGCGTATCGGGGATGCGCGCGGCAAGGCCGTCGCGCAGCCGCTGCTTGAATGCCAGCAGGCGCGTGTGTTCAGCGGTCATTTCGCGTTCGCGCTGCGCGACCGCCGCGCCGAGGCCGATGATGCCGAGGGTGTTCTCCGTGCCGGCGCGCCGGCCGGCCTCCTGATGGCCGCCGCGGATCAGCGGGCAGAAGGGAATCCCCTTGCGGCTGTAGAGCGCGCCGACCCCCTTGGGCCCGTAGATCTTGTGCGCGGACAGGGTGAGAAAATCGACGCCGAGGGCCCTGACATCGAGCGGGATCTTGCCGAACGCCTGCACTGCGTCGGTGTGGAACAGCGAGCCGTGCGCATGCGCCAGCTTGGCGGCGGCGGCAATGTCCTGGATGGTGCCGATCTCGTTGTTGGCCGCCATGACCGAAACGATACCCTTGCGGGTTTTCAGCAGTGCGGCCAGCCGGTCGAGGTCGGCGCGGCCGTGCCCGTCCACCGGCAGGATTTCCACGTTGGCCCCGCGGTCGCGCAGGCAGGTGGTGGTTTCGAGGACGGCGGGATGCTCGATGGCGGTCGTGATGATGTCGGAGCCGCCGTGCCGGGCGCACAGCTTGGTGCCGCAGGAGACGAGGGACAGGACGGTGTTGTTGGCTTCCGACCCGCTGCCGACGAAGATGATTTCCTCGGGCGCGGCGTTGAGGAAGCGGGCGACGGTGGCGCGGCTTTCTTCAACCCTGGCTCGTGCCGCCCGCCCGAAACTGTGCATGCTCGACGGATTGCCGAACAGGGCAAAGGCCTCAGTCAGTGCCTGCTGCACCGCGGGATGCAGCGGGGTGGTGGCATTATGATCCAGATAGACAGTGCGTTCCTGCATGTGCGTCCTCCTGATGATAACGCCATTCTACTCCGCGAGCCCGCGTGCCGTCAACTGCGGGAATGACGCCGAATCATGGATATGCTATAGGTACTGCATATTATGGAGGGGACGATGGTACAGGCGGCTGAATTGCGGCAGGTCAAGCAGTTTGCGGCGTTTACTGACGAAGAACTGACAGCGCTGGCCGATCTGGTCCGTGAGCGAAGCTTTCTCGCGGAAGAACTGATCATCAGCGAGGGTGAGTTGGGCAACGACCTGTTTGTGCTGCTCAAGGGCCAGGTTGCGGTTACCCGGATCATGGCCCGCGGCGAGCAGATGCAGGTTGGCATGGTGAACGAAGGGGAAATATTCGGTGAGATGTCCTTTCTGGATCGCAAGCCGCGGACGGCATCGGTCAAGACGCTCAAACCCTGCCGGACGCTGGTGATCAGTCGCGACAAGTTTGAACAGCTGTACCAATCCAATCTGCTGATGTACGCCCGTTTCCTCCGGCTGATTGCGGACACCATCACTGAGCGCCTGCGCAAGCTGGGCAACCAGTTGAACAAGCGGGTGCTTTGGGCATAAGCCGTTCCGACGAAACCAGGGCATTTGACAGGAAAGAAACATAATCGCTTATTTACAGGAACTTGTAACTTGTTTGTGTGCAAAATAATACAGCGGCACGCTCTTGACATTTTTTGTGTTCTGCGGTATACTGTTGGCACAGGAAAGCGGCAAACCACGGAAGGGGGATGGCCATGCAGATCAATTCGAATTCCCAATTCATTCAGCGTATGCTGGGCAACAGCCAAAGCACCCTTGAGCAGCGCATGGAAAAACTGGCTTCGGCCCTGCGCATCAATTCCGCGGCTGATGATGCTGCCGGACTGGCGGTTGCGGAGGGTTTGCGCAGCCAAATGAATGGACTAGACCAGGCGGCGCGAAACACCCTCGACAACATTTCCCTACTGCAAACAACCAAAAACAAAATACAAAAGATCCAAAACATAACCCAGCGGCTGCGCACGCTATCGGTGCAGGCGTCGAACGGGACGCTGACTGACGAGGATCGTGCGCTGATTCAGACGGAAGTGACGCAGCTGACCGGCGAAATCAACCGCATGGCGGGAACGGTCCAGTACAACGGCCGGAATCTGCTGGATGGGTCATCGACGACGCTGCAGGTTGGCGCGAACCAGAGCCAGACCGTGACGGCCAGCACGACGGCCATGACCACGACGGCACTTGGGCTGAATGGCATTGATGTGTCGACACCGGCGGGGGCGGAGGCCGCGCTTGGGCAGATTGACCAGGCGATCAGCAGTGTCAGCGGCCAGCGTGCGGCGATTGGCGCCCAGGAAAACAGCCTGCGGTCAACCTTCAGTTTCAATCAGATCCAGAACGAAAACATGCTCGCCGCGGAATCGCGGGTGCGTGACGCGGACATGGCGGCGGAACTGGTCGGGATGACGCTGGCGCAGATGCGCAACCAGACGGGGCTGGCCATGCTGGCGCAGTCCAACCTCAATCAGCAGTCGACCCTGAACCTGTTCGGCTGATTGGTGATCCGACCCGTCGTCGGGGTCGGATGTCGTTTGTTTGCTGACGGGCACGTATCCATCCCAAGCACCAGCGTACGCTTTCCCGCCTGAATATGGGGCACGATGCGCGCGCGCGGCCATCAGCCCCTTACCGGCCACAGCGCGGCTCCGCTCCCGTCGGGAGAAGAAAGACATATTTGACTGGCTGAACCGTTGCGATGACTGAACCCTTGCTTATCCTCGATCAATTGACGTTCGCCTACGCCGGCACTTCGTCGCCGGCGGTGGGTGCGGTGTCGCTGACGGTGTCGGCGGGTGAATGGGTGGGACTGGCCGGCCCGAACGGCGCCGGCAAGACCACGCTGCTGCGCCTCATCAGCGGCATCCTGTTGCCGCAATCGGGCCGCATACGTGTGGCCGGGCATGATCCGGCTGACGATGCACAGCTGCCGCTGCTGCGTCGCCGGCTGGGGATGGTGCAGGCGAATGCCGGCATGCAGATTGTGGCCAATACCGTTGAGGAAGATGTGGCGTTCGGGCTGGCGAACCTGGGCGTCAGTTCCGCGGTTATGCGGGACAGGGTGGCAGCGGTGCTGGAGCGTTTGGCGATCACGCAGCTGGCGCGGCGGCTGCCGCATACCCTGTCCGGTGGTGAAGAGCAGCTGGTGGCGCTGGCGGGCGTGCTGGTGCTGGAACCGCGGGTGCTGGTGCTGGATGAGGCGACCGCCCATCTGGATGCTGCCGCGGCGCAGCGGGTGCGCGAGGCGGTGGCGGAATGGCGCGCACGCACGGGCGGGGCGGTGGTCTGGATTTCGCATGACGTTGAAGAACTGGCCGGGCTGGCGCGGGTGGTCGGTGTGGCCGGTGGCGCAGTGGTGTTTGACGGCGCACCGGGGGCGTTATGGCAGAACGGTCCGGTGCGGCGCAAGCTGCAGCTGGCGCTGCCGGCAATGCCGGCGCTGCTGGCGGCAATGGCTGAAGCCGGCAACAACCGGATGAGCGCAAACGCGGTCGCGGCCGGTGCCTCGGCTGTAACTGCGGCCGCAGCGGTTGCCGCCGCCTGCCGGCGGATTGTCGCCGGCGGCAAGAAGGTTTCGGGCGAACCGGCGGCGCCTGCCCCGCCGGCAGGAGCGGTGCTGGCGGTGGCGGGACTGTCGGTGGCTTTTCGCAGCGGGCGCGAACGCAGGATTATCCTGCGTGATGCCGGTGTGACGATCGCGCCGGGACTGACGCTGGTGGTGGGGGCGTCGGGGAGCGGGAAAACCACGCTGCTCAATGTGCTGTTTGGTTTTGTGCGGCCGGACGCGGGCAGTTACCGCTATCGCGGGGTGGAACTGCTTGGGCGCGGCAGCGACCTGTGGCATGACCTGCGCCGGCGACTGGGCTATCTGTTTCAGTTTCCCGAACGCCAGTTGTTCGCAGCGACGGTGCGCGAGGAACTGGCGGCCGGCCTGGTCTGGCGCGGGATGCTGCCGGCGCACGCGCAGCTGCGGGTGGAGGAATGGGTGCGCGACGGCCAGTATCTGCCGGCGGCATGGCTGGACCGCAACCCGTTCACGCTCAGCCAGGGTGAGCAGCGGCGGGTGGCGGTCGCTTCAGTCCTGATTCTTGAACCGGAAATCCTGCTGTGCGATGAGCCCCTGGCGGGACTTGACGGTGCGCAGGCGGCGCGCCTGACAGAGCTGTTGCGGCGGTTTATTGACGGCGGCGGGACCGTTGTCGCCGCCACGCATCAGCTGGCGGAACTGTGGCCGCTGGCCACCGCGCTGGCGGTGCTGACGGATGGCGGAATCCGCTGCCTGCCGCCGGGCGGTTCGCAGCGGCTGCTTGGCGAGGTGCTGCGGGCGGCGCGGGTGAATCTGCCGCCGGTGTGCGCGCTGCTGGGTCTGGCCGCTGCCGAACTCGGCAGTGATGATGCGCCGGCACTGGCGGACCCTGCCGGTGCTGCGCGGTGGCTGCTGCGGACGGCGGCGGCATCGGCCTGATGGGTGAAGCGGAGCGAACGGTAACCGGCACGTACGGCTGGCCTGCCCACGGCGTGCGCGTGGCGAATGAACTGCTGGATGCGGCATGGCGGCGCGGTGAGGAAGTGGTGGCGTTCACCAAGGAATACCGGCTGGGCACCGGCGTATGCTGGCGGCTGACCTTCCGGCCGTGTCCGGCGCCGCCGCGCTGCCGGCTGCTGGCTGCGCATGGGCGCCGTCGGGCTGATAATGATGCGCGCTTTGCCGGCGCGCGGGTGCTGACGGCGCTGCCGATGAAAATTCTCGGCGTGACGACGGGGTATTACTACCTTCTGGCTGATGCTGCCGACTGCCGCTATGCGCCGGAAACAAACAATCAACGGTAATTGAGCTGTCGTGCCGGCGTCAGCATGGCGGCCGGGAATCAAGACCGGCGTGCGCGGTCAGGCGGTTGCCGGCAACGTTGCGGGCAGGGCTGGCGCGGCGGGATGTTCGCGACCCGGCCGGGCGGAGGTTTGCAGGTTCCGCTGACTGCGGACGGTCTGCACGCCACGCGGGCAGATCATTTCGAGTGTTGCGGTGTTACTGCGGGGTTGATGTTGCGGCGCGGCAGTACCAGCCGCCATAAAGGAAGCTGGTGGCGAACCGGCTGATGCGGTCAAAACCCGCCGCATGCAGCAGTTCCCGGATGCGTGATTCCGGGACGAAGCGGACCATGTTCAGGATTACTTCGGTGAAAGCGGTGGCGACGGTTGCCACGGGGACTCCGTGCAGTTGCGGGTAATGCTGCCAGGCCGCGAGCAGGGCGGCGAATTCAGCACTGCCCGGTTCGCCAACCCCATCGATCAGGATGAGCGGTGCATCCGGCTGCAACCGGCGGCGGATATCCGTGAGCAGCCCCAGCTTGGCGCCGTCATCGGGCAGAAAGTGCATCACCAGGATGCAGGTGGCGGCATCGAACAGCGTGGCGGGCGCCAGATCGGCCACCCGGCACTGCTGCAGGTCGATGGCATTGGTGAGCTGCGCGGCGGCGAGTTTGGTCCGGGCCAGGGCCAGCATATCCGCCGAAGGGTCAACGCCGCAGAACGACCAGCCGGGATTGGCGGGAGCGAAGGTGAGCAGTTCCATGCCGGTGCCCGCACCGACGATCAGGATCCGGGCGCGGTCGGGCAGGCCGGCACGCAGACAGCAGTGGGCCAGGGCGAACAGCGCTTCATACGCGCCGCAAAAATCACGGATGGAAGTGTCGTAGCGGGTGACCTGCACGGGCGGTTGCTGATCGAAATCTCCTGCGGTAGTGGTCATGGTCGCGGCGCTCCATCAGGTGTAAGTCCGGTCGGCAAACAGTCAACGACCGCCGGCTGCTGCAGGTGCTGGCGAAAAACCCGGGCCAGCGCGGGATTGTCCTGCAATCGCATGGTGGTATCATGGGCCGGGTCGTCATCATTTTCCCAGCGTTCGTTCCACCAGGCGAATCCGGCGAGGCGCGGATAGCGGCCGCTGGTGATTTCCGCCAGCGCCGCCGCTGCCCATGCTTCCTGCTCGCCCGGCTGGCGCTGCGCGGTCCCGAACTCCGCCAGCAGAACCGGCAGCGCTGGTGCGAGTGCGGTCAGCCGCGCGTACGCAGCGGCGAAACGCGGTGCGAACGGCGGACAGGCCTCGTCCTGCGGGGTTTGGGCGCCGTAGACGCTGACTCCGAGCAGGTCGATCCATGCCTCACCGGGATAGTATTGTTCGAACCGGTTCCAGTCCGCTGCAGGATCATCTTCGGCGTTGACGTGAAAGACCCAGTAAATATTGCGGGCGCCCGCCTTCCGGCAGCACGCGATGATATGGCGGTAGGCGTCGCGGAATTGCTCGGGACCGTCGGGCAGGTGCGGATCACCGTAGCCGCCGGTAGTGCCGCCACCCTGCCAGCGCCCGTTCCACGGGAACCAGCCCCCGTTCATTTCCGTGCCGAACTCAACCAGCAGCGGCCCGCCGCTGTCGCGGGCGGCAATCGCCCAGGCCTGCAGGTCGGCGTCAAAATTGCCGGCAATGATCCGGGCGAGGGTGAACAACGGTTCGGCATGGTCTTCGTCGGCATCGCTGCGCAGCATCAGGCGGATATACGGGACGCTGCCGCGGGCGCGGAGCCATTGTACGGTGGCGCGGGGAAAGGCGCGGTCGCGATACCAGTTATGGGAAAAGTAAACCCAGGCGGCATGATGGCCGGCATGCTGTTCATACGCGGCCACGTCGGATTCGGTGCAATCGTCCTCTTCGCCGGTGACCCCGCCGGGATAGATGCCATGGCTCAGTTGTTGGGCCATTGCCGGTGTCCCCGGTGCCGGGACGGCTGGGGTTTCCGGTTGGCTTTGGCCACACCCGGTCAGCAGGGAAGGCAGGATCAGCAGCGTGATGGCAACCCAGACATTATTCGGCATAACAAACTCCGGCGGTTCTTCGGACACATCCGCTGCGGGAGCGTAACACCAGCCGTCAGTTATGTCAACGCGCATGGCCTGACACCGTCGGGAGCAAGTTGCCAAACCGGGGAGGGTATGGTACAAGTCATTGCAGTGTATGGCAGGCGGGGGCGCCGGGGAACACCATGCCGCTGAACGCGTTCTGCCGCAAATAAAATCCGGGAGTGGGGCTCGTGACGGTCTACAGCGAATGGCTGCGCAAATTCATTGTCTATGCGCTGGCGGTCTATATCTTTGTCGTCTCGGTGGTGTTCACCATCCAGACGGAAAACACCGTTCTGATCAAGGCGACGTTTGGCCAGACCCTGATCTTTGGTTTGACCATGCTCTGGTTCGCCCGGTTGATAGAAGAGCGCAAATTCAAATTCATGCCGGCGGAATTCAATCTGCCGCTGGTGGTGTTGACGCTGGGTTGTGTCCTGTCGCTGGCCTTGTCACCGTTCAAGTACTATTCGCTGATGGAAATTGCGCATTTTCTTTCGTATTTTCTCTCGGTCTGGCTGATCTACAACAACGTGCGCACGCGCTTTGAATTCAATGTGCTGCTGTGGTCGTTTGTGGCGGCCACGGTGTACAGTGTGGTCTATGCGATCATGCAGAAACTGGGAATGGATCCGATCGAATGGGGGATGCCGGTGTTCATCTCCACCTTCGGCAATGCCAACTTCTTTTCGGCATTCCTGATGTGCTCGCTCCCCACCATGCTGGGCATGTGCTGCGCCTTCCGCAGTGTGCTGGTCAGGATCGGGGTTGGTTTCTGGCTGGTGCTGGGCATCTGGTGCTTGTACGTTGCGGAAACGCGCAGCGCCTGGCTCGGCTTTTTTGCCGGAATATTCGTCTTCATCTGCGCGCAGATGCTGTGGGGACGGCTGAATAAAACCCTGGCGGGTGCCATTAAAATCTCGATGCTGGTCTGCATTGTTCTGGTTGCCCTGTTTGCTGTCAGCCAGCACCTGATTTACACGGGTAAACTGATCATCCCGGCGGATTATCCCAAACTGATGGAATTGACCAGCATGTTCAAGGTCACCTACGGCACTGAGGGGGGCACCAATCAGGTGCGTCTGGTGATGTGGATGGGCGCGGCGAAGATGTGGGCGGAAAAGCCGCTGCTCGGGCAGAGCATTGGCACCTTCCGCCTGATGTTTCCGCGCTATCGTCCCTCGTACTATTCACGCTGGGGTGTCAGCCACAACACGGATTATCCGCACAACGAATATGTCGGCACCGCTGCTGATCAGGGGATGCTTGGACTTCTGCTTTTCGGCTGGTTCTGGTGGACGTTTGTCCACAGCATGGGGCGCGGGATCAAGCGGGAACAGAACTGGTACTGGCAGCAGATGATGATCGGCCTGCTGTGCGCGTTTGTTGCACACATGGGTGACAATGCCACTTCGCCGCACTTGCGCTGGCCCGCCACGGCGGTGGCGGCGTATTTTGTCATCGGCATGGGTTTTGTCGCCTTGCGGCTTGCAACCAATGCGATGCCTGCCAAGCCGCGCGCCTTCCCGCTCACGCTCAATTACAACCCGCTCAAGTACATTGCGTATGGGGTGCTGACGGCGGTGTTCTGTTTCGCGATGTTCCTTGAACTGCGCGTGTACCGGGGTGAATTGCTGATGAAGCAGGGGGAGAATATCCTCAATGACCCCTCATCGCCGATGAATGCGGACCGGTACAATGCCGCCAAGGATTATTTCCTGCAGTCGCTGGCCTCAAATCCGTACAACCATTCCGTGCTGTACAAGCTGGCGTACATCAACCTGCAGCTGACCAAGACGGACGCGGCACTGGCCACCTATCAGCAGCTGATGGCCATCGCGCCGCATTATGCC
>CAZFBR010000082.1:0-13328 GCA_964517215.1 uncultured bacterium
GGATTCGAAGCACAGAGACCGCTACTGCTTTTCAACATCGACAGGGACAACGCCCAAGTGGCAGTTGTATGTTTATTCTGTTTCCTCCGGCAATTTTACTGTTGCCCTTTATGTCGTGCAAATCATTCACTTGTCCGAATTGCGGAAATGAGGTGTAGAGCATTGCATAATCCATGACGGATGCGGGCATATCGGCGCTCGCTTAAACAGGTCGCCAATATGAGATCGATCAAGTATCTATAACACAATACTGTCGGTGGTTATTGAAACGAACTGTGGCGCAGAAAAGACAGGAGAATGTCAATGAAAACGGTTATAGGAATATTGGTTATTATAGTCATATGCCAGGGCGTGGCGATAGCGTATCTGCTGTCAAAAGACAATCCAGAACCGGCAGTAGCAACATCAGATAGTTCGACAGTAGCGGTGTCCCGGGCCCGCTCGAGCGCACAGCAGCAATCCGCGCCCGCTCGGCAGGAGAGCAAGAAGTTCGACGGCGTTGGCTATTGGCGTGGGCTTGAGTTTAGGATCGGCATGCCCATTCAGAATGTAAAGGACAAATGGCATGTTAAGCCAATGCCGGAAGGAGGGTCAATATTCTATATGAGTGAAGATAACAATATTAGTTTTGGGACGCCGTGTAATGAATCTTCTGTAACATCAATAGCATTTCGTGAGGGCTGGGAGGTATTTGGGGTGAAAGTAGGTGAAAGACTGGAACAAGCCAAACGAGTGCTCGGAAAACCGAGAATTGCTCGCGATAACATCATAGATGACGACTACATGATGGTGTTCGATGTGAAACCACATTATCTGGAGGTATATTCTGATAACGAACGTGGCAAAATCAACGCGATGGTGTGGGCGGTGATTAGAATTGACGAGTAGATACCCGTATTGATTAGTAGACAAGCATATTCGGGATGTTCGTGTGAAGGATACTTGATAATGCACCCCCGCCGTCGTGCCCCGAATCAGCTGCCAGCGAGCGTAACTTTCGCCCGATTGTTGGCGTTCGCTTGCACATAATCTCAATAGGAGATCAATCAATTAGCTAAAGCACGAAGTCTGACAGATACGGTTATGTATCACGCTGTCGAAGGGCAGTTGAAAATGCACCACCTATGGGCACTTGAAAATGCACCACTCGCCACCGTGCCCCGAACAAGTTGCCAGCGAGTGTAACGCTCACCTCCATTCGTATTGTAATCGCGTGTGCCGGCGTTGTCAACGCGCGAGCTACTCGCCCTTGCTGCGATGCTGGAGCCGGTAGCTGCGTCGGGAGCTGCGTCCCTTGATTTTCAGCAGGTGCGCGTGGTGCAGAAAGCGGTCGAGGATGGCAATGGCAGCGGTGTTGTCACCGAGAACCTTGCCGAAATCCTCCAGCGGCCGGTTGCTGGTGAAGATAGTCGAGCTGAGTTCATAGCGGCGCATCAGTATTTCGAGGAAGCCCTCAGCGGCGGTCTTCGGCAGGGTGCACAGGCCGAAATCGTCGATGATGAGCAGTTCCGGTTTGACCAGCTACTGAACCGCGGCCTTGCGCTGGCCGGTGACTTCCGCTTCGGCAAGGTCCACGGCAAGGTCGAAGGCGCTGCGGTAGCGCACGGCATTGCCCTGATTGATGGCACTGCAGGATGCTACGCTGCCCGTCGCCGATAGAACTTGTCCCGGGCGTCATACACAAAAAGATGGTTATCGTCCTCAAGAGCATCAAGAAACCCATTGCGTCGGAGGTTCCTGACGAGTGCAGAGACCATTTGCTGATCCAGACCCTTATCAGCGCAAAGCATCGCTATGGCAGTCTCGACCGTCTTGGCGGGTTTATAGGATCTCGCGGTTGTCAGTGCATCAAAAACATCGCATACTGCGAGCAACCGTGCTTCGGGGGATATTTTGCGATCAGCTGGGCCACCGGATAGTCGGCAGTGGTGCTGATCGACAAAGTCCGCGGCGTGCGGATGCTTAGCCATGAGCAACGAAAGGAGGACGCGGCCAGCTGGTGCGTGTTCTGCCATACGCTGACGCATATTCGTATCATAAATGCGCCTGCTCTTGACGAGTGTCGGATTAACAAAGATTTTGCCGGCATCGTGCAGGATGGCCGCGACTTTGAGGTCGGTGGCATTGATTCCAGGGACATTGCGCGAGATCCGTTCGACAAGCTCGCCGACTCTGAAACAATGCTGCGCGGTGTATTGATCCAGATTGGCAACAACCTGCAAAAGCATCATGCCAACTTGAATGGTCTCGTAATCGATATTTCGTTTTCGACAGAACGCCTCGAGCATCTCGCGGTTGGTGCGGGTCGGTTCGTAGAGGTTCCTTTCCCACCGATTTATTGTCGAGTAGCTCAGGCCGAGAGACGCGGCAAGACTGGTTTGCGTCATCCCAAGCTGAGTGCGGATATACCTCAGACCCGTTGGTGTTGGTAAGATTGTGACCCCAGCGGTGGTCAATGTCTTCATTTAGCATCTCCCGTCAACAATATAGCAGAATATGCTACATCGATGGAAATAGCGTTAAATGCTACATTATAAGCATACCACAAAAACTGCAAAAGTCAATGACAAAATCACCGCATCAGCGTCGAGAGGAAAGGTAATATATAAATGATAAGCATATTGCTATAACTGTTCACGAAGGGCTGCAATACTCCCGACGGAATTGTGGCAAGGCACACTATACATATGATGTATATACGCGAAATGTATAGTCGGGAAAATATCGGGAATTACGCAACAGATTGAAGGCAAAACGGTATTTTCAGATAATGAGGAGGCCGGACATGGCACAATACGCCTTTGTTATCGGGGATGTGCATGGTCAACACGGCAAGGCGGTGCAGCTATGCAGCGACGCAGCGAGCGCTACGGGGTTGCGTCCGGATACAATATTACAGGTCGGGGACTTCAATCCTGCGCTCACTCAAGCGGACGTCGAATCAGTCCCTGCGCCGGCACGGTATCGTAGGCTTGGGGATTTTAGTGTGTGGGGTCACCGGTATCCTGCCGAACTCATTCACATCGGTGGCAACCATGAGCCGGTTCGCATGCTGGAGCCAATTTGGTCAGGCGGCGAGGTCGCGTCCGGGGTGCGCTTCCTCGGTCGGGCGGGTGTGCTTGAGCGTTGCGGGTTGCGAATTGGCGGGTTGAGCGGGAATTATCGGGCGCGAGATTACGATCAGCCGCTGCCTGTGCTGTCACCCGATAACAGCAACCGAAAGGGTCTGCTGCACATTCGAAAGTCAGATGTTGACAAGCTGCTTGCTGAACCACCGGTCGACATCCTTTTGATGCACGATTGGCCGCGCCGGATCGCGGAGGCATCAGGGTTGCTGTTCGGCCGGAACAACGGTGAGTGTGGCTACCAAGAGGGCGACGCGATTATCGACGCGTTGAACCCGCGGATTGTGTTGCTCGGGCACATGCACTGGTTCCGAGACTTTATGGTCGACGGGATGCGGTGTATCAGCATGGGAGCGGTTTGTGATGAGGCTGTGCCGGCAAACGAACGGTGTGTGATCCTGCGAATTGACGATGTTGGCGGCGTGGAACTGGTGCGCTGGTGAAGAAGGTATTCATCGTCGGTGACACCCATGGTCGCTTGGTTGTGCCGCCCGACGACTGTGACATAGCGGTTCACACCGGCGATTGGATTTCTGAGAGGGAAGCCCTTCGGGGCTATGGTTCGCGCACAGGGGCGCCGCCGCTGGCACGTAAAATGGATGAATTATACGATTATTGTTTGTGGGGCAACCACGAGTGGGATCTCTCATCGCTGCTCGCGCCGGGGGGCTCGCGCCGGCGGTTGCACGAGCTGCATCCGGCCGAGTATATCGTGATGATTGAGGGTGTTACGATGCGGTTTTCGCATTATCTGGTCGCACGCGACTCGGCGAGGCCGATCCCGCCGTATCCCGAAGAGCTACTACCGCAGGTATACGAGGAATACCTCGGGAGAGGTTGGCAGGTGGTAGCATACGGGCACTCGCATCGCGCGCGGAACGACGTGGTGAAGAAAGTCCATTTCGTTGACGTTGGATTCGGGCACGATGGCGATTATTGCGTATTGATCGTTGACAACGGCGAGGTGCGGGTTGATCTGCGCCGCGTGTGATCGCGGACACAGCGGACAGAGAGCGGCCATGAAGCAGGAATTGCAAGACGAATTGTATGGCAAGTATCCGAAGATTTTCCGCCAGAAGGACCTGCCGATGCGGAGACCTGCATGTGTTGGGGATAGATTGTGGCGATGGCTGGTATGGGCTCATTGACCGGCTGTGCGCGGCGATCCAGGCCCACGTTGATAACAGGCAAGGGAAGATCCAGCAGGTCGAAGCACTACAGGTCAAGGAAAAGTTCGGGACCTTGCGGTTCTATGTGTCAGGTGCAGATGAGGCCGTTAACATGATGATAGGCAGAAGTGTGTATCAGTCCAGCATCACCTGCGAGGTGTGCGGGGCGACCGAAGGTGCAAAGACAAGCAATAAGGGGTGGATGAAGACGCTCTGCAGGGGTTGTCGGGTGAACGGGAAGTAATTGATCAGGGGGAAGGAGGGCGGTAATTGTGCGAGTTGAAATGTGCCATATTGTAAGGGGGATGCAAAAATAGGTGCATTGTAACGTGCTGAAATGTGAGGAAATACGCAACGGTTTGGAGGCGCGATTGTGTTTTGGTATAATGTAAATGTCGGCGGACAGGGCAGCATGGCAACGTCGTCGCCAACGGTCAAAAGTATTGCGGCACTGCAGTCAAAAGAGATAGGCCCCCCAACAACATAGTAGCTGCAACAATGGGACAATATTGTCCCGTTGCCTAGCGCGGTATATTGCCGCGTATGGAGCAGCCGGGGGGATGGAAACGAGTATGGTGGTTGGGGTGCTCAGCATTGATACAACAAGTATGCAACGGGTGGGTATCTTGTTGGAACGATAATGTGCAGAGGAGAAATTGAGAAATGTCAAGCAAAAAGCGCTATCGCGAAGATGATAACACGTTTATGTTTGGTGATCCATATGAATGCGCACCTACACCGGCCGAGGAGTTAGATGGCATTCATTGGTCATGTCGCAAAAAGGAATTTCTTGAAGCATTTGCGGGCAAGGAATTGACAGATGATTTCAAGAAATATTCGGCAAAGAATGTGGAAGAGTTAATTACTATGCAGGAACGGCGGCCGAACGCAGAAAATGTTAGCGAGATGGACGCGGCATATACTAAGGATATGCTGCAGCAAGCATGCAACATCACCGTCACGGCTGACGATCACCCGGAGATCCAGCGCCGACATGTGCGCATGCTGCGTTATCACGAGAGCCTCGGCTGTGAATTCACCTGGCCAACAACAGATGACGACGCCGTCAAACTGATCCGCAAGCTTAGCCATGATGCACACCACGCGAGCATCGAGATGGTTGAATCGTTGAGCCCAAACACAGAGCGTCTGCTTGGGCGATATGCCGAAATTGCGAGGAGGGTGTCCAAATGAACGAGACTGAAATCCGTGCGAAAGCCACTGCAGTTCTCGATAAGTTCCGGGACTGCAATAAGTTCACCAGTTCCGAACAGCAGGCGGCAAAGAACCTCTTGATGTCTTTGGTCTTCGGCGATCCGTATTTCACCGGCGAGAAGACCGTCATGTATAACCGCAAGTCGAATGAATCCGACGACAAGCAGAAGGCTTCATTGTTCAACCAATTGAGCGAAAATGTTTATAAGGCTATAGCCCTGAAGTTGGTTATCATTGACATCTATTTCGACAGCTATTCGGCAAAGATGCCAGGTCGTCCCGTGTTCGACGAGATGGTGACGAAAGCACGCGCGAGCGACTGCGCCATCCTGGCGAACCATCCGGATCGGTTGGCGAGGAATCCGGTCGACGGGGGAAAGCTCATCCACGATTTGAACCAGCGGGAGAGCGGCGTCAAGAATACCGTTAATATGCTCCATTTCACATCCTTCCCTTTCACAAATGATGCCGCACAACGCATGTTGCTGAGCGTGATTTTCGCCCAGACGTCATATTACTCCGATAACCTCGGCCGCGAAGTGACGAAGGGGGTCTACGGGCAATTCCTGAAGGGGTATCGTTCCGGAACGCCTAAGGTCGGCTATATCAACAAGGACAAAAAGACGCACGCCGATCCCGATAATTTCAACAAGGTAAAGAAGTTGCTGGTGTATTTCCTCGAGGAAACGCACACCATTGATGAGGCGACCAAGTATGCCGAAAAAACGTTGCAGCTTCGCTCGAAATCAGGGGGGGCATTCAAACGGTCGCATATCCATGAGATCATCACGGACGTTTTCTACGCGGGGGTTCTGACTCCATCAAAGTCTTGCCACGCCTATGCCCAAAAACGGGGGCTGCCAGATCCGATTCCGAAAGCCGACTGCCATGACGCCATGATAACCATTGACCAACACCGAAAGATTCTGGAAATCTTGGCCAGAGGATGCAAGGGCTTCCGCACCCGGCGGCACAAGAGCGATAATTACACCTACAAGTTTGATTTCATTAGCTGCGGCTGCGGCGGAACGATATGGGTCGGGTATACCACTAAGAAGCATCGCGATGGCACGGTCAAGTATCACATGATGTATCGCTGCGAGGCATGCGGCATCAGCTGGAAGGAAGCAGAACCGGTGAAAAGCCAGCGCGGGCATGGGCGCGCGGCCCATCCCGACCGGTTGCCGCTTGACGTCATGATACTCCGAGACGTCATCAGGCCACTGCAGTTGCCGCCCGGGGTGTCATCGTTATACAGAGACAGGGAGGAGAAGGCGCAGCGGAAGATGACGGACGGCTACGTTCGCGAGCGGACCCGCCTAACAGGAGAAATAAAACGTATCGAATCTCTCAGGCAGAAGGGATACACCGATGCCCTGACTAACCCGGCCAACATGGTTGTCTTCCAGCAGATGAACGGGTTGTGGGACAAGGAACTTAACGACATCAAGAATAAAATCGACGAGATCGACAGGGCGAACAGCCATGGCCGTAAGGAAAGTGCGATTTTCTTGAACCTGCTGCAACACGCTGAACGCCTGTGGAATGCGGCTAATCAGGAGCTCCGTCGGGAGATTCTGCAGTTGGTGGTCTTGAACCTGACCTTCAACGCCACAAGTATCGGCGTCACATACAAAAGCCCCTTCGCCGAAGTGGCGAAGGGGGCGTTTGGGAAGAATGGTAGGCACGGGCGGACTTGAACCGCCGACCTCTTGCATGTCAAGCAAGCGCTCTAACCAACTGAGCTACGCGCCTGTTACCGTCGGGATGGTAGCACAGCGGCGGGAAACTGTCAACCCTTGGTGCAGGCGCAGGGGTTCTGCCTGCAGTAGTGACAGGTAGCGCCGTATTTCTTGCGCAAAATGGCCTCCAGATCGAGCCCGGTGACGTTGGCGACGCTGGCGGCCCAGGCGACGACGTCGGCCAGTTCCTCCTCAAGCTTGACCCGGTCGTTCTGGCGCACGGCTTCGGCCAGCTCCCCGATCTCTTCAACCAGCCACAGCATGGTGCGGTCGAGTCCGCGGGTGGTGTCGCGGCCGGCGTAGAGGCCGCGGATGTGCTCCTGGAATTCCCTGATCTCCATGATTGGCTCCTATGATGCGTTCCGGCGGCGGCGCGACGGCGCCCGCTGCAGCGCGCGATGCGCGGCGCGCAGGCCGGCGGCGGTTTCGTGCGGGTCCTGGACAATGACCCGCGCCCCGCCGATGACGTCGATGAACCCCACTTCGTTGCGGTAGCGCGGCACGATGTGCAGATGCAGATGGTCAATGCTGGCCCCGCTCGATTCGCCCTGATTGTAGCCGATATTGAATCCGCGCGGCTGGTAGACCTGCTCAACCAGCGACAGGCAATGCCCCTGCGCCGCCAGCAGTTCGCGCTGTTCGGCGGCGGTCAGCTCGCGGATGTCGGTGCAGTGGCGCAGCGGCAGGATGAGCAGATGTCCGGGCGAATACGGATAGAGATTGAGCGACACCAGGATGCGGCGGGTGCGGTAGATCTCCAGCGACTCGACCCGCGGGTCGCGCTGCACGACCCCGCAGAGGATGCACTTGACCGGCGGACGCGCATGGCCGCGAATGTACCCCAGCTTGTTGGTCACCAGCAGGGTGCTGCGTTTAATCATCGCTGCTGTCGCGCGCCCCGGCGGGTCCGCTCGGGCGGACGGCCGGCGTGTCCGTCAGGTTCGGCCGCGCCGCCGGCGCTGCCGGCGCCGGCAGGATCAGGTGCGCCACCCCCTTGTCGGTGCCGAGCCATAGGGAATTCCCCTCGACGACGATGCAGTTGATCTGGTTGGACGGCAGGCCGTCGGCGGTGGTCATGATCTGCCACTTCTCGGTGTGCGGATCGTAGCGGCGCAGGTCGGAGAAGGAGGCCAGCGAGTTGTGCCGCGCCACCCAAAGCGTGCCGTCGGGCATGGCCTGCATGGCGGTGATGTCGCAGCCGCGCTCGATCGGCACGTTGCGCCAGCTCGCCCCGTCGAAGGCGGCGATCTGCGCGCGGCGCGCGGCAATGTACAGCCATTCCCTGCCGTCGTAGGAAATGCAGGCGATCTCGTCTTCCTTGATCGGATAGCGGTCGGGACTGGTGAATTCCATGGTCTCGAGGTCGAAGCCGCCCTCGGGGGCCCATTTCTTCCAGTTGACGTCGTTATAGCGGGCGACCCCCTTGTCGCTCCCGCACCACAGGAAACTGTCGTCGGCCCCGAGGCAGCGCACTTCGTCGGAGAGCATGCTGTCGTCCTGCAGGGTGGCGAAAACGGCGGGGGCCTGGTAGACGAACCAGCCGTCGGCGTTGTAGCGGGCCAGGCCGCGGGTGGTGCCGACCCAGACATTGTCGTCGTCCAGCCCGACGCCCGACGGCTCGGCGTAGATCGCGGTGATGATGCTGCCGGGCAGCTCGTTATTGGCGTCGAAGATGTCCCAGTTGAGCCGGCCGACACGGACCACGCCCTTCTTGGCGGTGCCGATCCAGATGCGGCCGCGGGTGTCGCGCGCCAGCGCGGTGATCTCGTTCGACGGCAGCTTGCCGTTGGTGCTGGTGCGGGTGTGCACGACCCACTGCTTGGTCTGGCGGTTCATGACCGCCACGCCCTTGGCGGTGCCGACCCAGACCTCGGTCGGGGAGACGGCGACGGCGGTGACCCGCTCATCCGGGAGCCCGTCGGCCTTGGTGAAGCGTTCGATCGTCGCCTCACGGTAGTGGGTGGCGTCATCGTCGCCGCCGGTGATTACCGAGCCCACATTCCAGCAGCCGGCGGCCATAACGGCGAGGATGGCGGCCAGCAGGGTGCGACTCAAGAGCATGCGCATAATTCTAATCCTTTCCCGACAGATACTGTTGCGCCATGATAATGGCGGTTGACAGCGAGACATTGAGTGATTCAACCCCCGGGCTTGACGGCACGGTGACGGCATGCGCGCCGGCCTGCCAGTCCGGCGCCACACCGCCGGCTTCATTGCCCGCCCAGAGGGCGGCCCGGTCCGGCCATACCATCTGTTGGACAGGCGTGCCGCCGTGCGGGTTGCCCCAGATGAAGACAAAGCCGGCGGCCGCAAGCGCCGGCAGCTGCGCCGGACTGATGGCGAGCAACGGCAGGTTGAGCCCAAACCCCGCGGCGGCCCGCAACACTTTCTCATGATAGAAATCAGCGGTGCCGGGGAGTGCCAGAACGGCATCATACGCGAAGGCGGCGGCGGCGCGCAGCAGGGCACCGACGTTGCCGGGATCCTGCACCCGGTCGAGCAGGAGCACGCGCCGCCAGCGTTCGGGCGCAAACACCGGGTCGGGGAGCGGGGCAATCGCCACCACCCCCTGGGCGGTGACGGCGCCGGTGAGCTGCTCCAGCCAATTCGGGCGGGTGGTGCGCCAGGGCACCTGCGCGAGCTGCGCCCGCAGCGCGCGTCCCTCCGCCAGCCCCAGCAGCTCGGGCGCGGCGATAACCTGCTCGAGCGGAATCAGTCGGGCAGCGGCGCTGACGACATTGACGCCCTCAAGCAGGAACTTGCCCGCTTCCTGCCGCCCGCGCCGCGTCTTCAGCCGCTTGTACTGCTTCAGCTGGTTGCGGGTGAGCGGGGTCTCGCTACCGGTCATCGCGCGGGAGTTCCTTGCCGCAGTAGGGGCAGGCCTTCCATTCCTTCTTGATGCGCGCATTGCAGTTCGGGCATTCCGGATCGCCCAGCCGCGCCTTGCACATCGGGCAGTAGGCGAAATCGGCATTCACCGGTTCACTGCAGGCCGGGCAGAGGCTCTGCAGCGGCCGGTCGGAAACCTCCTGCGCGGCAAGGAACGGATCGACGTCGCCCACTTCCTTCTGCGCCAACTTCATGTAGTAATCGAGCTGGGCGTTGCTGTAATTGAGCGATTTGGCGGAGTTGAAATTGCGCACCGCTTCGCGGAACTGCCCCATTTTGTAATAGAGCAGGCCGAGATGATGATAGGCAACGGCATATTCGGGGTTGGCTTTGATCGCCTCATTGAAGGCGTTCATGGCTTCCTTGAGCTTGCCTTCCTGATATAGCTTGACCCCATCGTTGTTTTTTTCGATGGCCCGGGCCAATCCCGACTTCATAGCAAACCTCCGGCCGCTGAATGCGACGAACTATTATAGCACGGCGGCGCGGAACAGGGCAAACGCTCTGACTATGCGGGTCGGGGCACTGCCAGCTGGCGGAAATAGAGGCCGGCGAGCAGCAACAGCCCGTACAGCTTGCAGTTGAGCAGTGCGGTCAGCGGCCAGACGAAGGCGAGGCGCAGGCCGTCCGGGTAGTACTGCAGTCCGAGCAGCGCGGCGGCAGCAAGCCAGACCGCCGCCTGCCGGTACATCCCGGCGCCTGATTCGGGAATGAGGACGAAGGCGGCGACGAGCGCGGGGAGGGCGAAGATCAGGTGTGCCTCGCCGAGAAAGGCGGAGCCGATCAGCATGACCAGCGACCAGAGCGCGGTGAGCTGCGGCCAGCCGAGCGCCGGCCGCCGCCAGGTCAGCCACGCGGCAGCCAGCACGGTGGCGAGGAAGACGAGATTCTGGACGGCGCCGGCAACGGTTTTACTGCCGGTCAGCCGCCAGGCCAGGGCGTGCACGGAGAAGCTCAAAATGCAGTGCGCGTCGGTCTGCATCTTGTAGGCCACCGCGGCGGAAAAGTCGCTGAACGCGGAAAACGGCAGCACGGTCAGGGTCAGCAGGTTGAACACGGCAAACCAGACGAGGGTCGACCCCAGCGCGCGCCAGTCGCGGCGCAGCGCCAGCGGCGCGAGCAGGACCAGGGGAATGATCTTGCACAGTGCGGCGAGCGCCAGCGGCAGCCCCGCCAGCCACGACCGGCGGCGGGCGACCAGTTCCATGGCCAGCAGCATGAGCCCGAGGGTGAGCAGGTTGTTCTGGCCGGTGCCGATATTGAAGCGCAGCGGGTAGTAGAACCAGAGCAAGAGCAGGATGAGCGCCGCCCCGGCATGCGGCTGACGGTCGCGGCAGAACCAGCGCCACAGGCAGACGAGGGCGAAGAGCATGGCCGCCAGCGCCAATCCCAACCAGAGGAGCGCGCCGGCTGCGTAGGGGAGGCGGGTGAGCGGGATCAGGAGCAGAAAGAACGACGGGAAGTAATGCGCCACGGAGATGGTATGCGGAAAGTGCACCGCCTGTTCCGCAGCGGCGCGTGCGGCCGGGTCCCACGGGGAGCCGAAACGGTCGAGGATCATCGCCTGCCAGGCGAAATAGCCGTAGTCCTGGAAATTCGGCTCGCGGACATAGCGGCGGCACAGGTCGGCGAAATTGCCGACAGCGAACAGGGCGATGGCCAGCAGCAGCAGGCGCGCGCGCGCAGTGCTCATATTATGACTGGATGAGGGAGAGGAACTCCGCGCGGGTGCGGGGGTCCTTCTGGAAAACCCCGAGCATGCACGAGGTCTGCATGCGGCTGTTCTGCTTCTCAACGCCGCGCATCATCATGCACAGGTGCTGCGCCTCGATGACCACAGCCACGCCCAGCGGCTTGACGTAATCGATGAAAGCGGTGGCCACCTCGCGGGTAAGCCGCTCCTGCTGCTGCAACCGCCGCGCATAATGGTCGACCAGCCGCGGGATCTTGCTCGCTCCGCAGATGTGCGCGTCGGGGATGTAGCCGAAATGGCATTTGCCCCAGAACGGGAGCATGTGGTGCTCGCACATGGAATAAAGCTCGATCGAGCGCATGACGATCATGTCCCGTCCATGCGCGGGATAGACCGCGCCGGCGAAAATGGCGTCGCGGTCCTCGCGATAGCCGCGGGTGAGAAAGTCATACGACTCGCGCACCCGTTCGGGCGTGCGCACCAGGTCGGGGCGCGCAGGGTCCTCGCCGAGATTGACCAGCAGCTGGCGGATCAGATCCTCAGTTGCCATGGTCGTCTCCGGCCGGGCGGGCGGCGGCCGGCGCCAGCGGCGGCACGGTGCCGATAATGCGGAACGGATGGTCGCGTTTGAGGGTCTCGAGATAGACCTGCATATACAGCGACACCTTCTCGCGGAAGGCGGCCTGCCGCGCGCTGTCGCGCACCTCATCGACAGGAACGACTGCGGCGGGGGTGGCGGAGAGTTTCTTGAACACATAGATGGTCCCCGGCGCGGTGGCGAACGGCGGGCAGATCCCGCTGTCCGGCGTTGCCGCCAGGGTGCTGCGCAGTCCGGCCGGCAGATTCCCTTCCTGCAGGGTGGTGACGGAATCGGCGGCCAGCGACGAGCGGGCGACGAGCGCGGCAAAATCGGCGCCGGCCTGCGCCTCGGCGTACACGCGGTCGGCGGTGGCGGAATCAGCGACCTGGACGAACATCAGGGTCACTGCGGCCGGCCGGGTAAAATTGGCGATATTCAGCCGGTAGTACGCCTCCACCTCGGAATCATTCGGCGCAGCGACGCGGTTGATCAGCACCTGCATGTAGGTTTCCAGCAGGATCTGCTCTGCGGCGGTGGCCAGTTTGCGCTGGTAGGTGTCGGTCGATTCAACGCCCTGGGCGCGCGCCTCGTCGGCGACCAGGCGCGCGGTGAGGAAATCATCGACAAAGGCCTGGATGCCGCCCGGCTGGGTGGACAACTGCTGGCGCTGGTAGTATGGCAGCGCGTTGATCTGCGCGGTGATGTCCGCGGCATAGACCGGGCGGTCATTGACGTAGGCATAGACCGGCCCGCGGTCCGGATCGGGTGCGGTATCCGCCGCAACCGCGCCGTTGACGGCGGCGCATCCGGTGAAGAGCAGAGCCAACAGCATCAGGCAGAAGCGCAGCACATAAATCATGACCAATTCTCCCGCGCCAGGATGGCGACCATGAAGTTTAGCACACCCACTGCGGC
>CAZFBR010000083.1:0-13301 GCA_964517215.1 uncultured bacterium
CGTTGGCGATCCGGCACCACGGACTTTTATCAATCACCGTCGCGCCGAACTCCTCGCGCGCCACCGCATAGCCCCAGTCGCGGAACGCGCCCTCGGTGAACTTCATGATGTTCCCCTTGTGCACCAGCGTCACCGACGGCAGCTTGTGCTGCAGGGCGTACTTGATCGCCGCGCGCACCAGGCGCTTACTCCCCATCTCGCTGATCGGTTTCAGGCCGAGCCCCGCATCCTCGCGCAGCACGGTGCCGACCGCATCCTTGAGCGCCGCGCGCACCCTGGCCGCTTCGGGCGAGCCCGCCTTCCACTCGATCCCCGCGTACACGTCCTCGGTATTCTCGCGGTAGATGACCACGTTGACCTTTTCCGGATGCTTCAGCGGCGACGGCACGCCGGGGAAATAGCGCACCGGGCGCACACAGGCGTACAGGTCAAGCTTCTGCCGCAAAGTCACATTGACCGAGCGGAACCCGCCGCCCACCGGCGTGGTCATCGGCCCCTTGAGCGCCACGCGGCAGTCGGTGATCATCTGCAGGACATCGTCGCCCAGCAGCTCCTTCTTTTGCGCCAGCGCCACTTCGCCCGCGATCATCTCGTGCCAGCCGAGCGCGCGCCGGCCGCCGTACGCCTTCGCCACCGCCGCGTCGATGACCATCATCGTCGCGCGCGTGATATCCGGTCCGATCCCGTCCCCCGCGATATACGGGATGACCGGATTGTCCGGGACCTGCAGTTTGCCGTTCGAATAGCTAATCCGCTCTGCCATTGTATTCTCCTTGCCAATCAGTGTTCGTCAGTTGTATTCGCCGGTGGCGGTGTGGTGATGCTTGCCGGCAATTCCCGATAGGTGCTCGCCGCAAACAGCAAGAGCCGCTGATCGATTTGCTGCATCGATTCTGATACCTGCGCCACCAGCTGGCTTACGGCAACAGTATCGTGTGTTACCGTAATATTCTGCTGCTGCCGTTCAATTGAAATATATGTCAAATCCCTGCGTACCGCATCCAACGATTCCCGGATTGCCGCAGGATGTTCGCAATATTCACCGAGCATGCTCAACGATTCTTTTTTTGCCTGCAAACGCAGGTAACACATATCAGCAGCGGTACGTTCATCGCCAGTATCAGCCCAAACATCTTCAAGCTGCCGCCGTTGCTCGACCAGATCTGCCTTCAGCAATGAGGCCTCTGTCTCATGCAATAACCGTTTCGCCACCAATCCGTCCAGTAATGCATTTGCATCCGTAATCTGCCGCAGAATCTCTCCACGTTCTGCCGGTACCGAGACCGCATCTCGATCTGATTGCAGGATTGCTGTGATTTCTTTCTGCAAAGCCCGCACCTTTTTCCAATCCGAGTGTTTCAGAACCAGCCGGTCCAGTTTCTTCAATACCGCAAGTGCATCATTCACCGCCGGCATAATATGTGGTGCCGGTATCGAATGAGTTTCCATTATACCCATTCGTGGGTACAGCCCACTCATTGTGCCTAGCGTATAAACCACTCGTTCGATCGCCATATCAGCCGTATCAGTGTTTATTGCATCCTGCGCGATGAGTTGTTCGAGCAGATCCGTTTGTGTATTCAGTGTGTCTACGCCTCTTGTAACCGAGAGTATGGGTGTCGGTGCATAACATGTCGGCCCTTCATGGTGACTCTGTTCCGCAAACAGCTTAATGCCAAAAACGGCCAGCAGCGCCAAACCTGCAGCAAGCAAGCTACGGCGCCAGCGCGGGCCGATACTTGCAGCCACCCGCGGATTCTTGCCGCAGGCAATATATATCCCAACCGCTGCCACTCCAACAACTGCCGCGGCGATGCCCAGCACCTTGCTGGAGACAGGAATACAGCCATCGATCGTTCTGCCCAGTTCAACAAAATCCATCGTTACTTCCGGTAGGCCGCGACGACTTTGTGCACCGCGGCGATGACATCGTCGATATCCTGCTCCGTCAGGGCAGGGGTCAGCGGCAGCGACAGGATGTCACGCGACGCCGCCACCGCGACGGGGTACTCCTCCGGCCGCATGCCGTACTGTTCGCGATAGAAGGGATGCAGGGGCAGCGCGTGGAAATGCACGCTCACCCCGATATTTTCCTCCTGCAGCGCACTGGCGAGCTGGTTGCGGTCGACCCGCAGGCGGTCGAGCGCAAACCGGATGGCAAAGAGATGGTAGGCCGGCCGGCAGTAGTCGGGAACCGGCAGGGTCGCCACTTCGGGCAGGTCGGCGAGGCCGGCGCGGTAACGCTCGACCAGCCGCGTGCGGTAGATCAGATTCTGTTCCAGCACCGCGAGATGATGCAGGCCAAGCGCGGCGGCAACATCGGTCAGGTTGTACTTGTACCCCTGTCGCACCACCTCGCTCAGGGTGAACCCCTTGCTGCTGTAGCGCTTCCACGCCTGCGCATTCATCCCGTGCAGGCGCAGTTCCCGCACGAGATTCGCCCCCGCCTCGTCACGGGTGGCAACCAGCCCCCCCTCGCCCATCGGCAGGTTCTTGGTCGCATAGAACGAGTAGCAGACGAAATCGCCGTAATGGGCCACATTCTTCCCGCGGTACTGCGTTTCCGAGGCATGCGCCGCGTCGGCGACGACTTTCAGGTTGTGCTGCCGCGCCAGCGCCAGCAGCTCGTCCATCGGGCAAGCGGTCCCCGCGAAATGCACGGGAACAATCGCCTTCGTTTTAACCGTAATTTTTTCCGCCACGCAAGCGGGATCGAGATTGAGATAGCGCGGATCGACATCGGCCAGCACGGGCGTCGCACCGCAATACTGGATCGCCTCCGCGGTGGCAACGAAGGTCATGGGGGTGGTGATCACCTCGTCACCCGGCCCGACCCCGGCCGCCAGCAGCGCGAGATGCAGCGCCGCCGTGCAGCTGTTGACCGCCACCCCATACGGAATACCGCAATACACGGCAAACTTTTCCTCGAATTTCTTCACGCGCGGGCCCGTGGTCAGCCATCCCGAACGCATGGCCTCGACCGCCTCGGCGATGGCCGCCTCTTCGATCTTGGGCCGGGCATACGAAAGGAATTCCGCGCGCACCGGAGTGCCGCCGTCAATCGCCAGTTTCATGTTCTAACACTCGCCATGCCGTAAATTTGCCGCCAATCCTTACGCCCACACGGTCGCCCGAAAAGTCCGTCGTTTGGCAACGCAAACCGCAGTCACCATCCCCACCTGCACACGAAACGCATGCTGCAGCTGCAGTGACGGTTCCTGCCTAACCAATTGAATCATTCTATGTTACTCACCACGGAACGTCAAGACCCGCCCGTCGCCGGCCCCGCGGCAGGACAACCACTTGCGTCAGCAAACGAACTATGCTATAAGGTCTGCCAGATTATCTGAATCTGAGCGATTCAGCGCCAGGAGTGAGTGTCATGAAACAGCAATGCGCCGTATGCGGCAAAACCCCGCTGGTCGGGAACAATGTAAGTCACGCGAACAACCGGACCAAGCGCCGGCAGCTGCCCAATCTGCAATCGGTCCGCACCACGGTCAACGGCCAGACGGTGCGCAAGCGGGTCTGCACACGCTGCCTGAAGGCAGGCAAGGTCATCAAGGCCGTACGGGTCAAGAAGACCGTCGCACCCGCCGCCGAATAACCCAGCTATTCTTCTGCCGCCGGAAGCATCCGCTTCCGGCGGCGGTGTTTTCAGGGCTTGGACATCAGGGCAATCGCCGCCACAATCAGTCCCATCATAATAACACCGGACAGGGTCGGATAGGAAGTAATATCCGCCAGCTGAATGAGCAGGATTGCCAGCATGGCGAACACGACGCCCGCCAGCCAGCCCGGCATCTGCCGCAGGTATCTCACAGATACTCCTCCTCGATCGTCCGGGCCCGGGTCGCAGCAGCCTGCTCATATTCGCCCGTATTCACCAGCCGATAGTAGGATAGTGCGCGATAGTAATCGCGCAAGGCCGGCACATAATCGTAGATTTTTGCGGTTTCATAACTGATGCGCGCCCGCCAGTCGGGCCGCGTCTCGTGGCTCGCCGCACGCTGCAATTCAGCCAGCGCCTCATCATAGCGCAGGAGGCGCGCATAGCATTGCGCCAGATGGAACTGCGCATCGCGCGCCAGCGCGTTCCCGCCGGCGCGCAGATAAATGAATTCCCGAATCGCATCGCTGACTTCGCCGCTTTCCAGGAGGAGTTGCCCGAGCCGCAGGCGCGCGCGCGGCTGCCAGCTGTTCGCCGGCATGGCCAGCATCTCGCGGAAGCGGCTGATCGCCCCGCCCTGATCGCCCTGATGATACCGGCATTCTGCAATGCTCCCCTGCGCCCGCGCCTGCTGTTCGACCGGCAGGGAAAAGGCCGCCGCGCGCTCGTACTCCTGCTGCGCCCGGTCGAAAAATCCCGCCTGGTACAGCTCATCCGCCACGCCCAGCCAGCCGGCCACCGTACTCAGCAGCTCGCGCCGCGGTTTGCCGTCCACCAGTTCCGCCGACGTCACCCATTCCGCGCGCGGTCGCCGGCGCACGGGGGTCGGCACGGCAGCCGCCGGCGGCGCGGCTGTGCTGGTGACGGCTGTACCGGCGGTCACCGGGGCGGGTGCCGTGGGGGCAGGCGCCGCTGTCGGCGTATCGCCATGATGCTGGCGCAGCAGCCGATACAACGTCAGCAGGCGGGTATCCGCCGCCACCGTATCAGACACAGCTACCGGCGTCACGACCGGCACCGTATCCACCGCCGGAACATTTGCCGCCGCCGGAATTGCCGTCGCCAGCGGACCAATCACGCGGATGCGGATAGTCCGCTGCTCAAGCACGGTTTCCGGCGGCACCGTAAAGGCCTTGTGCAGGACCAGCCGGGCCTCACCGCCCGCGATCCCCGCCACGGTCAGCACATAGGTGAATGGCGTCACCGCCTGTTCGCGCACCTCCAGCACCGCCGGGTCAGCGCCCAGCAGCCGCCATGCCTGCAGGCCGCTGTCGAGCGGCAGAATTACCGTCATGGTATCGCCAACGCGCAGCGTGCGCTGTTCGGTCACTTCCAGCGGCAGCGCCGCCGCCGGCAGCAGCAGTGCCAGCAGCAGCACCGCCGCCAGCGCAAGGAAGCCCGGCACGCGACGCATGGCTCGTGCCTATTCCGCCCGCTTCAACTGCATGTCGCCGTTGACGATGACGTCACGTTCCACCGTGACATCACGCCGCTGGGCAACGTACCCGATCTTCGAGGTTTTCACCGTATAGACCCCGACGGGAATCCCGCGCATGACATAGCCATTCTCGTCCGTCAGCACCGACTGGGTCGGCGGATCGGTAAAGACATTCGCCCCGATCAGCGGGTTGTTGGCATCGTCAACCACCATGCCGCGGATCGTTCCGTACCCGCAGCCCGTCGCCAACATCACCGCAAGCAGCGCCGCCAGCATCACCATATTTCGCATGTTCTCCTCCTTCAATTCCGTTGTGCCGCCGCCGCCGGGCGCGTCGCCACCCCCGCCGCCGCCAGCATCGTCCGCAGGGCCGCCACCGGCAGCCCGACGATATTGTCATAATCTCCGGCATAACCTGCGATGAATTTCGCCGCCAGACCCTGAATCGCGTACGCCCCCGCCTTGTCCGCCGGTTCGCCGGTGCCGATGTACCAGGCGATATCTTCCTCCGCCAGCGCCTTGAACGTCACATCGGTGCTCACCGCGTCCGACCATTCCCCGCGCGGGGTCACCACGGCAATCCCGCTGATCACCTGGTGGGTGCGGCCGCTCAGCGCGCGCAGCATGCGCGCCGCATCCGCATGGTCGGCGGGTTTGCCGTAGATTTCGTTGTCCAGGACGACGATGGTATCCGAACCGATCACCGCCTCATCGCCGCCGCGACGCTGCGCCACCGTTTTGGCCTTCATCAGCGCGCAATGCGCCGCGTAATGCGCCGGGGTCTCGCCCGTGCTCATGCTCTCGTCGTAATCAGACGGGTCGATGACAAACTCCGCCACCGCGCGCTGCAGCAGTTCCTGCCGCCGCGGCGATTGACTGGCCAGAATAACCTTCATGCGAGTGCGTACTCCTTCAATTTGCGATAAAAGGTGCGCTCCGGCACCCCCAACTGCTTCGCCGCAGCGCGACGATTGTGCCGGTGGTCCGCCAGCGCCTGCTCGATGGCCATGCGTTCCAGTTCCGCCAGCGTGCGCCCGCGCCAGTCGCCGGCAACCGGTGCCGCCGCCGGCGTCGGCGCCGCCAGCCGCACCCGTGCCGGGATCGCGTCGGCATCAAGGGTCGCCGCCCGGCTCAAGGCGAGCATGCTTTCAATGCAATTGCGCAATTCGCGCACATTGCCCGGCCAGGCATAGTTCTGCAGCACCTGCAGCGCCGCCGGGGTCAGGCCGGGCGCCGGCCGCTGGTACTGGCGGGCCAACTGCCCGAGGAAATGCTCGACCAGCAGGGGGATGTCCTCCTGCCGCTCGCGCAGCGGCGTCAGCTGGATCTGCACCACATTCAGCCGGTAGAACAAATCCTCACGAAACCGCTGCTCGCGAACGGCCTGTTCCAGGTCGCGGTTCGTTGCCGCGATCAGGCGGATATTCACCCGCACCGGCTGGCTGCCGCCGACCCGGTAGAAGGTCTGTTCATCGAGCACGCGCAACAGTTTGGCCTGCAGATCGAGCGGCAATTCGCCGATTTCGTCGAGGAAAAGCGTGCCGCCGTTGGCCATTTCGAGAAAGCCCGGCCGCTCCTTGACCGCGCCGGTGAATGCCCCCTTCTCATGCCCGAACAGCTCGCTTTCCAGCAGCGATGGCGAAATGGCTGCGCAATTGACCGGCAGGAAGAGGCGTTCCTGCCGCGCCGAGGCGGCATGCAGTGCGCGCGCCACAACCTCCTTGCCCGTGCCGCTTTCGCCCAGCAGCAGCACCGTCGCCTCCACCGGACCGAGCTGGCGGACCATCTCCCGCACGCGAACGATCGCCGCCGACTGCCCGACAATCCCCTGCGCCCCGGTCCGTTCGCCGAGTTCCGTGCGCAGGCGGCGGTTGTCGCGCTGCAGGTCGCGCTGGCCCAGCGCCCGGCGCGCCAGCAGCCGCACCTGCTGCAGGTTGAGGGGCTTGGTCAGAAAGGTGAACGCCCCCGCGCTCATCGCCGCCACCGCGCGCTCAATGCTGCCGTAGCCGGTAACCACGATCACTTCCGTGTCGGGCCACAACTGCTGCGCGCGGCGCAACACCTCCATGCCGTCTATGCCCGGAAGTACCAGATCGGTGATGACCAGCGCGAATTCCGTGGCGTCGAGCGCGCGCATTGCTGCGTCGCCGCTCTCTGCACGGGTCACTGTCACCGGCAGTGCCGCCAGCGCCTCCGCCAGGGCGGCGCCGCCGCCCGGATCGTCGTCAACCACCAGCACCGCGGGTTTGTTCGTCTCGCTCATGACGCTCCTTCTCCCGGCAGCGGCAGCAACACCGTGAAGTCCGTGCCCTGTCCCGGCACGCTGGCAAAGGCGATCGTGCCGTTATGCGCTTCGACATAGCGCCGGGCCAGCGCAAGGCCCAGCCCGCTGCCGCCCTTCCGCGTCGAATAATATGCCTGAAACACCCGGGCTGCCGATTCATCGGGAATGCCGATCCCGGTGTCAATGATGTCAATCCGCAGCGACCGGTTCTGCCGCTGGGTGCGCACGATGAGGTCGCCCCCCTGCGGCATGGCCTGCAGTGCGTTCAGGCACAGGTTCAGCAGCGCCTGCTGCAGCACGCCCCCGTCCAGCGGCACAACCGGCAGATCGGAGGCAAAACTTTTCATCACCCGCACATTCTGCTGGCCCGCCTGGATCGCAATGACTTCCAGCGTGCGCTCCAGAAGATCGTTCACGGCAAGCGGCGCGCGCTGCAGTTCGGGGCCGCGGGTATAATTCAGGAATTCCTGCAGGATGCGGTCAAGCCGGCGCACCTCGTCGCGGATCAGCGCCGCCCGTCGCCGCAGCCGTCCGCCATGCTCGTCCTCAATCGCCGCCAATTCCTCAATCATCAACTGCAGATTAAGTTCCATCGCGTTCAGCGGATTGCGCACTTCATGGGCCAGTCCGCCGGCAAGGGTTGCCAGATAATTGCAATCGTTCTGCACCGGTTCGTTCACTGTGCGCACTCCTGATTCATGCCTGCGCGGATCATCGGGCTGCTCACCGGATCACCGGCAGCGGCACCGCGGTCGGCACCGACTGGTTTTCGACGATGCGGATGGGCCCCTCCATGGCATAAGCAATATCTATGTCCCCGTCATGGTCGAAATCATAATACAACGTATAGAGTTCGATCTGGTGTTCCTGGTTGAACTGTTCCAGATTGGCCGGCGAGATCCCGGTTTGCGGGATGGCCTGCGCCGCTGCCGCCAGCGGCAGATCGGCCTTCGCCACCAGACCGATCGCCATCATCAACAGGAGTCCGCTGATCACCATCATCCAGCGCGCCCTGCGCTCTGCCGCCATGTCCGCCTCCTCACTCCGCCGCCTGACACCATAAACATAGGGGAGCTCCACTTCCTGTTATCGGCGAGAAAGCGTGCCGTCTTGACAGGCACGGGCGTCATTTCGGCAGGTACTGCCGTTGTTTTTGTATCGGGAATTGTGCAGCCGCGATAAACGGTCCGGTCAGCTTTTGTTCAACGGCCGCCGGTTGGGCGAAAACGCAAACTGATGCCGTCCGGGCAGAGACAGTCCTGCAGCATCGGCCACGGCACTGTGATGTCAATGGCGCCGGCGGCATAACAGGCGATGGCGTAGGGATTGTAGCGGAAGGTGATGCCGGTTTCATCCAGAGAAAAGTTGTCGGTTACCGGGATGGTGGCGACGTTCAGCAGTTCCGCCAGCGGCTGCGTATCCGGGATATCGTTGGCTGTGCGGAAACAACGTTCAAGATGCCGGGTGATGCGGGTGTCGCTGCCGGGCGTGAAGAGATCTGCCAGTCCGATCCGTTCGCCCGTTTCCTCATCGAAAACCAGATAGCTCACGCCGTACAAACCATGCGCGCCGCCCGTATAGGTGATAAACGACTGGGCCAGCGTCAGCGTCCCGCGGGCGCGGGCATGCAGCTCCAGACGCTGCTCGTATTCCCAGCAGCGCGCAAACAGCGGCATTTCGGTATCGCCGCCGGCCATGGCCGCCTGGTATTCCGCCACAATCCGACCGCGAAAATCGGCCAGCGCCGCCGCCGGTTCAGCCGGGAACGGCCGCGAATCCTCACCGTCGCCCCAGACCGGCGCGAAAAAGAACGCCGCATGCAGCGCCCTGCCGATCCGCGCCGCCGCCGTATCACCCTGCGGCATCAGGTACGTCAGGTCGATATGCATCTGCCCGGTGGCGGTGTCGCCCGGCAGCAGCGCAGGGACCGGCAGCATCACATTATCAGTCAGCGGGGTCAGCGTCACTGCCGCCTGCGCCGGCACCGCCAGGTGCAGGGCCGCCAGCAGCAGGACGGCCGCCGGCAGGCGCAGCAGCATCACAGGCCCGCCTCCTCGTCGTTCGCCGTCGGCAGCGGGCAGCCGTCGCGCTCAACTGAAGAACGGTCAAGATCCGCCAGCTGAATATTGAGCGCCGCCACCGACAGGTGAATCTCCCAGATGGAAATGCCAAGCGATCCAAGCAGGAAGAGCAGGCTCAGCACGAACACCGCCGCGGCTATCGACTCATGGAACACCAGCAGCAGCATGCAAAAAACACAGAGGAAAAAGCTCGAGACCGCAAGAAACTGCATGTTCTTGATCAGGATAACACGCCGCTGCAGGTAATCAATTTGCAGGCGAATGGCGGGATGCGGTTGCCGGCAGTAGTCACGGTACAGGTGGCGCAGCAGTCCGGCCAGCGAGTTGAATCGGTTGGTATATGCCAGCAGCATCAGCGTAATCGCCGGAAAGAGCAATGCCGGCGTCGTCATCGTAATCTGCATCCGCGACCCTCCATAACCGCCATCCTACCACCAGCGCCCTGCCCCGTCAATGCTCCCATCCAGCCGATTCCCCGTGCGCTCAAGCCGAAAACACCACCGACGGCACGTGATCTGCAGCCGCGAACCCGGGCATAGTATCCAGCGTGCAGAATCCACCCGGAACGTCCTGCAGCGGCAGCCCCTGCTGCAGAAGCCGCCGGCGGCCTGTTGGGACAGGTTCCCGCTCCACAGCCGGTGTGGCCGGTGTAGCAAACGATTAACCTATTCGCTCCCGGCCCCGAGCCACTGCACCAGGTACGCGGTGGTGCGCAGCTCGTCCGGGCCAACCCCGGGCAAAGCCAACTGCAGGCGTTGATGGATCACAACCGGATCGCGCTCACCATCAGCCAGCGCAGCGCGCACGGCAGCCACCCGCACCGCCAGCGGCCGGCCATAATCCATCCGCGCGATGATGGTCGCGCGCGGCAGGTCGCGGACGAAGAATGTCCCTGACAACCACAATTGCGCGATCACCAGCGCCGCCGCAACTGTCCCCGCGGTCCATTGCCGCAGTGCGCCCCGCCCGCCGCCGGTTTCCCGGCCCGATTCGGTCAGCCCAACCGCCAACAGCAGGGGGAGCACCGGCAGCAGCGCGAGAAAATAGTGGTGCGGGGGCGTGATCCGGCTGGTCAGCCCGATTGCCACCGGGCCGGCCAGCCAGCACAGCAGGATGCGGTTCTCCGGGCGATGGCAGCGGACCGCCACGAGCACAAACAAGCCGACTGCCAGAAGAAACTGGGCAATCCCGGGCAGGACCATCGTCGGCGACAGGCCGAACCCGACCCCGGTCGCCAGCCGCAGCGGCGCAAGGAATGCTTCCCGGTCGAAGAGCCACGGATGGGTCGCGTACGCGCGCAGGGCCCGGAGATTGGCCGTACTGCCGATCGGGTCGAGCAGCCACGGGAGCGCGGCGACCCCCGCAAAGAGCACGGCCGCGCCGGTCCAGTATCGCGCGGGGACCCGCCCCGCACCCGTCGCCAGCGCCAGGGCTGCGGTCAGGGTCAGACCCCATGCGGTGGCGTGAAACTGGGGAACCAATGCGAGCAGTCCCGCCAGCGGGACGAGTGCGGCCGCTTTGCGGTCAATCACCACCCGGAACAGGAACCATCCGACCATAACCGCCAGCGGCGCCACCAGGTCCTGATGCCAGATCTTCCGGGCATACAAGACAGACCACGGATTGACGGCAAAGAGCAGTCCGGCAATGATGGCGGTCCGCAACCCGAACCAGCGGAGCGCCAGCACGAAGAGCAGCCCGACCGCTGCGGTATTGGCCAGCGCGACCAATTGGGTGGCGAAAACCGGCGAGGGTGAGAGGGTGAAAGGGAGCACCAGCAGCAGGTTGAACAGCGGGGGCATGACCCCGCCGATGGACGTGGGGACCGACGCTGCGGCCGGGTTGCCCGTGGCGATAACCGTGCGCGCCGCGAAAGCGTTGCTTGCCTCGTCCGACTTGAATTCACAGTAGTCAAGGTTAACCAGCCGCAGGCATGCGGCAAGCAGTACGATCGCCAAACCGCTTGCCGCCGCGCGGCGATTCATGGCACCCGCTCCGTCGGTACCGCGCCCGGAACCGCACATCGCCGCATCAGCACGCCGCTCGGCGGCTGGTGAGTGCCCCGGCCCGCACCTTCCGCGTATTGTGCGCAGGTTCGATCAGGTTCGACCGGCAAGCCGTCACCCCCGGCGCCGGCAAAAACGCGGCGGATTTCATTGGCGCATCATAGCACCCGACCCCATACCCGTCAATCATTTCCCGGCGCTGCAGTTGCAACTGCCCGCGCTTTGATATACAATCCCGCCATTCTGAATCACCGAAGGAGGCAGTCATGGCAGATATCAGGGCGTTCCGCGGCTTCCGGCCGACCACCGCACAGGCCGGGCAGGTGGCGTCACCGCCGTACGATGTGCTCAATTCGCAGGAGGCGCGCGCAATGGCGCAGGGCAATCCGCTCTCCTTCCTGCACATCTGCAAGCCGGAAATCGACCTGCCGGCCGACGTGGACGAGCACAGCGAGGCGGTCTACCAGCAGGGGCGGAAGAATCTGCAGCAGTTTGTGGCGCAGGGGATCCTCAAGCAGGATGCGGTCCCGTCGCTCTACATCTACAGCCAGCGCATGGGGAGCCATTACCAGACGGGGATTGTGGCGCTCGCCTCGGCGCAGGAATACACTGACGACAAAATCAAGAAACATGAGCATACCCGTCCCGACAAAGTCGAGGACCGCACGAAGCTCATCGCCACCATGGGCGCGCACGCCGAGCCGGTTTTCCTCACCTACCGCCATCGCGATGCCATCGACGCCCTGGTGAAAACCATCCAGCAGCGCCCGCCGGTCGCCGATTTCACCTCGGCCGACGGGTTCGGCCACACGGTCTGGACGGTCACCGACCCGCTGGAGATCGCCGCGCTCACCGGGGAGATGAAAACGGTCGACCTGATGTACATTGCCGACGGGCATCATCGCAGCGCCTCGGCGGTCGAGAACCATAAGTGGGACGCGACCGACGCAACCGCCTTCTTCCTCGCGGTCATCTTCCCCGACAACCAGCTTGCCATCATGGACTACAACCGGGCGGTCAAGGACCTCAACGGGCTGAGCAGCGCTGATTTCATGAAAAAACTGGAAACGACATTCACGGTCAAGCCGTGGTCGAAACAGAAACCGCCGTCACGCCACACGGTGGCGATGTACCTCGACCGGACCTGGCACCTGCTGACGTTCAAACCGGAAGGGATCAACGAAAACGACCCGCAGAAGCGGCTGGACGTTTCGCTGCTGCAGGAGAACCTGCTCGCCCCGGTGCTCGGCATCGCCAATCCGCGCACGGACAAGCGCATCGATTTCATCGGCGGCCTGCGCGGGCTGGAGGAGCTCGAGCGCATCGTCAACGACGGCAGCCACGCGGTGGCCTTTGCCATGTTCCCGGTAAGCATCAGCGACCTGCTCGCCATCGCCGACGCGGGCGAGGTCATGCCCCCGAAATCGACGTGGTTTGAGCCCAAGCTGCGCAGCGGACTGGTGGTCAACATCTACAAGCCGTAAGCATTTCCGCAACGGCCGGCAGGGATCGCTTCCTGCCGGCCGTTTTTGTCTGTCCCGCACCGGCCGCCGTTGACGCCGGCGCAGGCGCGTGCGATAATCCGCCCATGCTGAATTTCAACCGCTGGCTGGTCATCATTGGTCTGGTCGCCGCGCTGCTGCGCGCGGTGTATGCCGCCCAGCTGCTCCCCACCGGTTACCTTGACTACCCGCTGGTCGACGCACAGATGTTCGTCGGGAAGGCGCTGGATATCGCCTACGGCTCATGGTGGGGTGAAAACCGCGCCTACTACCATGAACCGCTCTACCTTTATCTCATGGCGGTCATGTTCCGCCTGTTC
>CAZFBR010000084.1:0-13291 GCA_964517215.1 uncultured bacterium
CCACTTCGCCATGTGGATCTCGCATTCCAGCCCGAAATACGCCGCCGCGGTGGCCAGCGCCACGCCATGCTGGCCCGCCCCCGTCTCGGCAATCAGTTTCTTCTTGCCCATGTACTTGGCCAGCAGCGCCTCGCCCATGCAGTGGTTGAGCTTGTGCGCGCCCATATGGTTGAGATCTTCACGCTTGAGATAGATGCGCCCGCCGTAGATATTGGAGAGGTTGTTGCAATAATACGTGGGGGTCGGGCGGCCCTGATAATGTTTGCGGATGCGGCGCAGTTCGGCAATAAACGCGTGCGATTTGCTGATGGCATAATAGGCGTCAGTGATCTTCCGCATTTCATCCTGCAGGACCGGCGGGATATAGGCGCCGCCGTACTCGCCGTATTGGCCGTTGGCATCGGGATATTGCTTGAAATAATTGTCCATGATCTGCTCCTTGTCAGGGCTGCGCCGCTTGCTCCGCAGTTATTACTGCATCGCCGTGAGCATCGTATATTTGCCGCATACTGTCAAGCGCGTCTGTTTTTGCCGGGAAGAATGCGCATTTGTGCGCGGAGAGCGGCCATAACCGGCGATATGGTCGTGAGTTCGGTGCCAGTGCATAACTCGTCGCGATGAAAGCAACTATGAAAAAGATACAAAAACCGCTCAAGTGCGGGGGCAAACATGGCGATAAGGGAAGTACGGCGGAAAACGGAGCTTTCGCCACCAATTCAGATTTCATCATCCAAGGAGGGAACGATGAACTCGATTACCAGTTACGATTATTTGGCCCAATACCTCAGCTACAGCGCCACCAGCCAGTCAACCAACAGCAATACCAGCACCTCCAGCACGGCCGAGATGTTCGAACTGGCCATGAGCTATTCGACCAATGGTGTCGATACGTTTGAATTGTCGAAGGAGGGGAAGGAACTCTCCACCTCCCAGGCCGCGATGCAGAAGCTGTACGATGTGACCATGGCCAAGGTGGAAGCCGCACTGGGAACGGATGCCGCTGAAGCGCCGACCAGCGCTACGTCAGAACTGACGGACTACTTCAGCCCGGAGAACACGGCGCAGCGCATTGTTGATTTCGCCGCCTCGTTCTTCGGCAGTTACCAGACAAACCATGCCGATGATGCTGACAGTTCGGCGACGGTGGATAATTTCAAGCAGCTGATGAGCGATGCGATCAACCAGGGTTTTGCGGAAGCGCTGGGGATGCTGAATGGCGCGACGGACAACGAGCTGCCCAGCTATGTGAACGACACCATCAGTCAGACCTACGATCTGGTGCAGGAAAAACTGGCCGCCCTGAATCTCGCCTGACGCGAGTTTGTGTCTGAAAACCCGGCCGCGTTGCGGCCGGGTTTTCCTGTTTGTGGGACGAAGAACGGCAGGACTGCGGCGCCGCCGGCGGGCAGTTACTGCCTGGAGCAGGTGATGCGTTACGTTCTGGTTGCCGATGGCAGCCCATGCTTCTCCCCGCCCGCTGTTCATCGCGGGAGAGGAAGGCGCGGAGCGCCAGATGAGGGAAGATGGCGGCCTAATAGCGCTCCCGGCGGCATTCACCGGCCGGGGGCGCCGGCGTTTCGGTCCTCACGCGCGAGGCCGGCGGAAAAACCGGCCTATTTTTCGACGAAGGTGAAGCCGAGCGGCTCAACGGGCGACCCGCTGGTCTGGCGCTCTCCGGCGAAGTTCAGTTCGCGCTGCACCAGCCGCGCGGCGGCGGCGGGCGCCAGCTCCTGATCGAAAATCAAACTGTAATAGAAGAATTCCAGGCAGGCGCTGCTCCCCCAGTCGGTGTCGGTGGTGTAGCCGGAAATGGTGAGATGCCGGCCGGCGGGCAGGGCGTTCAGCACCTGCTGCGGCACCTGGCCGGCCATCATCGAGCAGGCGGAGAAGTTCAGCAGCTTGAGGTTGGGCAGCTGGTTGATTGCCGCGCTGATCTCAGTGGCGGTGACATGATCGTTGCCGGCGTAGAAGCCGTCACGATCGCCATGTCCGGAGAGGAGCAGATAGACCGGCCCGTTGAGGAAGGCGAGCTGGCGGGCGGCGCGCTGGAAGTCGGTGCGGTCGTTGATCACCCGCACCCGCACGCGCACATCCGGCAGGCGGCGGAAATAGGCGGTGAGCATTTCGCCGAACGAATAGGGTGATTCCGCGAGCGATTCCTCCCACGGGGCTTCGAGAATGACCAGCCACGGTCCGCCGCCGGTTGTGGTGCTGCCGGTGCCGGCGCGGGTGCCGGTCCATTCGTTCCAGGTATCTCCGTCCTGCTCGCGCCATTTGCCGGTGAAGGAGTTGCCGTCGGCGGCGAGCACGAACTCGCCTTCGCCGCTGACGCTCGGTTCGCGGTAGGTGAAGGTGAGGGTCTGACCGCTGACGGTGCCGGTGATGCTGCTGCCGCCGGCGAAATCGTAGGTGCCGGTCACGCTGCTGCCGGTTTGGGTCAATACCATGGTGCCGAAGGTGGTGGTGAAGGTGCCGGTAAACGTTCGGGTGTTGTCATTGCCGGCGGCGGCGGTCTGGCCCGGGCGCTGGCCGTTCCACGTGCCGCTGCCTGCCCCCTGCCAGGTGCCGGTGAAGGAGTTGCCGTCGGCGGCGAAGACGAATTCGCCGCAACCTGAATCGGTGCTGTCGCGGTACTGGTAACGCAGCGTGCTGCCGGTGAGTGTGCCGGCCAGCGTGCCGTCGCCGTCGTAGTAGGTGCCGGTGACTCGGGCGCCCGACTGGGTCAGGGTGAGTGCGCCATAATCGCTTTCCCAGGCGCCGCTGATATCCAGCGCCAGCGCGGCAAGCGGGCACAACAGGAGCAGGAGCACAGCGCAACAGGTTTTCATGGGCAGCCTCCGGGAAAGTAGACAAGCATGCGGGAAGTGTAGTTGCAGCCGGGAGCGGCGTCAAGCGGCGGTTATGCCGCCGGGCAACAGCCCGTTGGCCGCGGGCGGCAGCTTGCGCAATGCTGCTAACTTAGGTATACAGCAATCATGGCTGGCAGGCCCCGGCGGACACGGGCATTGCCGCCGGCGAGGTGATCCTGCCATGCCAGACGGGGTGCGGGGATTCGACCAGCAGTATTCACAGTAGCTGCTGGCGCGCGTTGCGCTGCTGGATTTTTCCGGTGAGGAACGGTATGTTGAACTGCTGGACGCCATTATTGCGTTCGGGGTGGACTGCCGGGCCAGTGATATCTATTTTGAGCCGGTCAAGGCCTGCCTGCAGATCAAGTACCGGATCGACGGCATGCTCTATCCGGTGCTGCAGCTGGCGAAGGAGCATGAACCGCCGCTGCTGCCGGTCCTGTGCGTGATGGCGGGCTGGGCGCTGTACGCCGGCTGGTGCATGGTGTATCGCGGGGAGTGGGGCCGGCTGCTGCCGGCGGTAGCGGCGGCGGGACTGACGGCGCTCGCGGCGTTCACGCCAACGGGATACGAGCGGCAGTACGGCACTCAGCTCTGGCGCGATCACACGACGCGCGCCCAGATGGCGCTGGCGGAGAATGAAGATGCACTGGCGCGCGCGATGCTCGAACGCGCGGTGCGGGTGCGGCCGGACTACGATCTGGCGTGGCTGAAACTCGGCATCGCGCAACTCAAACTGGGCGATACCGCAGCATCGGCAGCCGCCTTTGCCGCAACGACCCGCGCCAATCCGCTGCTGTTCGAGGGGTGGATGAATCTCGGCTATGTGCAGGACCTGCTGCATGATACCGGCGCGGTGGCCAGCTACCGCCGGGCATTGGCGCTGCGTCCGGACGACGCGCAGGCGCGTGCCGGTGCCGGGCTGACCGCCCGGCAATAGCTGACGATAATGCCGTTCGTTGGAGCGATGAGGTGCGAATGATGCGGTACGGATGGCGGTTGCGGGTGGTGGCACCGGCCGGGATTATGGTGCTGGCACTGATGTTCCGGTTTGGCAATCCGTATGTGTTACTGGCGAGTACAGCCGATCTGCCCGGGCTGTACTATGCCCTGAACCGGTATGCACTGTATGGTCTGCTGGCGGTGAATGCCGGCATGCTGATCTGCGCCTGCTTGTGGCTGACGGCACAGCGGATGCGGCGCCGCCCGGCCGGCTATTCGTTATGCGGTATGTTGGCCCTGACGTTGCTGACGGTGGCGGCACTCACCGGCGAAACAAATCAGCAGGCCCGGGCAAAGAACCGGGAATACCTCACCTACCTGGGGACTATCGCCAACCGCTATTATCAGCAGCACGGCGCGTTGCCGGAATCGTTTACTGCAGCGCTGGCAGAGAGTGGAAGAAGATTACCGCAGCGCGGCGATGCCGACGGCAATGGTGTGGCTTATCGCCGGATGGATGACCGAACCGCAGTATGGGAATCGTGCGGTGCGGACGGCAGATGGCGGACTGCGGATGATATCACGGTTGAGGTGACGGCAATGCCGCCAGTGCTGTAGGAAGCGGGCAGTCGCACCGGCATGGCGGTATCGTGTCGGGGAATTGATCGGCAAAGCGGAGCATGAAACCGCCGCCGCATTGGTATGCACCATGACGAAATTCGGTTGACGCTGTACCGTCGATAACCTACACTATCCGCCATGAACATGGCACGGGAATATCGCGGCATCATCATCCTGACGGCACTGGCGCTGGCGCTGGCAGGCGGGGTCTACGCGCGCGGCCAATACCTGCTGCACTACACGCCGGCGGCGGAACTGCCTGCTGATTTTGCCGACCTCGGCTGGGGCGCGGGTGTGCCCACCCTCTTGCAGGCGTTGCCGACGGTGCGGCCGCTGACGGTGCTGTTTTTTGCAGCCACAGTGGCGGTGGCGGCGCTGACCGGTCGGGCCTGGGCGGGAAAAATGACGGGGATGCTGACGGGCACGGCGGCGCTGCTCAGCGCCCCGCTGCTGCTGAACTGCCTGGCATCCCCCTGGCGCGGCGCCCTGCTGCTGCTGTGGAGTGTGCTGCTGTTGTGGACGGCGCGGGCGGAGGAACGCCGGAGCGCCGCGCTGGCGGGCGGGCTGTTGGCGGGCGGGCTGGCGGGAGTCAATCTGCTGTTTGTGCTGCCGCTGGTCTGGCTGGCGTGCCGGCAGCCGCGCGGCCGGCGGCTGTTGCTGCTGTCCGCAGGTGCGGCGGCGATGGTGATCACCCTGGCGGTCATGCCGCTGGTGGGGCATGGCCTGCGTGCGGAGGTGCACGACCTGCTGAACGGCCCGGCGGTGGCGGGCATTGATAACGACCTGCGCTGGCAGGTATGGCGGTTTACCCGCGCGGATGCGCTGTTTGGCGCGCAACTGGCCCTGCATGAATGGTGGCGGGCGGTGACGGCATCGCCATGGCCGACCCTCACGGCATGGGGCGGCAACGCCCTGCGGCTGCTGGGTGCGGCGGAGGGCGACGACACCTATCCGTGGACGGTGGTGCGCACCTACGACTGGCAGCTGCGACTGCTGCCCGGCTGGGCGGTGTTCTGGGTGCTGGGCGCGCTGGGGTGGCGGTCGGTGACGGCGGAGCAGCGCTGGCAGCTGCTGCCCTTCATGGTATTTCCGGTCCTGGCGGGGATTTTCCTGAGCCCGACGCTGTGGTGGCGCGCGCTGCTGACGGTACCGCTCTGTTATCTGGCGGCGCGCGGGGTGCTGCTGGTCCAGGCGCAGGAGGCGCGGGCTTTGGCCTGGGCGTGCGTGCTGCTGGCCATGCTGGCGGGACACTGGCTGCTGCCCAACGTTCCGTCCCCGTCGCTGTGGCGCGGACTGGCGCTGGTGGCGGTGCATCATGCCGAACCGGCGGACGGCCTGCGCATGGCGCAGGCGCGCGCCACACGCCATCCGCAGGACGAGGAGGCGTGGTGGCTGGCGCATTATGCGGCGCTGCGCGCGGGCGAGCCGACGCTGGCGGCGCACTGCCTGGTCCGGGCCGCGCTGGCGACGGCCAATGCCGGGCGGCGTGCGGGCTATCTCACTGAACTGCGGCAGATCCAGACCGCCATTCTGCGATGACGACCGACCGGCAGCAGCGCACCCAGCGGATTGAACCGCTGTTTGCCCTGGCGGAGGAGCTGGCCCGCGACGATGCCTACCGCTTCGCGGCCGACGGCGTGCCGCCGGCCCGGCACATTGGCGGCCTGCTCTCGGAACCCGAGGTGCGGCGGCGGGCGATGCAGCTGGCGCAGCTGCCGACGGAAGAATATCAGGCGCTGGCGCTTGACCCGGTTGAGAACAGCCGGCGGCCCGGCGCCCGGGTGCTGATCGCCGCGCTGCCAGGTCCGGTGATCCGGCTGATCGAACGCGGGCCGCTGCTGGCGGTGGAAATGGATCTGCGCACGCCCGAGGGCATGCGGCGGGTCGGGATCATCGCCCAGGAGCGGTCCGTCAACCACGGCGCCTGGTCCCCGGAACATCATCGCCTGGCGGCGGCGCTGGTGCGCGAATTTGCGCAGCTCAAGGCGCCCATTATCACCCTGATCGACACGCCGGGCGCGGAGGCGGGCGAAGCGGCGAACCTGGCCAACCAGGCGCACAGCATTTCGCAGCTGATCGCGGAAATCGCGCAGATCGATGTGCCGGTGATCGGCATTGTCATCGGCGCGGGCTATTCCGGCGGCGCCATTCCGCTGGCGACGGCCAATGTGCTGCTGGCGGTGCGCGATGGGATCTTTAACACCATCCAGCCGCGCGGACTGGCCAGCATTGCGCGGAAACAGGGGTTGGCGTGGCAGGACTGCGCCCGGCTGGTCGGGGTATCGGCCTGCGAGCTGTGCCGTCAGGGCTACTGCGACGGGGTGATCGATTTTGTGCCGGGCGAGGACCCGGCGCCGTTCATCCGCGCGGTGACCACGGCCATCGGCGCCGTCGAGCGGCACGTGCGGCACTTTGCGGCGCAGCAGCCGGAATTTCTTGATCATTATGCGCGCAGCGTCAACCGCTTTCTTGACCCTTCAGTGAAATTGCGGCGCGTGCAGGGACTCTCAACGCTGACCTACCCGGATCATCCGGCGGCCTATATGAATTATTTCGGCACGGTGTTCCGGTTTGCGCGGTATCTCGGGCTGCGGCGGCGCCTGCGGCTGACGACGCGCGAACGGTACGCCGCGCTGGCCCATGACGAGCTGCCGGTGGTCCGTACGGCGCAGCGGGGCGGCGGCGACGGCCAGGCCTTCGCCCGCTGGCTGGCGCGCCCGCTGGCCATCCGTTATGACGACGAGCTGCTGGCGGCATGGCGGGTGTACACCGTCAAGCGGCATGCGCTGGGCGAACAGCGCGGGACGCTGACCCGGTTCATGTTCGGCAACCCGCGGCAGAACTACCGCCGGGCGCTGCGGCGGCTGACCCTGACCTATGCGTTTCATCTGTACAACCTGTGGAAGAGCGAGTCGCGGGAAAATTTCACGCAGCTGATTGCCTGGCTGCGCGAACAGCCGCTGGGGCGGGCGGGTGAATCCCCCGACCTGACCGTGACGGAGGTGCTCTGCGACGCGGCGGTGCGCGACAGTGTCATCGGCGAAGCGGAGAACCTGCTGCTGTTCGATGCGGTGTACGAGGGTGTGCTGGCGAACATGCCGACCCTCGCGCGGGCGGTGCTGCGCGACAATGTGATCCCGCATGCCGTCCTCGAAGAACTGCTGGCCCGGACGCTGGCGGCGGCCGGGGACGGGGACCCGGTGCGGACGGAGCAGCGGTTCTTCCAGTGGTTCGACCAGCTGCGCCAGTTTTCAGCGCGCACCGTCTGGTTGCGCCGGGTGCAGGCGTGGAAGCTGCCGGCGCATCCGCGCATGGCCCCGCCGCTGCTCACCATGGCGACCCATATCTTTGCGGTGCTGCTGCCGGAATACTGCGCCGCGCGGGCCGGCGAACGGCCGTATCGCGGGGCGATCAATCCGCGCGACATCGGCATGCGCGACTTCTGGAACCGGCTGGTGGCGGCCTACCAGGACCTGCTGATCAGCGCGGTGCTGGAGGACGGGCGCCGGCGGTATCCGGTGACGGCGCCGGCGGTGTGCGACCGGTTCTTTGCCGCCTTTTCGGAACTGTTTGCCGAGCTGATGACCGCCGATCCGGCGCATTTCCCGGGATTTCGCGTGTCGCTGGAACAGGCGCTGGCAAAAGGCATCACGCCCTGCGGCATCATCACCGGGATCGGCACGCTGCGCGGCGAACCCGGCCGCCGCGTGGGGGTGGTGCTGTCGAACAGCGCCTTCCAGGCGGGCGCATTCGACATGGCCAGCGCGGAGAAATTCTGCCGGCTGCTTGCCCGCTGCGCGCAGGAGGGGCTGCCGGTGGTCTGCTTTATTTCATCGGGCGGCATGCAGACGAAGGAGGGGGCGGGCGCGCTCTTTTCCATGCCGCTGATCAATGACCGGCTGACCCGGTTCATTCGCGATCATGAACTGCCGGTTATCTGCTTCGGCTACGGCGACTGCACGGGCGGGGCGCAGGCGAGTTTTGTCACGCATCCGCTGGTGCAGACCTACTACTGGTCGGGGACCAATATGCCTTTTGCCGGCCAGGTCGTGGTGCCTGCGCACCTGCCGCGGCAGGCGACGCTGTCAAATTACCTGTCGCAGGTCGAGGGCGCCATGCGCGGCCTGGTCCGGCACCCGTTTTTTGCCGAGCTCGACGAACAGCTGCGCGCCATCGACCCGGAGATCCCGGTGGCGCAGACCACGGTGGAGGAAGTGATCGGCCGGGTCATTCGCTGGGATCTGCTGCCGGTCGCCGCCCCGGGCGAGGACCTGCCGGGCGAGGAGCAGGTACCGTGCCGTCCCTTCCGCCGGGTGCTGATCCATGCGCGCGGCTGCGCGGCGGTCAAGCTGACAGCGGGCGCGCAGGCGGCGGGCCTGGAGGTGGTGCTGGTGCAGTCGGATGCGGATATGCGCTCGGTGGCGGCAGGCATGCTGCGTCCGGAGCGCGACCGGCTGGTCTGCCTCGGCGGGAATACCCCGGCGGAAAGCTACCTGAACGCGATGAGTGTGATCCGCATTGCGGAGCGCACCGGTGCGGAAGCGCTGCACCCGGGGATCGGGTTCCTGTCGGAAAGCCCGGATTTTGCCGGGCTGGTGCGCCGGCACGGACGGGTGTTTGTCGGGCCGCGCGTCAGCAGCATGGAACTCATGGGGAACAAGGCCAATGCCATCGCCACGGCGCGGGCGCTCGACATCCCCGTGGTGCCGGGGAGCCACGGCATTGTCACTGCGGTGACGGCGGCGGCGGAGATTGCGGCGGCAGTCGGCTATCCCGTGCTGCTCAAGGCGGTGTTCGGCGGCGGCGGGAAGGGGATTGCCCGGGCGGAGAACGAGCGGGAACTGCGCGACAAATTCGCCACCATCTCCGCAGAGGCGCTGAGCGCGTTCGGCAACGGCGACATGTACCTGGAAAAATGCGTGGTGTCGCTGCGGCATATCGAAGTGCAGCTGCTGCGCGACAGCGCGGGTGTGACCAGGGTGCTGGGCCTGCGCGACTGCAGCGTCCAGCGCAACAACCAGAAGGTGATCGAGGAATCGGGTTCGACCATGCTGCCGGACCGCCTGCGCGCCGACGCGCTGCGCTGGGCGGCGGCGATTGCGGACCGGGTGGAGTATCTGGGGGCGGGCACCGTCGAATTCATCTACGACCTGGCGGCGGACGCGCTCTATTTCATGGAAATGAACACGCGCCTGCAGGTCGAACATCCGGTGACGGAACTGACCAGCGGGGCGGATATTGTCGGGGCGCAGTACGCCATTGCCGCGGGCGGCAGCATCGCCGCCCTGCAGCCGCGCGCGGACGGCTATGCCATTGAACTGCGGATCAACGCCGAGCGGCCGACCCTGACGGACGGCGGACTGCGCTTTGCGCCCAATGCGGGGACGGTAACGGCGTACGATTTTCCGGACGAATCGGGGATCACCGTGCTCAGTGCGGTGCGCGCGGGGTCGGTGGTATCGCCCTTTTACGACAGCATGCTGGTCCAGCTCATAGCCCACGGATCCGACCGCGCGACGGTCATTGACACCCTGACCCGGTACCTTGACCGGGTGCGCCTCGAAGGGGTGGGGACCAACCTGGCGCTGCTGCGTGCCATCCTCGGGGATGATCAGTACCGCGGTGGAACGTACGACACGGCCTATCTGCCCGGACTGCTTGCCCGGCTCGATGCGGCCGCGCTCATCGCGGCGACGGAACGCGATGCGGCGCTGGCGGCGGTGACGGGCGGGCGCGACCGGCTGGTGATCGGCGACAGCGGCGAACTGAAGGTGCTGGCGCCGCGGGCGGGCATATTCTACCGCAGCCCGTCGCCGGGCGAGCCCGATCTGGTGCAGGAGGGCGCGACGCTGGCGCTGGAGCAGCCGCTCGGCCTGCTGGAAGTGATGAAGACCTTTACCCCGCTGACGCTGGCGTCGTACAATGCGGCGGGTGAGGAATGCTATCCGCCGGGCGACTATCGCGTGGTGAGCATCAGCGCGAGTTCGGGCCAGCAGGTGAATCCCGGCGATCTGCTGATGATCGTCTGCCCGGTTGCCGGATGACGGCTGCTGCCGGCATTGCTCGGGATGGCGACAAACCCCATTGACGAACCGGCAAGGCCGCGGCAACTGCCGGGGTGGCGCGCAGCGCTGGTGTGGCGAGGAGGCATTGTGATGCGAACGATCGCGGTACTGTTGGTACTGCTCCTGTCGACGGCGGCGGCGGACGAGCTTGACTGCCCGTACTTCAGCGCGCTGCCGAATTACGAACGCGCGGGCGATGAAAACCGGGAGCATGCCGCCTATCGTTTTGGTGCGGACAGCACCGCGACAACAGTCACGGGCCGGCTCTGGCGGGTGCGGCATACGGCAGCGATCGGGGCAGTTCCCGCCACTGCGCTGCAGATCCGGCGCCATTATGCCGCTGCCCTGCACGAACTGGGCGGTGCGGTACGGTACGAGGGACCGGGGACGGGTGAACCGGGCGGAGCCGCCCTGCTGACGGGCATGGCGGTCTGTGACGGCAGCGAATTGTGGCTGGAAGTGCAGCCGGAAACTAATGGCGCGGGGTATTGGCTTACTGTCGTTGCGCGCGGGGTGATGCCGGTGACGCCGCCGCAGACGAGCGTGTCGGCAGCAGCACCGTCGGCGGCAGCTGAGACCGCAGCGGCTCGTCCGCCGGCTGTGGCGACCACGCTTGCCGCATCAGGGTCGGCATCTGCGCCCGCAGCGATGCAAACGACGGCAGTGCCGGCAGCGCCTGCGGGTATGCCGGCCGCAGTGCCGCCGGCTGCGGCAGTGCAATCACCAGCAGCGCCTGCGGGCACACTGGCAGTAGCGCCGCCGGTCGCGGCGGCACACGAAACCTGGCGGTCGGCGCTGGCAACGCAAGGCTATATCAATGTGTATATCAACTTCGAAGTGAACAAAGCGGTGATCCGCCCGGAGTATCGCAGTGTGATCGATACCATCGCTGCGCTGCTGCAGGCGGATACAACCATTGAGCTTTCCATCGAGGGGCATACGGACAATACCGGTGACTCCGCAGCCAATCGCGTCCTGTCGCTGAATCGGGCCAAGGCGGTGTGGCAGGCGCTGATCAGTCGCGGGATTGATTTCCGCCGGCTGATTTATTTCGGCTGGGGCCAGGACAAACCGATTGCGGATAATCGCACCGCAGAGGGCCAGCTACTGAACCGCCGGGTCGAGCTGGTCAAGCGCCGATAACGGGGCAATGCCGGTGGTGATGGTCCCCGGCAGCCGGAGCATGCCTGCGGACAGGAAGTGCAGCGTTTTTGACCGCGTGAGTGAAAACGGATAGAATTTGCCGTCGGCAAAAATCAGAAGGATCATGGCGGGTGGTATGGCAGCGGTGAAGGCAACGATAAGGGAATTGCGGGGGTTTGGGCTCGGACTGGGCGGCATTCTGCTGGTGCTGGCGGTGCTGATGTGCTGGCGCGGCATGGCCCACGACGGATCACGGTGGCGCTACGGGGTTGCGGTTGCCGCCGGCAGCGGCGCCCTGTTGTTCCTGACCGCCGGAGCGGTTGCGCCGGCCGTGTTGGGGCCGGTGTACCGGTGGTGGCTGCCCAGGGCGCAGCGCTGCGGCGAGATCCAGACCCAGGTGCTGTTGTTCATTGTCTTCTGGGGGGTGTTCGGGCCGGTGGCAATCCTGCGCAAGCTGGCCGGGGCGGATGACCTGCGGCTCAAGCACCGGCCGCGCGACACCTATTTTACTCCGAAGAAGCCGGAACCGGTGACGATCGCATCCTGCCGGCGGCAGTTCTGACATGAACATCCTCGGCCTCTCCTGTTTCTATCACGACGCCGCCGCCTGCCTGATCGTTGACGGAAAAATCGTCGCTGCGGCGCAGGAGGAGCGGTTCACGCGCAAACGGCACGATCCGGAATTCCCGACGCTGGCGGTGCAGTATTGCCTCAGGCAGGCGGGCCTGACCGTAAGGGACCTCGATTATGTCGGCTTCTACGACAAGCCGCTGATCAAGTTCGAGCGCCTGCTGCAGACCTATCTCGCGGTATGGCCGAAGGGGTGGGAATCGTTCCGACTGGCCATGCCCGACTGGCTGAAGCGCAAGATCAGGATCCCGCAGGTCATCCGCCAGGAGTTGGGCTATGCGGGCGAGGTGCTGATGATCGAACATCATCTCGCGCATGCGGCCTCGACGTTTTTCTGCTCGCCCTTCAGCGAGGCGGCGGTGCTGACGGTGGACGGGGTCGGGGAATGGGCGACGACCACGGCGGGGGTGGGCGAGGGGAACACCCTGGCGCTCACCAAGGAGATCAATTTTCCGCATTCGCTCGGCCTGCTCTATTCGGCGTTCACCTATTACCTCGGGTTTAAGGTCAATTCGGCGGAGTACAAGGTGATGGGGCTGGCGCCCTACGGCAAACCGGTGTATTACGACCGGATCATGGACCGCATGATCAAGGTCGCGCCCGACGGGTCGTACTGGATGGACCAGCAATATTTTGCCTATACGCACGGACTGGTGATGACCTCGCCGGCATTTGCCGAGGTGATGGGCGGCCTGCCGCTGCCGGCGGAGAGCAAGCCGGGCCAGCGTGAAATGGATATCGCCGCGTCGCTGCAGCAGGTGACGGACGAGATCATGGTGAAGCTGGCGACCTCACTGCGGCAGGAGACCGGAAAGCGGAACCTGTGCCTGGCGGGCGGGGTGGCGCTGAACTGCACGGCAAACGCAAAGATCATGGCGGCGAAGCTGTACGACGGCATCTATATCAAGCCGGCGGCGGGTGATGCGGGCGGGGCGATGGGCGTGGCGCTGTACATCGACCACGCGCTCCTGCAGACGCCGCGCGGGCCGGGCCTGAATGACGTCTATCTCGGCCCGGAATTCAGCGACGCGGAGATCGGGC
>CAZFBR010000085.1:0-13268 GCA_964517215.1 uncultured bacterium
TGATTGTGATGGATATTTTGCTCCCGGATATGGATGGGGCTGAAGTCATTCATCGGCTCCAGCGAAATTCGATGATGGCCCATCTGCCGGTCATCTTTCTTTCGAGTATCATTGGCGAAGAAGGGACTCGGGCCGGATTTGAGGTTAAAGTCGGGGAAAAACGTTATCCGGCGATGAGCAAGCCCGTAGATATGGGTTCTCTTTTTCGAAAAATTGAGGATCTCCTGGAAGGGCATCGGTAGATGTCCCGTTTTAAGACCGGCTTAGGGAGCCCGTCGCTAAAAGGGAGTTCAGGGAGTTTGCTTGTAATCATTTTTTAAAAGGAGTGTCGTCTTGGCTCAGAATATAAAACGCCGTCCTTTGCCTTATCTGAATAAATTCCAACGCCGTTTGTTATTCCCGATTCTGTGGTCTTGTTTTTTGGGGTTGGTTTTGGGTATGCGGTTGGTCGCAAAATTGTAGGCATAGACCGGGAAATTCCGCTGCAGGTACGGAATGACGTTTTTGCCGAAATCGTGGCTGTTGGCCGCATCCGCTGCATCGTTTTTCAGCGTGTCGATCAGCGGGCAGGTGGTGAAGAGATAATTCCCCATCGACGCGTAGCACCAGCCGGGCCGGCCGGGGATTTCCGGCGGATTCTTCGGCTTTTCGACGAACGCGATAATGCGGTCATTGGCATCGGTCTGGATGATGCCGAATTCCGACGCCTCCTTCTTCGGCACCGGAATGGCCGCCACCGTCGCCACCGCCCCCTTCTGGCGGTGAAAGTCCAGCATCTGCCGCACATCCATCTTGTAGATGTGGTCGCCGCCGAACACGGAGACGAATTCCGGGTCGTTTTCGTAGATCAGGTTGAGGTTCTGGTAGATGGCGTCGGCGGTGCCGCGATACCAGTCCTCGCCGGTGCGCATCTGCGCGGGCACCGCGTCGATATACTGCCCGAGAAAGCGGTTGAGCTGCCAGCCGTTGGAGAGGTGCTTGTTCAGCGAATCCGACTTGAACTGGGTGAGCACCTTGATGCGGTAGATGCCCGAATTGACCAGGTTGTTCAGCACAAAATCGATGATCCGGTACTTGCCGCCGAAAATGACCGCGGGTTTCGCCCGCTCGTCGCACAACGGACCCAGTCGCGTGCCCTTGCCGCCCGCCAGAACAAACGACAGCATTTCCAAGCTCATCGCCGCACCCCCGCCCGTTTTCCTCCCCTCTCCCGCCGGGAGAGGCCCCTTCAGCGCAGCAGCCGCGCCGCCATTTCCGCCAGTTCCGACCGTTCCCCCTTGGTAAAGGTGATATGCGCCGACATCGCCTGCCCCTTGAACCGCTCCACGAGATACGTCAGGCCGTTGCTGTCCGAATCAAGATACGCATGGTCGATCTGATACGGGTCGCCGGTGAGCACAATCTTGGTGTTGCTCCCCGCCCGGGTGATGATCGTCTTGATCTCGTGCGGGGTCAGGTTCTGCGCCTCGTCGACGATGATGTACTGGTCGGGAATGCTGCGCCCGCGGATGTAGGTCAGCGGTTCGAGTTCGACCACGCCGTTTTCCAGCAGTTCGTTCAGTTCGCTTTCCCCGAGGTGCGGATCGCCCACCTGCGAGAAGAGGAATTCCAGGTTGTCGGAGATCGGCTGCATGCGCGGCATGAGCTTGTCCTGCACGTCACCCGGCAGGAAGCCGAGGTCCTTCCCCATGGGGATGATCGGCCGCGAGACCAGCAGCTTCTTGTACTTGTTTTCATCAACCACGCGATGCAGGCCGGCGGCCAGCGCCAGCAGCGTCTTGCCCGTCCCGGCGAACCCGACCATGGTCACAATCTTGATGCTGTCGTCAAGCAGCATCTCCAGCGCAAACCGCTGCTCCTTGTTGCGCGCCTTGATTCCCCAGATTTTCTTGTCTTCGCTGTGCAGCGCCACGACCTTCTTTTTGTCGTCCTTGTACCAGCCGAGCGCGGTATGCGACGCGCTGGCCGCATCGATCAGCATGATGAACTGGTTGTGGTAGAGTCCCGCGCGCTGTTCGTCGCTGAGCGCCAGTTCGCGGCTCTTGCCAAACGCGTCAAGCTGCGCTGCGGGCAGCGTCAGTTCCGCATACCCGGAATAGAGCTCGTCGATATTGACCGTGTCCGTTTCGTAATCCGCCGCCTTGAGGCCGACCGCGTCGGCCTTGATGCGCATGTTGAGGTCCTTGGAGACCAGGGTGACCGGCACGCCCGGGTTCTGCTTCTGCAGGTACGCCGCCACCGCGAGGATCTGGTTGTCCGCCGTCGGCTTCTGCAGCCCCGCCGGCAGCTGGCTGATGTCCTGATGCTCGATCATGATCAGCACCGACCCGCCGGATTCCAGGTCCGCCCCCTGCGACAGGGGCGACTGCTGGCGCAGCGCATCCAGCTCATGCGAGGCAACCCGCGAATTGCGCCCGACCTCGTCCTGCCGCCGCTTGAAGGTGTCCAGTTCCTCGATCACGATCAGCGGCACCACCACCTGGTTATCCGCAAACGCGTACAGCGACCGCGGGTCATGCAGCAGCACATTGGTATCCAGCACAAAGAATTTTTTCATCATCCGCTCCCGCGCGTTCCGCGCCTGCCGTTGATCAGCTCAATGGCGAAAATGTCGTTCACCCGTCAGGACCAGGGCCAGGCCCAGGCGGTCCGCGGCGGCGATGCTCTCCGCATCCTTCACCGAGCCGCCCGGCTGCACCACCGCCGTGATGCCCGCCGCCGCCGCGTATTCGATGCAATCGGGAAACGGGAAAAAGCCGTCGGACGCCATGACCGCGCCGCGCAGGTCGCGCTGCTCCGCCCGTGCCCCGTCGACCGCCAGCCGGCAGGCGGCAATGCGCGACATCTGCCCCGCGCCCGTCCCGTACAGTTCCCCGGTCTTCACCACAACAATGGCATTCGACCGCACCCACTTCACCGCACGATAGGCAAACTCCAGGTCGCGCCATTCCTGCTCCGTCGGCTGCCTCCGCGTCGCCACCGTGCGCCCGCCCAGCCCGGTCACCCGGTCGCGCTGCTGTTTCAGCACCCCGGCCGCCACCGAACGGTATTCCCATTCGGCCGGGACAAACCTGGCCGCATCCATTTCCAGCACGGTGAGCTTCGGCTTGCCGGCGAGTTGCGCCAGCACCGCGTCGCTGAACGACGGGGCGACAATAATCTCCCAGAAGCGTTCGGTCACCAGCTTCGCCGTCGCCAGGTCAACCGGCACGGTGAACCCGAGCACCCCGCCGTACGCCGCAGTCGGGTCGCCGGCGAGCGCGCCGCGATACAACTCGGCAACACTCCCCCCCTCCTTCGCGCCGCAGGGGATGGCGTGCTTGGTGACCACCGCCGCCGGCCCCGTGCATTCGCGCAGGAAGCCGATGACCGTGTCAAGATCAAGCAGATTATTGTAGGAGAGTTCCTTTCCCTGACGGTGGCGGAACGGCAGTCCCGCATCCGGGCCGAGCAGCACCGCCTCCTGCGCCGGATTCTCGCCGTAGCGCAGATCGAGCCGCCGGGTCAGGTCGAGGCATTCGCCCGTCTCTTCGGCCAGGTGGCGGTAGACCAGCGCATCGAGCCGGGCGGTGACGCTGAACGCCGCCGCCGCCAGCGCCCGTGCCGTCGCTTTCCGCACAGCGCCGTGCTCCGCCAGCTCGCGGCGCACGACCGGATACTGGCCCGGGTCGCTGACCGTCACCACTGCGGCATGGTTTTTGGCGGCGGCGCGCAGCATGGCCACCCCGCCGATGTCAATGGCTTCGGTCAGTTCCGCGTCGCTGCGCCCCTCCTGCAGCCGTTGCGCAAAGGGGTACAGGTTGACGACTGCCAGCTGGAACGGCTGCAGGCCGTGCTGCGCCAGCTGTTCGCCGTGTGCGGGATTATCCGGCACCGCCAGCAGTCCGGCAAAGACCGCCGGATGCAGCGTTTTGACCCGGCCGTCGAGGATTTCCGGGAAACCGGTCAGCTGTTCCACCGGCGTTACCGCCAGTCCCGCCGCGCGCAGCGCCGCCGTGGTCCCGCCCGTGGCGCACAGTTCCACCCCGCGCCCGGCAAGGAAACGGGCGAAATCAATCAATCCGGTTTTATCACTGACCGACAGTAAGGCACGCTGAATGCGAATCATCGCCGCCGACATCCCCTCCGCTGTTTGCCGCAGTATAGCATACCGTCAGGTTGCGTCAATCCGTCGCCGCCAGCACATCGCGAAAAAAGACCATGGCCCCCGCGCCGATGATGGCCAGTGCCGTCACCCGCATCACCAGGATCCCCGCGCGCACACCCAGCCGCCGCTGCAGGAACGGCGGCGCAAACGGGTACAGGTAAAACGACAGGCCCAAATCCAGCGCCGCCAGCGCCGTAAGGATGGCGCGATACTTCGGCAGCATCAGCAGCGCCAGCAGATAGACGCCCGCGCCGGTCCACAGCACGGTCTGGGCAAAACGGTACTGCTTGCGGGAAAAGGCGGAGAAATCCGCCAGCGCGGCACGATGCTCATCGGCGCAATACGGCAATGCCGATTCCGGCCAGTAGCCGGTCCCGTCCCAGCGGAGCACGCCCCCCTCCGCCGCCAATTCGTCATGACACCAGGCGCAGCGCAACGCCGCCGCCGAAACCAGTTCATGGCGCCGGTCGGTCATGGCGCCACCGTATCCGCCGGCGCACTCAATACGGCCTGCCGGTATGCCTCCGCCCGCCGCGGTTCGAGCACGCGGTCATCAGCAGTAACGAAGGTGCGGTCCGGCCCGGCACTGCGCACCGTAAACCAGGTCGGCGAGTACCGCACCTGGTACTCCGTTCCCCATGGATCAGTACGAACCCCGGCGGCATCCCCCTGCTGCTCATGCGCCGCCACCGCAAATTCCGCCGCCTGCGCCGGAAAGACCGCATGGTTGTCGTAATAGCGATTGAACCACTTGGAATACCTGAAGAAGTGGTCGTAGATCTGCGATTCCGCCTTGAGCCGGGCGGGCGCATAGAAGCCCGGTGAGCGCTGCGCCTTGACCGCGCCACCCACCGCAACCACCGCCAGCGCCAGCCAGACCAGCAGCCAGCGCCGGCGGGGTGCGGTTCGGGTTTCCTGTGGTTGTTGTTCCGCCAGTTGCATGCGCTTCTCCCCGATCATCGTAACAGACGGCCGTCGCCACTGTCAACGCCGCCGCCGGTCACGCACCGCCCGCGCCGCTGCTGCCCGCACACCGCCGCATGCCGTCAGCCGCCACAGCGACCCCGAATTTTCGGACAAATCCCGGCCGCCGTTGCCGAGCGGGTTTCTTTCGGGGCTTGACGAACGGCAAAAGTTCACTTAAGATACCGCTCGTTGTGGGAGGGGAGCGCAGCATCACGTTCCCAAGCAATGCCAAACACCGTAGCTGCAGTAGCGGGCGTGTGTCCGCGACTATGCCGGTGTGTCATGGAGGCAGCAATGGTACCAGTCAAAAAGGCGGCGGCGAAAAAAACGGGCGCCGCCAAACCGGCAGCCCGCAAGGCCGCCGCCAAAAAACCCGCCGCCAAACCGGTGCGGCAGACCAACAAACCGGCGGCAGCCAAGGCCCCGCAGCCGGCGCTGCCGGGCCTGGAGACCGCGGAACCGGTTCCCGCAGCGGTTGCGGAGACCAAGCCGCGCAAGGGTGAACCGCCGGCGCGCCGCACCGCGATTGACATGGCCGCGGCGCAGCGGGAGATTTCCGTGGCGGAGTTCTTCACCAAGAACCGCCATCTGCTCGGCTTCGACAATCCGCGCAAGGCGTTGCTGACCACCGTCAAGGAAGCGGTGGACAATGCGCTGGACGCCTGCGAAGAGGCGGGATTCCTGCCCGAGCTCAGGGTCGAGCTGATCCAGACCGCGGAAAACCGGTTCACCGTCATCATCGAGGACAACGGTCCGGGCATCGTCAAGGCCCAGGCGCCGAAGATTTTCGGCAAACTGCTCTACGGTTCGAAATTCCACCGGCTGAAGCAGTCGCGCGGCCAGCAGGGCATCGGCATTTCCGCGGCGGCGATGTACGGCCAGCTGACCACCGGCCAGCCCTGCAAAATCACCTCGCGCATCGGGGCCAAGCATCCCGCGCATTACTTTGAGATCATGCTCAACACCCAGAAGAACGCGCCGGAGGTGACCAGGGAACTGGAGATCGAATGGCAGCCCGAACACGGCACCAAGGTGGAGATCGCGCTGGAGGCGATTTTCCAGCGCGGCAAACGGTCGGTCGAGGAGTATCTCGACCAGGTGCTGGTCGCCAACCCGCACGTCACCCTGCATTACAAGGCGCCCGACGGCGACTGGTCACACCGCGAACGGGCAACCCAGCAGCCGCCCATTGAGGCGGTGGCGATCAAACCGCATCCGTACGGGGTCGAGCTGGGCATGCTGATGCAGATGTTCAAGGCCACCGTGGCGCGCAATGTTCACGGTTTTTTTTGCCATGAATTCTCGCGCGTGGGCGGCGGCGTGGCCAACGAGATCTGTGCCGCGGCCAAGGTGCCCGCCAGCCGCCCGCCCAGGAACGTAACCCGGCAGGAGGCGGAGGCCCTGTATACCGCCATCCAGCAGACCAAGATCCAGCGGCCGCCCACCAACTGCCTCTCGCCCATCGGCGAGGAGCTGATGCTGGCCGGGCTCAAGCGGCTGGTCCCCGACGCCGAGCTCTACACCGCGGTCTCGCGCGTGCCCGCCGTCTATCGCGGCAACCCGTTCCTCGTCGAGGCGGCCGTCGCCTACGGCGGCAAGCTTCCCTGCGAGGAACCGGCGGAACTGATCCGCTTTGCCAACCGCGTCCCCCTGCAGTACCAGCAGTCGGCCTGCGCCATCAGCAAGTGCGTCACCGGCACCATGTGGCGCAATTACGGGCTCAACCAGCCGAAGGGCGCGCTGCCCATCGGCCCGCTGGTCGTCACCGTGCATATCGCCTCGGCGTGGGTGCCGTTCACCAGCGAATCGAAGGAGGCAATCGCCTCCTACCCCGAGATTACCAAGGAAATGAAACTGGCGCTGCAGGAATGCGGCCGGCGGCTGGGGATGCATATCCGCCGGCAGGGTCGCCTGGCCGATGCGGAAAAGAAAAAGTCGTACATCAAGACCTATATCCCGCAGCTGGTGGCCGCGCTGCAGGACATCCTCAAATTTAACGACAAGCAGCGCGACAAGGCGGTCGCCAGCCTGACCGACATCCTTGAGCGCACCAGGAGCATTGACTGATGGAAAAGCACGACAAGAAACCCGCAGTCACCAATGCCGGCGACAAGCGGGTCATCGCCCGCATCACCGAGGAAGCGGACGGCATCTACCAGCGCATCCTCAAGAGCCAGAAACCGGAAATCTCCTTTCCCGTCCGCGCCCTCTCGAACGTCAAATACGACGAGCGGCTCGGCTACTTCGAAATCGGGCGGCAGAAAAAGCACCGCACCATGTCGGTCGGCACGATCAAGACCTTCGCCCAGACCATGCGGCTGATGGCACTCTCCAAGGAACTGGTCGAAACCGACGATTTTGCCACCAAGAGAGATGCCTATTACCAGTCGAAAAACTGGGAGGAGGCGCGCTTTGACGCGCAGGAGGAATCCGACGCGGTCATGGACGACATCGAGGCGCTCTTCTCCACCTCGGGCGTCAGCCGCGAAGAGCTGCGCTACTACCCCGACGAGCACGGCGGCCAGGTCGCCGGCCAGCTCATCGTCATCGACCGCGACTGGGAAACCAAGAAGACCATCCGCATCGACTGCACCGCCTTTGGCAGCGGCGCCTATTCCATCCCGTCGTCAGTCGAGCATTTCGGGTTCGAGACCAAGGCCAAGTTCATCCTCGCCATTGAGACGGGCGGTATGTTTCAGCGGCTGGCCGCGCACAATTTCTGGAAGAAGGCCAACTGCATCCTCGTCAGCATGGGGGGCGTGCCAACGCGTTCCTGCCGGCGCTTCATCCGCCGGCTCTCCGACGAAAAGAAGATCCCCGTTTACGTCTTCGTCGACTGCGACCCGTACGGGATCGCCAACATCTACCGCACACTCAAGGTTGGCTCCGGCAATGCCGCGCATGTCTCGCGTTTCTTCTCCGTGCCCAAGGCCCATTTCCTCGGGGTCACCCCGAACGATATCGAGGACTTCAAGCTCCCCACCCACCCGCTGAAGGAGATCGACATCAAACGGGCCAAGGATGCGCTGAAAAACGACCCCTTCTTCAAGCGCCACAAGCCGTGGCAGAAGGCGATCGACAAGCTCATGGGGATGGGCGTCCGCGCCGAGCAGCAGGCCCTCGCCAAGTGGGGGCTCAATTACGTGCTCGACGAATATCTGCCCCGCAAGCTCAGGGAGCCCGGCAAGTTCCTGCCGTAGCTGTTTACCGCACTCCACCCGGCGCCTCCGGCGCCGGGTTTTTTGTCGGTTGCCGACCGTTCCCGCCGTTACACTACGTGCGGGTTTGGCCAAGATCGCACCCGCGTCACCCAACCACACCCGCACCGGGTGCGGCGCACCCAGCCACAGAATCCGCGCTGACACCCCCGACGTCAGTCAGCCGCAAGTCCGCAGCGCTGCAGCAGCGCCCGGTCGGCAAAAACCGTTTCCGTCGGCCCGTCCGCCATCAGCCGGCCGCCGGCCAGCACCAGCGTGCGCGGGCACAGCTCCCGCACCAGCGGCAGGTCGTGCGTGGCGATGATCCGGGTGTGTGCAAAACCCGCCAGCAGGGTGCGCACCCGGGCGCGCGCGCGCGGATCGAGGAACGACGTCGGTTCGTCAAGCACGAGGATGTCCGGGCCCATGGCCAGCACCGCGGCGATGGCCGCCGCCCGCTTTTCACCCGCCGACAGGCGGTACGGCGGCCGGGCAGCGAGATGCTCCCCGCCCACGGCCGCCAGCGCCGCCGCCACCCGGGCCTGCACCTCGTCTTCGGGCAGGCCGAGATTGCGCGGCCCGAACGCAACATCCTCGCCCACCGTCGGCATGAACAGCTGGTCGTCAGGGTCCGGCATGACCATGCCCAGACAGCGGCGCACCGCCGCCAGCGTGGCCGCCGTCACCGGCAGGTCGCCCACCCGCACCTCGCCCGCCGTCGGCGTCAGCCAGCCATTCAGCAGCTGCAGCAACGTCGATTTGCCCGCACCGTTGGCCCCCACCAGCGCCACCGCCTCGCCGTGGGTGACGCGCAGCGTCACCTCCTGCAGCGCCGGGGTGCCGTCGGGATACGCGTAGGAAACGCCCCGCAGTTCAACCAGATGATGGCTCATGCCATGCCGCCGCCGGCCAGCAACCGGTCCCAGGCCGTCACCCGCAGCGTCAGCAGGACGGCCAGCCAGGCGCCCGTCACCGCGGTATCGCGCAGCGTCCAGCGCAGCGTGCGGGCCAGGCGAATGGTGCCGTCGAAGCCGCGGCAGCGCATGGCATAGTGCACCCGTGCCGCACGGTCCATGCTGCGCAGCAGCAGCCGGGCCAGCAGGTGGCCGGCCACCCGCAGCGTCAGCGGGCGGCCGGCGCTGCGCAAGGCAAATGCCCCGCGCAGCTGCGCCAGCTGTTCCAGCACCACAAACAGGTAGCGGTAGACCAGCATCAGCTGCACCACCATCACCCGCGGCACCCCGCACGCCGCCAGCGCACGCGCCAGCGGGCTGACGCCCGTCGTCGCCAGCAGCACCGTCGCTGCGGTCACCGTCAGCGCCACCCGCACGAGCAGCGAGGCGCAGGTCACCATCCCGGCGGTGACGGTCATTCCCCCCAGCGTTGCCACCGGCATGCGGTCAAACCAGATATTGCTCGCGCCCAGGAACAGCACCAGCGGCAGCGTCCACAGCACGCGCGTCACCAGGTAGCGCACCGGCACGCCGCCGGCAGCGGCCAGCGCCAGGGGGAACACCGCAAACGGCAGCAGCGCCCCGATTTCCCGCGGCGGATACGACAGCACCAGCACGATGAACGCCAGCGTCACCAGCAGTTTGCCGCGCGGATCGAGCGTATGGATGCCGCTGGTGCCCGCCGCCAGCCGGTCAAGCCGGCCCAGTTCCGCGAGCGCGGCAGCCGGGGTGTTCAACGCCTCACGCCGCTGCCGGCCGCCGGCGGCAGCGCAGCAGCCGGCCCGCCAGCAGCGCGACGCCCAAGGTCATACCCGCACCCAGCAGTCCAGCCGCGGTTGTGCCCGGATCGACCGCCGGCCAGGCCGGCGGCGCCGCAGCTACCGCTGCCGGCGCCGGGAAGGCATACCCGGGCATGAAGGCCGTCAGTTCTTGCACCCGTGCCAGCACACCATGCAGCGCATAATGCGCCTCCAGTTCCGTCGTGCCGGCAGTCCGCGCCAGTGCCCATTCCAAACCATCGGGATGGGTCGAGGCGAACCACGCCACGATACCCCCTAAGAACACGGTCAGTAGCAGCAGGCCAGCCAGTACCGGACGCAGCGAACCGGTTGCCGGCAGCGCCGGGCGCAGCAGCTCCGGCCGCGCCGCATACACCGTCTGCAGCACCACCGCCGTGGCCAGCCCCTCCACCACCCCGATGGCCAGGTGGATGGGCTGCATCAGCATGACGAAATGCATGAACGGCAGCGCGGTGATGCCCGACAGTTTCGTCTCCATGACCACGCTAAACGCGCCCCCCTGCAGAGCCAGCACCACGCCGGCAACCGTCGCCAGCCAGAGCCGCGCACCGCCCGCCGCTGTTGCCATGAGCGGACGGAACAGCAGCGGGCAGATCACAAAACAGGGCCAGAATCCCAGGTTGAACAGGTTGCAGCCGTAGGCCAAGAGGCCGCCGTCGGCAAAGAACAGCGCCTGAATCGCCAGAACCGAGGCCAGGGCGATGAACGCCGCGTGCGGTCCGAGCAGGGCGGCGAGCAGGATGCCGCCGCCGATATGCCCGCTCGATCCGGTAAGCGGTATGGTGAAATTCAGCATCTGCCCGGCAAAAACAAATGCCCCGGTCACACCCATGAGCGGCACGAGCCGGTCGTCATTCGCCTGCGCCACCTGCCGGGCGCTGCAGGCCAGCAGTCCACCGCTCACCACCGTCATCGCCACGCCGACCGCCGGTGAGACCAGCGCATCCGCCATGTGCATGTCAGTTTCTCCTGCGAACCGGTTGCGGCACCCCGGCCGTTGCCGCCATCGTCAGCATGCTCACCTGCACCGCCTTGACCGATTTCAGCTTGGCCACCAGCCGCCGGACGGCCGCCATCTCCCCGCGGACCACCACCAGTTCGAGGCAATGATGATGATCCAGGTGAATATGCTGGGTTGATACCACCAGTTCACCGAAATCGTGCTGGATCGCCATCAGGCGCCGCACCGCCGCGCCCCGGTGGTGGTCATAGAGCAGGCCGACTGCGCCCGCCACCACGCCCCCCCGCTGCGCTGTCTGCCGGGTCAGCGCGTCGCCAATCAGCGCCTTGACCGCCTCCGAACGGGTGGGATACCCTTCACCTTTCACCAGCCGGTCGAACCGGGCAAACAGCTCCCCGTCCAGCGACACCGAAAACCGCGCCACACCCCGCACCATACGCCCTCCGGTATTACGTTTTCGATAATTGTATTATTGTGCTGCGGGGCTGTCAAACCGCCGGGTGCCGGCCGAGCAGGCGCAGCAGGCCGTCAAGAATGGTGATCGGATGCGGCGGGCAGCCCAAGATATACAGATCCACCGGCACCAGTCCCGCCGCGCCGTCATGCTGTTCCGGATGGCCGACGAACGAGCCGCCGCTAATGGCGCAGGCCCCGACCGCAATCACCAGCCGCGACTCAAAAAGCGCCTCCCAGGTCTTGCGCAAACCGAGTGCCATATTGTTCGTCACCGGGCCGGTAATGAGCAGGCCGTCGGCATGGCGCGGCGAGGCGACAAAGCTGATCCCGAACCGCCCAAGATCGAACACCACCGTCGTCAGCACATTGGTGTCCGCCTCGCAGGCGTTGCACCCGCCCGCGCTGACCTGGCGCAGTTTCAGCGAACGCCCGAACACCCGCCGCATCTCCGCCGTCAGCGCCTCCGCGCGATGCGCCTCGCCTGCGGTAACCAGGGCGCCCCGCGCGCGCGCCGCCAGGGCATAGTCGCGCGAGAAACTGATCGCCTGCCGCGGGCAGGCGGCAGCGCATTCGCCGCAGAACAGGCACCGGCCCAGGTTGATGGCCGTCGCGCCCGGGGCGGCGGCGACCGCCGCGGTCGGGCACACGGCGGCGCACGCGCCGCAATTGTCGCAGCGCGCCTGATCAATCACCGGCCGGCCACGGAAACGGTCCGGCAGCACGGGTTCGCCGTCGGGAAATGCCACCGTGCGGTGCCGCTGCCGGCAGCGCTCGCGCAGAATGTTCAGCAGACTCACCGTCGGCACTCCTTTTCCCGGCTCACCGGTCAAACCCGCAGTACGACAGGTTGAAGCTCTTGTTGCACAGCGGGAAATCGGAAATCGCCTCGCCGCGCAGCGCCAGCGCCAGCCCGGACCAGTTGTGGAACGACGGATCGACCACGCTGTAGGCGCTGAATTGTCCCGCGCCGTCCGTCACCGCCGCATGGCACAGCTCGCCGCGCCAGCCCTCGACCAGCGCCGCGGCAAACATGTCGCCGCGCGGGGCCGGCACCGCTGTGCGCACCGGGCCGGCGGCGAGCGCCTGCGACTGCTCATTGATGAATTCCAGGGAATTGCCGAGCTCCAGCCAGCGCACGTAGGCCCGGGCCAGCACATCGCCCCCCTCGCGCACCGCCGGCGCCACCGGCACCGCGGCATAATGCCCGAGCGGGAACTCGAACCGCGCGTCCATCTCCACGCCGCAGGCGCGCGCCGCCACCCCGACCAGCCCCAACTTGCGCGCCGCTTCCGCACTCACCGTTCCTGTCCCCTCGAACCGCGCCATCACCGACGACGATTCCCACAACAGGCCCGCCGCGCCGGTCACATCACGCGCCGCCGCTGCCAGCCGCCGCCGCAACTCCGCCAGCCGTTCCTCGTCCGCATCCCAGGCCGTGCCGCCCGGGCGGACCAGGCCGCGCCCGAACCGGTTGCCGCACAGCAGCGCGGTCATATTCAGATAGTCGCCGCGGATCCGGCCGCAGAACGAGGCGGTGGGCAGAAACCCGACATCACCCGCCAGCGCGCCGAGGTCGCCGGTATGATTGGCGAGACGTTCGAGTTCCAGCGCGATGGCGCGCAGCACCAGTCCGCGCGGCGCGGCCGCCACTCCGCCCAGCGCCTCCAGGACATGGCAATACGCCATGGCATGACCGACGCTCGTGTCGCCCGCCAGGGTTTCCAGCTGATACATGCTGCGCGGATGCGGGCCGCCGCGCAGCGCCCGGACAATACCCCGGTGCTGGTA
>CAZFBR010000086.1:0-13033 GCA_964517215.1 uncultured bacterium
ATTCGCGAAATTCAGCGTTCCCGCGTGACGGTTATTGCCCGTCCCGGGCGGCGGCTTTTCCCAGCAGCGCCGCACCGTACGCCGTCGCATACGGGCCAAGCACCGGCAGATGATAGCGCACCCGATGCAGCGCGCCCAGCCGCGCAAAGATCCCGCACGCCTGCGGCGCAGTCGCCAGCCGTCCCGCCACCACGATATCTCCGACCTGCTCCGCCTTCGCCGCATATGCCGCCAACACCCCGATGGTCTGGATGACGAGATTAATGATCCCGGCCGCCACATCCGCCGGTTTCGAGTCGCGGCCGGCTTTGCCCAGGTTCGCGACTGTCAGATCGGCATCGAGTCCGGGAACGGCCCCCTGCAGCACCTCGCCAACGGTCAGATCGACGTTGGCCAAGCTGCCGTCCGCGGCCATGGCCACCAGCTGTGCCGCATCGCTCACCCCCAGCATGGCCCGCGCCATGCCAAGCAGTGCCCCGCCCCCCACCCCGGACCCGCCCAGATGCCGGCAGGTCGCGCCGTCGGCATGCACGAGCGCGGTCCCCGTCCCCACGCTCACCACCAGGGCAGCAGGCAAACCGCTGACGATCAGTCCGCCGGCGCCAATTGCGTCGAATTCGTTGACCACGGTCAGCTGCGCATCGTCGGCCAGTTCTTCCTGCCGGGTCACACTCCCCACGCCGGTGACCGCCACGCGTCCCACGCCGGTGCCGGCAAGCGTCCGTGCCGCGGTCAGTGCTGCCGCAATGCCGCGTTCGTGGCCGGTCAGCGTCTGCTGCCTGCAGGGCCGGCCGTCGGTGAGGCAGGCGATTTTCGTTGCGGTGTTCCCGAGGTCGATGCCGATATTCATGTCCGTCGTTCCTTTCGTGCCCGTACCAGTGCCCGCAGCCGCGCGGTCAGCAGCGCAGCCGCGCCGGTCATTGCGGCCAGCAGGGTCAGCAGTAGCCCCGTCGCACCCGCTGCCGGCGACGGCCCGCCGGTGGCGATCGCGGCCATATCCGTATCGGCATACCAGCGTCGGGCTGTCAGGGCATGGAAAAAGACCGCATCGAGCAGCGGCAGCACTTCCGCAGTGCGCGCCGGTTCGGCCAGCGCCACATTCAGCAGACCGCAGGCCATCTGCGACAGGGCCACCGGGGCAAAATCCGCAACCAGCACGTCGTCCCGCCGGTACTGCCCGGCGAACGGCCGGCGCAGATGGTCGGCGATAGCAGCATACAGGCCGCGCGCCGGCGCCGGGAGCGGCTGGTCGAGGTCGGCGGCATAGTCGGTGACCGCCGCTTCCCACCATGATGGCAGCAGCCAGGCACCGGCAAGCAGAACGCCAATGCCGGCAAGCACCGCCAGCGCGCGCAGCAGCCGGCGGGCAAACGCCATCAGCGCCCGGTGGCGAACGGCCGGCCGTGGCCGGGAATGATCAGGTCGGCCGCCGCCAGCAGCGCCTCCCGGCTGGCCCGCAACTGCGCCCGATCAACCGCGAACGGATCGCGCTTGCCCAGAATCGTCGCACGGTCGCAGTTCTGTTCTTCGCCGTTGCACCACCAGATCGCATCGCCGGCCACCGCAACCATGCCCTGCTCTGTCGGGATCAGCAGCGCGCAGTGGTCCGGGCTGTGCCCGGGAGTCGGAAGCAATGTGCAGGTGTAACCATCCGGCAGGCGGCCGCGATGCGGCCGGACCAGATCATGCTCGTTGACGGCATAACTGTCCATGACCGGCGTATCGGGAAACAGGCGGATATTGAGGAAATGGTCGGGATGGCAATGGGTGAGAAAGATCAGGTCAATGGCGTCAGGCGCGATGCCCGCCGCCGCCAGTGCAGCACGCAGCCGCTGCGGGTTGGAGCCGGGGTCGGCGAGCAGCAGGTTGCCGCCGTCGCGCACCAGCACCGTCGTCGGACTCGCCCGCCAGCCGCGCGGCTCGCGCGCGTCGTACCCTTCGCTGAGAATCTGATAGTCAGCCATTGTTGTCCGGCATATGGGCAGCGGTTACGGTCGCGGAGTTTCGCCGCGGGCGGTTGGCGCGGTCAAAATTCCCAGCCGCCGGCGACGTCGAGGATGGTCCCGGTCACGTAGGCGGGGCTGTCCGCCACCAGCCAGCGGACGATCTCCGCAATCTCGACCGTGGTGCCGGGCCGCCCGAACGGGGCGCGCTTCGCCATGCGCGCCAGTTCCGCCTTGGTCGTGCCGCGGTCTGCGATCAGGCCGGGGCCGACGGCATTGACCCGCACCCCTTCCTGCGCCAGCCGCGCCGCCAGCGACTTGGTCAGCACCAGCAGCCCCGACTTCGCCGCATAATAGGCGGTGGCCATATGCTGGGCATGGATGTTCTCCACCCCCGCGTAGACGAAATTGATGATATGCCCGCGCCGCTGGCGCAGATGCGGCAGGGCGGCGTGCGTCACCCGGAAGGCAAGATTGAGATTGAAAAAGACCTGCTCCTCCCATTCCTGCGGCGTGACTTCGAGCAGATCCTTCCACTGGAACGGGCCGATGGTATTGACCAGCACATCGATGCCGCCGCACTTGACCACCGCTTCCGCAACCAGGTCTTCAACCGCGCCGGGCTGCTTCAGGTCGCGCTGGATGATCGCGCACTTGCCGTCGTAGATTTCCGCCTCGTCGTTCACCGGCGTCAGGCGGCTCTGGTTCTTGTAACAATGCGCGGCGATATCATACCCCTCGCGGACCAGTGCCTGCGCCACTGCCACGCCGATGTCAGAGCTCGCTCCCGTGATCAGTGCCGACCGGTTGTTCATCGCCCGCTCCCGCCCGCGCCCGCTGCGCGCCTGTGCCGCGCCTGGTTGCCGGCGCCTGCGCCAGCATATATCATTTTTTCGCCAGTTTGCCCAGCAGCTTCACCGCGCCGACCGCGTCCGCCGCATACTGCGCGCCGATCTCCGCCGCAAATGCCCTGGTCACGACCGCGCCGCCGACCATGAGCAGGCCGCGGTAGCCGGCCGCCGTGAGCGCCGCCGCCGCCGCCGGCATTTCCGTCATGGTCGTCGTCATCAGCGCCGACAGGCCAACCGCATCCGCCTGGTCGTTCATCGCCGCCGCCGCCACCGCGTCCGCAGTCACGTCCTTGCCGAGGTCGATAACCGTGAACCCGCTGTTCTCAATCATCACCTTGACGATGTTCTTGCCGATGTCGTGGATGTCGTTCTTCACCGTCGCCAGCACAACCGTCCCGCGCGAGGCGCGGTCCGCCGATCCGAGCTTCGGCTTGAGCAGGGCAAACCCGCGCTGCATCGCCTCTGCCGCGAGCATGAGCTGCGGCAGGAAATACTCGCCGCGATTGTACTTTTCCCCGACTTCGGTAATCGCCGGGATGAGGTCTTCGTTGATAATTGCCAGCGCCGTCCGCCCGCGCCCCAATTCCGCTTCGATGGCGGGCGTGACCGCGTCGGTGTCACCGTCAATGACCGCGCGCGCCGCCTTCGTCCACCCCGCAGTCCCCTCCTCGCCGCCGGTGGCCGAGACCGCACGCACGAACCGCCGCGCGCCCGGATCGCGCCCGGCCAGCAGCTCCGCGCCCGCGAGCAGGCGCATCAGGTTCGCATCGCCGGGATTGATGATCCCCGCATCGAGCCCCGCCGCGAGGCACTGGGCGAGGAACGCCGCGTTCACGTCGCCGCGCCGCGGCAGGCCGAACGAGACATTGCTCACCCCGAGCGAGGTGCTCACTTCGGGCCATTTCGCCTTGACCGCGCGAATGGCGTCGAGCGCCTGCTGCGCCGCATCGGGCCGCGCCGACACCGTCAGCGCCAGCACATCGACCACCAGGTCGCGCAGCGGGAGGCGCAGCTCGCGCGCCTTGTCGACAACCTTTTCCACCGCCGCCAGCCGTTCCGCCACATTCGCCGGGAGCGATTTCCCCTGCAGCGCCAGGACAATGGTCGCCGCCCCGAACTCCTTCACGACGGGAAGCCACTTTTCCAGCTTTTCCGGCTCCGCCGACACGCTGTTGACCAGCGGCTTGCCCGGGCAGCGCGCGAGCGCCGCAGCGAATGCCTCGTAGCTGGTCGTATCGATCACCGGCGGCAGGTCGATCGCCCCCTCCACCGTGGCCACCGCCGCAGGGAGCATCGCCGACTCGTCGACGCCCGGCGCGCCCACGTTCACATCGAGCAGGTTCGCCCCCTGCTGGCCCTGCTCGCGCGCCTCATGGGCGACCAGGTCCAGCTTCCGCGCCTTGAGCGCGTTCTGCAGCTCGGGCTTGCCCGTCGGATTGATGCGCTCACCGATCACCGCAAAGGGATGCCCCGTGCCGAGCACCACCACCCGCCGCCGCGAGGTGATCACCGTCCCGCTCACCGGCTGCGGGTCGGGCGGGCAGACCACGCCCTTGAGCCGTGCGGTCAGCGCCGCGATATGCGCGGGCGTCGTGCCGCAGCAGCCGCCGATGAACCGCGCCCCGGCGCGGATGATCTCCAGCGCGCCCGCGGCATACTCCTCCGGACTCATCCGGAACACCGTCTTCCCGTTCTCGAGTTCCGGCAGCCCCGCGTTGGGGAGCGCCACCACCGGCGCCATCGCCGCCGCTGCGTAGGCATGCACCACGCCGAGCATCTGCCGCGGGCCCATGCCGCAGTTGCAGCCGACCGCCAGCGGGTAGAGCGATGAGAACGCGCCGGCAATCACCTGCGGGGTCGAGCCGGTCAGCGTGCGCCCGTTGGCGTCGTAGGTCATTTGCACAATGATGGGAATGCGCTTACCGGTCGCTGCCAACGCGCGCCGGGCGCCGATGAACGCCGCGCGCACTTCCATCAGGTCGGCGAAGGTCTCCAGCGAAATGAGGTCCGCCCCCGCCGCCGCCAGCGCCGCCGCCTGCTCCTGGAAAACCGCGACCGCCTCAGTGAAGGTGAACTCACCCATGGGGGGCATGAGCCGCCCCGTCGGGCCGATGGAGCCGGTAACGAGAATGTTCTCACCCGCCCGCTTCGCGCAGGTGACCGCCGCGGCGTTGAATTCCGCGACCCGCTCCGCCATGCCGTACTCGGCAAGCTTGAGCCGGTTGCACCCGAAGGTGTTGGTCGTCATCACCAGCGCGCCCGCCGCCGCGTAGTCGCGGTGGATCGCCGTCACCTTGTCGGGATGCGACCGGTTCCACTCCTCCGGGCAATGCCCCGCCGGCAGTCCCGCCGCCTGCAGCAGCGTCCCGAACCCGCCGTCAATCACCACCAGCCCCTGCGCCAGCCGCTTATCCATCATTCTCTCCATAAATCGCTGTTTTCGCAATCACGTTTGTACTATTTATTGGCAAACGCCGCAAGCTGCCGACGCTGATGTCGCCGGTTCCGGCAATACGGCAGGCGAATGGGCGGGTGGGCGTGCATCTACTTCAGAAAGGAACGGATGCCGAGGGCGCGGCAGATGGCACGATCGTTCCGCGTTTCAGCTGCAGGTGGCGCGGTACGGATACATGCGTAGCCCGACACGGGTTTACCCAAACGTCATGTTTGCCGCCATGGTGATGTAGCCAGCAGCCGGAATTGCGGAGGAACCGCTCAAATTGACGGCGGTTGACCGTCATCTCAACTGGCCTTGGCCAGCTTGCGCAGCACCTTCGCCCGGGAGGCGGTCAGCGATTTCAACGCATCATACGCCATGGCAAAGGCTTCCTGAATGGTCTCGGCTTCAGTGACCAGCTCGGGATATAATGGGCTGGTGACCGAAAATCCGCCAGCGGTGTCGGGCGTCAAGGTCAGGACAAGATTACCATCTGCTACCGTGTGCGTTTTCTTCATGATACCCTCCAAGCACATTATACCACACTGCCACCTAAGCAGCATAGTCCCGAACCCTCCATTATTCACCACCAGTCCCTGCGCTAAAACCGCTTATCCATGAATAACTCCGTCATGTCGTTGGTTGACCGGCGCCGGCTGCGGCCGGCCGCAACCGATAAGCACGCCGGTACTCACCGCGCAATACACCACCAGCCGGCAATAATGCACCATGCGCCTGTATCCTCTCATTATGCCGACTTGCGGAAGGACGGACGCAATCTGGCGCGGGCGCATTCGGTCAGGTAAAGATTGATCAGGCTCTGGTAGGGAATGTTCAGCTCCTTTGCCAGTTCCTTGAAGTAGCTGATGGGCTCGGGCGACAGGCGGATGGTTATCTGTTGCTTTAGCCGCTTGGCGTACGGATTCCGGCGCGCCCGTGAGAAATCGTAGTTGGCTTTCATGGTTTTCTCTCCTCGTACTGCTGACATTCGTGCCTGTTTGCCTTGCGGGCTGAAATGATACGGATAACGCCGCCGCGCTCCCGATAACAATGGCAAACTACCAGCAGATGCAATTGCATGCTCAGGCCCAACAGGATGAATCTCTCTTCAAGGTGTCCGTGCTCGCAGTCGTCGAGCAGCAGGGCACATTCATCATAAAACACCGTCTGTGCTTCCGCAAAGCTGACGCCATGCTTGCGGCGGTTGCTGCTTTCCTTGCGGGGATCCCAAGCAACCAGGATCTTATCCATAACTACATTGTAAATGCAATACGACGTATTGTCAAGAACGCACGGGCGCGGCCGTCAGGGCACCGGCCGCGTGGAACGGACGGCCCAGCGCAGTTTGGCGCAGGACGAGCGCGGGTTGGCGCGCTGCTCCTCGGGCGACGGGCGGAGCGGCGTCGGGGCGATGGCGCGATAGATCCCCGATTCCAGGCCGCGCTTGAACGCCTGCTTCACCCGCCGGTCTTCGCCCGAATGGAAGGTCAGGATCGCCACCCGCCCGCCCGGCTTGAGGCACCACGGCAGGGCGTCAAGAAATCGGTCGAGCACGCTCAGCTCCTCGTTGACCGCAATGCGCAGCGCCATGAAGGTGCGCTGGAGCGACCCGCGCACCTCGTCCTGCGGCCGGCGGGGCAGGGCGCCGCGAATCACCCGCGCGAGCTGGGTGGTCGTTTCGATCGACATCGGGCTTGCCTTGACCGCGCGGGCGATCGCCTCGGCATGCGGCTCGTCCGCGTATTCGGCCAGGATTGCCGCCAGCGCGGCGGTATCGAGCGTCAGGAGCATGGTCGACGCCGGCACCCCGCGCTGCGGATTGAGCCGCAGGTCGAGCGGCCCATCCGCCTTCCAGGTGAACCCGCGCGCGGGGTTGTCGAGCTGCATCGACGACACCCCGAGATCGGCGAGCACCCCGTCGAACCCGCCCGCGGCTTCCGGCAGTCCCAGTACGCCCGCAAAATTCAGCCGGCGCACGGCCAGGGTTTCGCCGCCGTACCCCAGCGCGCGCAGGCGCGCCTCGGTGCGCGGCAGTTCGTGCGGATCGACATCGAGCCCGATGTACCTGCCGTCCGGCAGCAGGCGGGGAAGCAGCTGCTGCGCATGCCCGCCGTACCCCAGCGTCGCGTCGAGGAACAGCTCACCCGGGGCCGGCTGCAGAATCTCCAGAATTTCATTGACGCAGATCGGCAGATGCATGCCCGCCGGGGTGCGACCCTTGGCCCTGACATGCGCGACCTCCGCCGCGTACCTTTCGGGGTTCAGTTCCTTGTATTTCTCTGTGAAGCGGCGCGGATGCGTGCCGCGGTAGCGCGGCCGCCGCCGGTGCGGCGGGGCTGATTCGGGGATCATGCCGCCATCCCCGTCAGCAGCTCCAGCCGATAAGCGCGGTGATGCTCTTCTGCGGGGTGAGCATCCCCGCCGCATTTGCGTGGACCGGACAGCCGGGCAGCAGGGGCAGCAGCCGCGCATTGTCCGTCTGCGGCCAGTCGCCATAGCCCGGGGAAAAGCGCGGGCGCATCACCTCTCCCGCCTGCGCGGCCGCCAGCTGCCCGCAGACCAGGTCGGCCGCCGCCTCAACGAAGGCGCTTCCCCAGGCGTCGGCCGCCACGGCACAGGCATACCGGTGTTCCTTGAGCAGCTGGGCGGCCAGCGCATCCGTCCCCGGGCCCAGCGAGACCGCCAGCAGCGTCAGAGCGGTGCAGCCGGCGAGATGCTCCGCCAGCTTGGCGGATGCTACGGCGAATTCGCCGGCGGCAACGGTGTCATCCGCGACGGTCAGGGCCGGGAACGCACGCCACCATGCCTGCGGCTGCGCCACCGCCACCAGCGCCGCCCGGGCCGAATCGACCTCACGCAGCGCGGCCTCAGGATCCTGCGTGGTCGCCGGGTTGTAGCGCAGCATTTTCAACACCCAGTCGCGGTCGGGCGCCAGATGCGCTGCCCGACCGCGCCACGTGCCGGTGTCAGCCACGGTCAGCGGACGATTTCCGCCTTGGCCGCCCGGGCACCAATCCCGGTGATCTTAACCCGCACGCTCTGCCCCTTGGTCGCGCCCGGCACGAAGATCACCAGCCCCTCGATATGCGCAATCCCGTCGCCGCGTGAACCGGTGCCGTCGATCGTTACGTCATATTCCTTGCCCATCTCCACCGGTGAGGGCCGGTCGCGATCAACCGTGCCGCCGCTGCCCGCACTATTGCTGCCGCCGCTGCTCCGCTCGCCGCTCCCCGCCGCCCGGGTTTCGACCGGGCCGGTGGCCGGCCCGAGTTTCTCCGCCTGCGCAGTGCTGCGGCTCACCCGGGTGATGCGCACATGCAACTTGTCGCCTTCCTGCGCATCGGCAACGAACACCACCATGCCCTTGACATGCGTCAAACCGTCGCCGCGGCTCCCCACATTCTCGATCAGCACATCGTATTCTTCGCCCACGGCAACCGCCGCGTCGCGGTCCTGCCGGCCATTCGTGTCGCGCGACTGCGGTGCATTGTTATCGGGTTTGGCCAGCGTCGGCGCAACGGTGCTGGTGCCGGTCGTCACCGGGTCGGGGGCCGGGGCAAACCAGTCGGCAAAGGCATACGCCAGCACCGCCAGCAGCACCACCCCGCCCAGTACGGCGAACAGGATCACCTGCCGGCGGTCAGTGGCCCGGTCCACCGCGGCATCAGCAGCGCCCGCCGCCGGCGCAGCCGCTGTGGCCGACGACAGATACTGGCCGACCGTGGTCCATTTCTTTTTCTGCTCATCATGCAGTCCGTCATTCGCGGACAGGGTCCCCGCGTTCAGCAGCGCCTGCAGCTGCTCCCGTCCGTCACCGGAATGCGTTTCGCCGTTCTTGTCAATCGCTTCCCATTTCGCCATGATAATTCCTCCCTTGCCCAGTGGTTATTGTCGTATAATACCCGCCGATTCATCCTCAGTCAAGATGCCGCGCAACGCGGCAAAACCCGCCCGCCCTGCCCGCATCGGATTCACCCGTGTTCCGGCCGGACCGGCATGGTCAGCTCCCTGATCAGCCGGCGCGTCTCCTGCATTCCCTCCCCCTTCAGCGTCGAGACCATCACCAGCGCCTGCGGCGTGAGCCCCGACCGCCGCGCCAGATCCGCGCGGGTCGCCAGGGCGGTCCCGCGCTTCAGCTTGTCCGCCTTGGTCAGAATGATCCGCCAGGGGCGCTGATGATGGTTGAGGAACTCCGCCAGCGCCGCATCGTTCTCCGTCCAGTCGCGGCGGATGTCGTGCAGCAGGAAGATCCCGCGCACGTCAGGGACGTCGAGCAGATATGCATCGACCAGCTGCTGCCACGACACCCGCAGCGGCTCCGGGACATCGGCAAAACCGTAGCCCGGCAGGTCGGCAAAGACCAGTCCGCCCGGAGCGGTGAAGAAATTGATCATCTGCGTCCGGCCCGGGGTTTTCGAGGTATGCGCCAGCTTGGCGCCGAGCAGGGCGTTGATCAGCGACGACTTCCCCACATTCGACGGGCCGGCAAAGGCGATCTGCTTCGTCCCCTGCGGCACCACCGCAAACTGCGCCGGGGCCGTCGCGCTGCCGAGATAGACCGGTTTTTCCTGCTTATCGGCCATGGCCTGTCATCCGTCCCCTGTTCCGGTTGCCACCGTGATACCTGACGCCCGGCATAGTACCCCTCATCGCCATCTGGCGAGTCGTCGCCCCGCGCCGTGTGCGGTACGGTCCGCCACCCGGCACCCGCGGCCCGCAGCTATTTCTTCAGCAGCGCGAGTTTGAGCACATCGTCGATGCGCTTCACGTAATGCACGGTCAGCCGCTTGCGCTCGCGCTCGGGCAGTTCCTTGAAATCCTTCTCATTGTCGTGCGGCATCACCACTTCCGTCAGCCCCGCACGCTGCGCGGCCAGGACCTTTTCCTTGATCCCGCCCACCGGCAGCACTTCGCCGTGCAGCGTGATCTCGCCGGTCATCGCCAGGTCATGGCGCACCTTGCGCCCGGTCAGTGCCGACACCACCGCGGTGGCCATGGTCACACCCGCCGACGGTCCGTTTTTGGGGATGGCGCCCTCGGGGACGTGGATGTGCAGGTCGCGGGTGCGGTAGAAATCGGCGCTGATCCGCAACTGCACCGCGTGGGCGCGGGTATAGGAAATGGCCGCCTGCGCCGATTCCTTCATCACCTCGCCCAGCTGGCCGGTCAGCTGCACCCCGCCCTTGCCGCGCAGCACCGCCGCCTCGATATTGAGGATGTCGCCCCCCGTCTCCGTCCACGCCAGCCCGCAGGCCACCCCCACCGCCGGCGCCTTTGCCGCCTGCGTGCTGCGGTAGCGCGGAACGCCGAGGTAGGCATGCACCCTGTCAACGGTGACCTCTTCCACACAGAGCGCAGCGGCGTGCCGCGCATCGCCCTCCGCCGCCTTGACCGCGGCGAACGCGCGCTTGCGGCAGACCGCCGCCAATTCGCGTTCGAGATTGCGCACCCCCGCCTCGCGGGTGTAATGCCGGATGATCTCCTTGAGCGCCGGCTCGGCAAAGGACGTGTTGGCGGCCGTCAGCCCGTTCGCCGCCAGCTGCTTGCCGACGAGGAACCGCTGCGCGATCTGCAGTTTCTCAAACTCGGAATACCCCGGGAAGCGGATGACTTCCATGCGGTCGTGCAGCGGAATCGGGACGGCATGAATGTTGTTCGCCGTGGTGATGAAGAACACCTCGCTCAGATCGTAGGTCACCTCGAGATAATGGTCGGAGAACGCCGCGTTCTGCTCGGGGTCCAGCACTTCGAGCAGGGCCGCCGACGGGTCGCCGCGGAAGTCCGTGCTCATCTTGTCGATTTCGTCGAGCAGGAAAACGGGATTGCGCGACTTCACCTTGTGCAGCGACTGCAGGATGCGCCCGGGGAGCGCGCCCACATAGGTGCGGCGATGCCCGCGGATTTCCGCCTCGTCACGCACCCCGCCCAGCGACAGGCGGACGAATTCGCGCCCCATCGCCTGGGCGATGGCGCGCGCCACCGAGGTCTTGCCCACGCCCGGCGGGCCGGCAAAACAGAGGATCTGCCCCTTGACCTTGCCCACCAGCTTGACCACCGCCAGATATTCGAGAATGCGTTTCTTGGCGTCTTCCAGCCCGAAGTGTTCCGCGTCCAGCAGCTGCTCCGCGGCGCCGAGGTCGATGGCCGGCAGCTCCTTCACCGTCCACGGCAGCTCGACCAGCCAGTCGAGATAGGTGCGCACCACCCCCGCTTCGGCCGACATCGGCTGCAGTTTTTCCAGCCGCTTCAGCTCCTTGCGCGCGCGCGCCTCCGCCTCGCCCGGCAGTTGGGCCGCTGCGAGCTTCTCTTCGAGTTCGCGAATCTCGTCGCCATGATCGCCGTTCTTGCCCAGTTCCTTCTGGATCGCCTTGAGCTGCTCGTTGAGGTAGAACTCCTTCTGCGATTCCTCGATCTGCCTGCCCACCTGCTGGCGGATCTGCTTTTCGAGGGTCATGATCTCGATTTCGCCGTGCAGCTTGTTGGACAGCTGGCGCAGCCGCGCCACGGGATCGATGATCTCCAGCAGCGCCTGCTTGTCCGCCACGCGCAGCACCAGGTTGGCGCAGACCGCATCCGCCACCTGGCCCGGGTCGTCAAGATTCATCACGGTGACGATAACCTCGGGCGGGATGCGGCGGTTGAGCTTGACGTAGTCGCCGAACTGGTCGGTCACCGTGCGCATCAGCGCGCGCACCGTCACGCTGGCGCTGACCGGATACTCCTCGGGGAGCGTGGTGGCCATGGCACAGCCGTCGTCGCTGACCAGGCGCAGCAGGCGCGCGCGCCCGCCCCCCTCGATCAGCACCTTGAGCGAATTGTCGGGCAGCTTGAGGACCTGCAGAATTTCGGCAATGACGCCGTAATGGTAGATTTCCTTGATCGAGGGGTCGTCCGAGCGCGGATCAATCTGCGCGGCGACAAACAGCTTGCGGTCGGCGCGCATCGCCTTCTCCACCGCCACGATCGATGCGGGCCGGCCGACAAACACCGGGACCACCATCTGCGGAAAAACCACCACATCCCGCAACGGCAGAAACGGCACCAGTATGGTCTGATTGTCCGGCTTTCCGCCCGGGCTGCGCCCGGGGCTGTCCGTGCCGGCGGCACGTCGACGTGGCGGCATCGTCCCCTCCTGACGACGCCCGGCGCCCTCCGCGGCGCCGAACGGCTATTCCTGCTCCCCTACCCCTGCCCCAACCCTGCCGCGCAGCGCAGCGCGCTGCGCGCTACGCGCTTTCCGCGTCCGCCACCAGCTCCAGCAGCGGTTTCTTCCCCTGCGTCACGCTTTCCTCGGTGATCACGCACTTCTTCACCCCCTCCTGCGAGGGGAGTTCGTACATGATGTCGAGCATGATGTTTTCCATGATCGCGCGCAGGCCGCGCGCGCCCGTTTCGCGCTTCATCGCCGCCTTGGCAATGGCGCTGACCGCCTCGTCCGTGAAGACGAGATCGACGCCCTCCATCTCGAACAGGCGCCGGTACTGCTTGACCAGCGCGTTCTTGGGCTCAATCAGGATCTGGCGCAGCGCCGCCTCGTTCAGCTCGTGCAGCGGCGCCATCATCGGCAGCCGCCCGATGAACTCGGGAATCAGCCCGTACGCCAGCAGGTCGTCGGGAATGACCCCGTGAATGATCTGCCCGACCGAGCGCTCGTTTTTCTTGCTCACCTTGGCGCCGAAGCCCATGACCTTCTGCCCCATGCGCTTCTCGATGATCTTGTCCAGGCCGACGAACGCGCCGGCGCAGATGAAGAGGATGTTGGTGGTGTTGAGCTGGATGTACTCCGCCTGCGGATGCTTGCG
>CAZFBR010000087.1:0-13000 GCA_964517215.1 uncultured bacterium
CAACTATGAAACCGCAGGATGACACTTAACAAAACGTTGCGCGGTCTGCCGGCAAACCTGCCCTGCCCCACACGTTCACATTGAATACTCCTGTGCAGACCACCGTCGACTTGAGATCAACAACATCTATCCTTATATTCAGTATGGGCCAGTTTACCCCAGACTATCATGATTGATATTCGTTTTCTCGGATGCATCCATACCAGTTATCTAGGTGAACGTCATCCCGTATCCAGTTCGCTGCATAACCCAAATAGCTTCTAGTCGACATCGTACCACTACCTACAATTGCCGCCAATGCTTGAACGGAATTCCCGTCACTGCTCATTTGGTTGTTGTTTGTACCGGCAATCTCATAGTCACCGCGTTTTTTCCACCCATGAGGCCAGGATTGAAAGTTGTCCCATAACGGGCCGGCGATGGTCAGGGCAGGGAAGCAAGCCAGCGATGCGCGGTAACCGTCAGTATGGTATCGGCACCGTTTCGATGAATCTTCTTGATGCCTTCCGTTTTGACCAGCTGAACTGCCGGAATATGCAGCTGCTGCTGGAAGGCAATCAGGCTGGCGCCGGGGGTTTCGTCAGAAAGTTTTGTTTCCACCAGAAGCATCGGCCGGTTTCCCCAGGTGATAAGAAAATCCACTTTCTGCTTTTCCTTGTTTCTCAGATAATGCAGGCCGAACGTGCCCCAGCCATGATCGTTCCAGGTTTCGACCGCCCGCAGCAATTCCAGGGCGACCAGGTTTTCAAAGCGCGCGCCGGCGTCGTCAATGACGGGATAATTGAACAGGTAGATCTTCTTCTCTTTCAGGATGCTCCGGGAAATCTTGGCGGTACATGGCAACAGGCGAAAGGTCAGATAGAAAGCGTCGAACAGCAGCAGCCAGCTCTTGACCGTATCGAACGCGACCTGCAGATCGCCAGCCAGGTTGTTCATGGACAGCTGGCTCGCCACCTTCCCCGGCACCAGCGCGAACAGGGTTTCCACGAGGTCGAGGTTGCGAATATCGGCGACCATGCGCAAATCGTCGCGAACTATCTGCTGGCCATATGCCGCTGACCAGGTCGACCAGAAATACTTCCTGCCCTTGGTGAACGGTTCAGGAAAGCCGCTCAATTCCCAGAGCGCCTTGAATGCCTCCGCAGTCGCCCCGGCCGGCGTTTCGGCATGACCCTCCATCTGAAGTATTGCTGCCGGGGTCACGCCCGTCAATTCGTCAGCACGATATGGGGTCCTGACTTATTCTGCACCCAGCGCAATCAGGCAGGCGGCAACCCGCTCCTGCTGATATTCCCGCGCTTTCTGCAATGGCGTTTGCGGCTGGAATGCGGTCGTCGCATTGACATCCGCACCATGCGCCGCGAGGATTCTGATCACTTCGATGCCACGCGTTTCGTCCTGATTTTCAAGGCGTACAATCATCCTCCTGATGCGGTTGAATTGAACCGGTTCCTGTATTGCCGTTTGCACGATCGTCCTGTGCGTGGCAGTATCGGCAGCAAGCGTTGCCCCACGTTCAAGCAGACGGTTGATGATCTGCGTATCTCGCCGTTCGACTGCCCGCCACAGCGGCGTTTCACCAAACCGGTCACGCGCATTCACCCGGCTGCCATGCTCGAGCAGACAATCCACGGTTTCTATGGTCCCATACTTGGCAGCATAATGCAGGAGCGTTTTCCCATCATAGTCATACGTTACCTGCTCCACGTCGCCCGAACTGCGAATATTCCCGACCAATCGTGGCACATCACCATGCTCGATTGCCCAGCGCGGGTCATACCATTCTTGCCAGCAGCCGTAAATACCTTTCAGTAACCGGTACTGCCACATATCCCATCTTTGCTGATACGCTCCATACGACAGCAGCATGCACACGAAGCCAGCGTACCAAATTCTTCGTTTAATCACGACGCCAGTGTCACGGCTCAACCCGAATATCCCATAGCCACCGACGGCCACCGCAAGGATCACCGGCAGCGCCGGCAGCGCATACCAAAACCATGGCGTATGCCAGGGCACATCCCATAACGCCACATAATACCACCAGACGAACCGGCACCACAGAAACGACGGGACCACAATGATACTGACAAAGACAAAGAGTGCCAGCGCGGTTGTCGTTGACAGCCAGCGCAGCAGCAGCGCGATGACCTTCGGCCGTTGCGATTGCTCGATTGCATCCAACCGTCGCTGCACCCGCACCGTCATTGCCTGCATTCCTCGTCCAACTGTTATGATGCCGGCGAAAATCCTCCGCCGTTCGAGCCACACCACTGCCAGCAGCAACACCAGCGGCGCGTATATGCCGCCCCATAAATATTCGTTCCACTCCAGATACAGGCTGCTGCGGTTATGGACGTCCCCATCAATGAATCCAAGCCAATGGTTCCAATAATAAATGACTATGTCATTCGGAATTGTACTCGTGACGATATTGAGGGTTTCGTCATCAGTACTGACATACGGCAAATCAATTCGAACGCACCATTTGAATAAAATCAAGTGGGCAACAAGCGCGACTGCCGCCAGCACCACTTCCGCCACATCTCGTCGTGAATACTCCTTGGCACGCAATACTGCTGTCACTTTTGTGCAACCGGTTGCGATCAGCGCGTATACCAATGACAACACCCGCCAGATACGCACGACTGACCAACGCAGCGCCACCATCACTCGCGATCGTTCACAATAGGCGGCAAGCGCGAGCAAACAGAACGGCAGGATCACACCGACAACACCGTAATTGACGCTGAGAATGGTCCATCCTGCGACGGTATCCATTTCAAATAGTGAACTGCAGTCATACATAATAACCCGCCACACCGACATGCGGCCCGTGCCGCCGTCGTGTTGCCACATCGCCTGCCGCTCACGCACATACACACTGCCGTTAAGTAAACCCTCGATGGCAAATTCTGCGTACCTGATGTCCGTTCCCGATTCGACATCAGCGGGGATATTCATATGCAGCGAACCAATAACCGGCAGACATATGTTTATGTGCCATTTATAGCAGTACAAATGCAGTATGGCGGCGCATACTACAGCCATCACCGCCACCGCCCGGGCGAACCGCACGGATTTCATCAGGCGGCCGGCACCACGCCGGCGGCGCGGAGCGCAGCGTAGACGCGGTTCTTGTCGCAGCACCAGTCGGGCGCGAGGACGCGGTCGGGGGGACCGTCGCCGGTCAGGCGCATAACCACCATGTCCGGCGGCAGCACGTCCAGCATGGCGCGCACCGTCGCCGCATAGCCGGCCAGCGTCAGCGGCTGATACTCGCCCGCGCGCCACCATTGCGCCAGCAGCGTATCGCGCAGCACATAGAGCGAATGGATCTTGATCCCCGCCACGCCCAGCGCAGCGCAATGCCGGGCGGTGGCAACCGCCTCGTCTGCTCCTTCGCCCGGCAGTCCGGCAATCACATGCGCGGCGACGGGGATATTCGCCGCCCGCGCACGCGCGACTGCGCGGTCGAAATCGGCAACGGTATGCCCGCGGCGGATGCGGGTCAGCGTCGCATCGCTGGCGGACTGCAGCCCCAGTTCCAGCCAGACCAGGCGTTCGCGCGCCAATGCGGCCAGCTCCTGCAGCACCGCGTCCGGCAGCGCATCGGGGCGCGTGGCCACGAAAAGCCCCGCCACCCGCGGATGCGCCACCGCGGCGCGCAGCGCGGCAATCACCGTCGCCGGATCGCCATGCGTCGTCGTGAACGGCTGGAAGTAGGCAAGCGCGCGCACGTCCGGCTTCAGGCGTGCAATCCCCTGCGCCAGCTGCTCGGCAACCGGCAGATGCGCTGGCAGACCGGGCGCGCCGCTGCCGACGGCATCGCAATAGACGCAGCCGTTGCCGGCAGCATCGCGATTCGGGCAGGTCGTTGCCAGCGCCAGCGGCACACGCCGCGCTTCACACCCCAAAGTTTCCCGCAGATAGTGTTTGAATGAACGGTAGGGAACGGTCATCGCGCGGCGAATTTCGCCCGCAGCCAGGCACGCAGCAGCGGCCACTCCGCGCCCGCAGCGGCACAGTCAACGAACGCGCAGGGGATGAGGTCGTCAACAATCGGCTGCTCCACCGCGCCCGGGCAGTTGACGATGGTCAGGTCGACACTGTCGCGCACCTCGCGCGACGCCTCGTCCCACTCCTCCCCGATCGCCCCGCTCACCATGACCGTCAGCGCCGGGTGCAGTTCGGGGCAGGCGAGATTCGCCATCACCAGCGCGCCGGGCAGCTCGGCCAGGGCGCGCTGCGCGTTCTGCAGCGCGACGATCAGGTACCTGCCCTGCGCCCGCACCCGCAGCACCCTGGCTGCACCCGCGGCATAATAGCCGGCATACTCCGCGCCGGCCGCCAGCAGCACCGCACGATCGTTGGTAATCTCCCAGCGCCCGTCCGCCGGCATGGTCTCCGGACGGTCGGGATCGGCCAGCAGCACGGTCAGGACGCCCCAGCCCGGCAGCAGGCGGAGCAGCATGACCGCCGCCGCCGCCATCCCGGCACCCGGCCGGCTCTCGCGCAGGTGGATGAACGCCGTGCGGCTACCGGCCATCGCGTCCCGTCCTCATGCCGGCGTATCACCCTGCTCGCCGCGGCACAGCCGCCATGCGTCAAAGCCCTTCCCCGTCGCCGTCAGTTCGACCTGATAATCGGCATACACGGCGAGCAAGGCATTGGCCAGCGCGGTCAGGTGCCGGACATCGGCCGCCGTCGGCGTGGCCAGGAAGGCGAGGGTGTAATCGCGCAGGGAGCACGCCTGCGGCGCCAGCGGCATGGTCGGCGCATTGTGTTTCTTGTAGGCGGCCAGCGCCAGGGCGAGCAGCACCAGCTGCTGTTCGCTCATCGCCGCCGCGCCCTGCGTTTCCGTCGCCTTCTTCAGCGCATCCACGACATGCGCATTGTAGCGGCGCTGCGCGTCGGGGCAGAGCGTCATCATCACCGCGATGGTGAACCATCCGCCCGCCGCCAGCAGGAAGGGCGTCAGCTGCGCGCGCTCGATATCGGTGGCATTGGTCAGCCAGGCGGCGGCGAAAAGCGGGTGACTGCTCTCCGCCAGCTGCGCGCGCACCAGGGCATGCAGCATTTCGAGGTCATACCAGGGTGACTGCTTCAGGCGCTGCGGGCTGCGCACCACCACATGCTGCCGCGCTTCCGGATCGGACATGACCATGGCCGCCTGCTCGCCCGGGTCCATGCTGATCTTGTCCAGCACCGGCCAGCGCAGCTGCGCCCGCCATTCCCGCGCCAGCGCCTGCAGCCGGTTCCTGACGACCATGTCAGATGGTCGGCTGGTCGTGCACAATCCCGGCCAGCCGCCAGACCCCGTTGTCGCGCATGAAGACCAGCCGCAAGCTCGACCAGTCGCTCCCCGACCCCGGAAAATGATACTCCACCACCCGCGACCCGGGATAATACGCGCGGGTATTGTCGATGGTGTTGCCCATGCCCAGGCGCGTGTCCATCCCCTGCTGCGGCGCCTGCTGATAATCACGGTCGTAGATGTACCGCTGATAGTAGGTCTGGAACCCGAACTGCAGCTTCTCGTCGCTGGCGTAGTCCGTGCCCCACTCGTAGATCGTCGAGTCGAGCCGCAGCCGGCGCACCTGCTCGCGGGTGAATTTCCGGTCGGCGTCGGTGACATATCCGTACGGGGTGAAGCGCAGCCCCTGCGCATGCACATACTCGGCAAGCCGCGGCCAATCCTGCCATTTGAGCGCCTGGAGCACCTGCTCCGCCGGCGGCCGCTCCGACGGGGTCGGGGTCGCGCGCGTGGTCTGCGGATCGGAGGCGCACCCGGCCAGCAGCAGCATCAGCAGCACGCCCGCCAATATGCATTTCATCAGAACATCATCCTCGCAGCAATGCCGGCACCGTTGCCAGCAGGAAATAGAGGATCATGACCACGGCAATAATGCTCTTGGCGATGATCCCGCCGATCTTGCCCACCGCAATCCCCGCCGCCCCCTTGCAGGCCCGGCCCCAGTTCCTGTGCTCCTGATACTCGCCCAGCAGGCCGCCCGCCAGCAGCCCGATGAAGATCAGCAGCGGCATCAGCAGGAGCAGTGCAGGGATCATGGCCAGCAGCATCCCCGCCACCGCCCAGCGCATCCCGCGCGGCGAAACCCCGAACGCCTTCGCCCCCGCCAGCCCGCCGAGAAATTCCAGCACTTCCGCCAGTCCCGCCAACAGGAACAGGAACAGCAGATGCCACCAGGCCAGCGACCAGCCGGTATACCACGCGTAGCCCAGCGCCGCCAGCCAGATCAGCACCGAGCCGGGCGAGCCGACGAGGTTCAGCACCAGCCCGACCAGCATCACCGCCAGGGTCACCAGCAGCGCCACTACCGGCAGATTCATTGCCCGCCCTCCGCCAGCATTCCTTCCACCGTGCGCCGCGCCAGCGCACCGATCGTGGCGACGTTATACCCGCCCTCCTGCACGACCAGCAGCGGCAGCTGCAGGCGCGCCAGCCGGCGGCCGATCGCGGCATAGGCCTTGTCCGACAAATCCAGCCCTCCCACCGGGTCGTCGCGATGCGCGTCAAATCCCAGCGAAACGAGCAGCCATGCCGGCGCGAATGCGCGCACCGCCGCCAGCGTTTCATCGAGTGCGGCGAGGTAATCCTCGTCGTCCGTCGTCCGCGGCAGCGGCACATTGCGCGTCAGGCCGGCCCCCGCGCCGCGCCCGGTCTCAGCGGCAAACCCGCTGAAAAAGGGGTAGGCCACCCGCGGTTCCGCATGCAGCGAGCAGTAGAGCACGTCACCCCGCTCGTAGAACACCGCTTGCGTGCCGTTGCCGTGGTGGTAGTCGAGATCGACGATCGCCACCGTCCCGCGCGCGGCCAGCAGTTCCGCCGCCACCGCCGCATTGTTGCAGTAGCAATAACCGCCGTAGCGCGCCCGCTCCGCATGATGCCCCGGGGGGCGGCAGAGCGCATAGGCCTGTCGTTCGCCCGCGAGCAGCAGTTTCGCACCGGTCGCCGCCGCCATGGCCGACTGCACCGCCGCCGCATACGTCGCCTGCCCGATGGGGGTGGTCACATCCATGGCATACTGCGCCAGGCAGTCGATCCGCTCCGTGGCGGGGAGTGCCGCCGTCCCGGGGATGACGTACGGCGCGCGATAATCCTCATCACCCTCCGCCAGTTCACTCACCCGCTCGAGATAATCAAGATAGTCGCGGTCGTGCACCCTCGTGAGCATGGCCATATCCGTATCGTCGGGCGGCACGAATTCAACCCCGCGCAGCGGGCGCAGCGCCGTTTCGATTGCCGTGATGCGCTCGGGCACTTCGCGATACGGCACACAGCGCTGGCGAAAGCATTCGCGGTCGGGGCGGTGCAGTTCGTGGCCGGGGTTGGTGATGATCTTCATGCACGCACGTCTCCCAAAGTGCCTTCGTTCACCCGCTGCGCCAGCGCCCGGGGGAGCAGGGGGAGGGCGGCCAGCGCGCCGTGCAGGGCCGGCAGGCCATAGCGCAGCGTCTGCAGCGCCGCCAGCAGCGGCCAGCAGAGCGCCTGCAGCAGCAGGCAGGGCCACGACAGATGCCGCCAGTGGAGCAGCCACAGATTGCGCATCAGCAGGCGGCGCCGCCGCGCTTCACCGATCAGCTGCCGCCACGTCTGCTGCTGGCGATGCCGCGTCACCGCCTGCGGCTGATGCAGCACGCGCCAGCCATGCCGCCAGGCGCGCAGCGACAAATCGTAATCCTCCGCGTACCCGGGCGCAAAGAGCTCGGCAAACCCGCCCAGTGCCAGGAATTTCTCCCGGTCGATGACGCAGCCGCCGCCCGTGGCGTAGGCCGTGGCCACGGGCCCATCCGCCACGCGACGCGCCAGTTTCAGCCAGACCACGCCGTGCCGCAGCTGCCGCGCGCCTTCGCAATCCGCGCCCGTCTCCCAGTCGATAATGCGGCTGTCGACGGCAAAGACCCGGTCGTCCGCCAGCAGCGGGAGCACCAGCCGGGCAAATCCGGGTTCAAGCGCCATGTCGGCATTCAGCAGCAGCACGCGCGACGCCGTCGCCAGGCGCACCCCGCGATTGCTGGCGAGCACAAACCCCTCATTGGCCGGCAGCGTCGTCACCCGGGCATCCGGATACCGCTCCGCCAGCCACGCCGCGGTGCCGTCGCTGCTGGCGTTGTCGATCACCACCAGCTCCGCCGCCACCCCGTCGGCGGCAAGCGCCGCCAGCGTCAGCGGCAGCGATTCCGCCAGCAGTTCGCGCGCATTCCACGCCGGGATGACGATACTGAGCTCGGGTTTGCTTGCCATTATCAGCTCCGACGGCATTCTACTACCCGCATCCCCCAGCGTCAACCACAGCCGCTGAACGGCGTACACCGCACGTTGCGGACGCAGCGACGGCGCCCGGATGCCGGCTAACGGGAAACCGGATTGGTGTCGGCGGTTATTGTCCTGAGCGCGGGTGGCGGCACGGCATATACCTCAATCCCGTCCCGCAGCACACCGGGCTGCCCGAAGATCTTGAGCAGCGCCGCGCGCAGCGCGTGATACTGCCCGGGATCCGCGTCGGGATGGAGCAGCACATGGCTGACATGGTAGGCGCGCAGGACGGCAAGGTCGCGGGGGAGCGGGATATGCCCGAAGGCGCGCACCGATTGGATCTTCCCCGCGCCGATCAACCGCTGCAGTTCGTCGTCGAACAGGAAGCGGAACAGCGGCTCATCGCGCTGCGCCTGGCGGCTGGCGTCGGGAATGCGGGAAATGTAGCCGTTGATCAGCGGCCGGCGGTGCACGGTCTGGAAGTAAAGCCATCGCGAGCGTGCCGCACCCGGCAGTTCGAGCAGCACCTGCCCGTCGCGCGCCAACTCGCGGTAGAGTGCGGGCACGCGCCCCGGCGAGGATGGATAGGGCAGGCAGACATAATCGAGCAGCAGCGCCACCCCCGCGCCCAACAGGAACAAGTTGCCCGCCGCCCGCACGCGGGTGCTGCGGGCAGCCCGCAATCGCACCGCCAGCGCGTCCGCGCCCGCCGCCGCCAGCAGCGCCAGCCCGAGATAGGTGAGCACGATGGCGCGTGAGGCCGATTGCTGGTGCGCGAAGAGCGGCAGCTGCAGCAGGTAGTGGTAGGGCAACCGCACCGCCAGCAGCGGCCGGCCCAGCCAGAGCGGCAGCGGCCCAAGCGCCAGCAGCAGCGCCGTCAGCGCGCCGCCCGCCGCCCACCAGCGCCAGCGCCCGGTCGCCCGCACCAGCCCGTAACCGGCAAGCAGCAGCACCAGCGCCCCGAGGTAGACCGTCCCTTCCACTTCATTGGCGAGGAACGCCCGCGCATAGAGCGGCTGCACTCGCGTTCCGAGCAGCAGATGCCAGCGCGGCGGGGTCAGCAGCGCGGCGAGGTCGGCGGAGTAGCGGACGGAATACCATTCCGCATCGGGCGTCGCGGTGAAACCCTGCCGCTGCCATACCGTGATCACCGGCCCGACCACGGGCGCCAGCAGCAGCAGCGCGGTCAGCGCCGCCAGCAGGCAGCCGCGCCACCAGCGCCCGTCCGCAAGGCGCGCGCGGTGCGTCAGGAGATACAGCAGCCACGCGACCAGCGCCGCCAGCATGAGATAGAGCAGGTAATACCACGCGCTCAGCGCCGCCAGCGTGAAGAACACGCCCGCCCAGACCGGCCACAGGCCGCGCGCGCCGCGCAGCACCTGCAGCAGCGCGAGGAAAAAGAATCCGACCCACTGCACGGGCATGAGGTCGAGATGCCCGAAGGCATGCGCCACATGGTACGGGGCGTAGGCGAAGATAACGCCGGCGAGCAGCGCCGGACGATGGCCGAGCGACAGCGCGCGTGCCAGCAGGTAGAGCGACCAGCCCCCCAGTGCAAACGACAGCAGGAAGAGCATACTGTACGCCGGCGCCAGGCCGAACAACCACTGCAGCGGCAGCGACAGGATGCCGTTGGCCAGCGAGAGAGAATCATTGGCCAGCGACACCCCGAACGGATAGAATATGCTGCGGCAGTCGAACAGGTCGGCGCGCCCGGCCACCGTCTCCGCCAGCCACCAGATCGCCCAGATGCCGTGATAGGCGTCACCCCCGTCGCCGGGCAGGCGGTCACCCATGGTCGGCAATACCGGCCAGGTGCACAGCACCGCCAGCAGCGCATACAGGATCAGCGCCCGGCCGCGTTCAGCCATGTGCGTCCTCAGAGCAGCGATGCATAGTAGTTCGGATCGTGCAGCAGCCGCTCGCCCATGGCGCGCGCCGTACCGGCAAAGAGGCCGGCACCGTCCAGGCGCAGGTGCAGCGCGAAGCGCCGGTCGACCAGCATCACCGCCGCGCGCATGGCCGCCGCATCGATACGCGCAGTTCCACACCGGCTCGCCTGCGCGGCAGCCAGCAGCAGCGTCAACCGCGCCACCAGCGTCATGACCCGCAGCCCCGCATCAAGCTCGCCATCCGCCCGGGCCGGCAGATGCCGGCGCAGCAGTTCCGCCAGGTACCAGCGCAGCACCGCATCCCCGTCGGCCGTGCTCTGCTCCGCAACCAGTTCCAGCACCGTCACCGGATGCTCGCCCGCAGCGCCTAGTGACCAGACCGCGCCCGGCCGCAGCCACGCCCGCAGCGCCGCCGTTGGCGGCGTACCGTCCGCCGGCTGCGTCAGCAGCAGCGCCAGGGCCAGCAGCCGCCTGCGCACCAGCGGCTGCTCCTCTCCCGCCACCGGCACCAGCCAGTCGAGCCGCTGCTCCGCGTCGGGGTCGTGCCATGCCGACAGGCCCGGCAGCGCCGCCGCGCTGCGCGCCGCCGCCAGCAGCAGGTCGCGCGGCCGGATGCTCCCCGTGCTTTCTCGCCTCAGCCACTCGCGCCAGCCGCGATACACCGCCCAGGCCACCGGATGCCGCTGCCAGCGCACCGCCGCCAGTTCCGGCGGGTCGCCGGCCGCCGCCAGCTGCTGCGCCGCAGCTGTCGTTTCGGCATCGGCCGCAGCCGGCCAGGTTACCCCCGGACAATCGAGCGCCAGCATCGTCACCGGCCCGTCAGGCGTGCGCAGAAAGGAAAAGGGATAGAGCCGGCAGGCCAGCGGCTTCGCCGCCGCGCCCTGCTCCTGATGGATGCCGCAGCGCCGGTCGGCCATGAGCAGCGCGCATTCCCCGCCCGCGCGCTTGAGCTGCCAGCCGCCGTCGTCGCCCTGCCATGCCGCAGACCCGCGATACCAGTCGTCGACCCTCGCCGCTTCGTCGGCAGTCAACGGAATGCGCCAGTCCTGCCGGCAGCAGGCGGCACAGCCGGTGCAGGCAAACCGCGCCAGCGGCATATCAGCCATATTCCCGACAAACTCAGATCCCGTCATCAACCCATCGTACCCCAATAAAAAAGCCGGACCCCGAAGGGCCCGGCTCGGTTTGCGTCAACTCAGCGCTGCAGCAGCTTCACCAGGTCGGCGATCTCCGCCGGCGCCAGCGTCAGCCGCAGCTGATGCGCGATCTGCTCGAGCTGCGCCTGGCGATATTCCGCCGGCAGCACCATGCCCGGCATCCCGCACGACATGCCCTGGCAGGGGAGCTGATTGCCCAGCGCCAGCTGCGGCACGCCCGGCATCACCGGGGCGATTCCCATGCCGCAATGATCGAAGCCGTGATTGATGCCCGTGCCGCAATGGTCGGCCATGTGATTGGAGCCCATGCCGTACCGGCCGCAGCCATGCTCGTCATGCCCGCACCGCGGCGCCTGCACCATGCGCGCCAGCGACTTGCTGATCCACGCCTGCGACCCGTCGGGGAACTGCACGCGATACCACTGCGACGTCTCGCCCAATGCCGGGAGGATGGTGTCGCGCGGCACATCGGTAACCAGCGAATATTCCGTGCCCGGCCCGCGGCGCAGGTTGGCCGTCGCTGCCGTGACGATAATCCGGCGCGGCATGCAATACATCTCGCCGACACCCCAATACGGATAGCACGACGCATTCATGCCGTAGCCGTACATCTGCGGCGGGACATTGCCCGCAGTCATCGGACAGGCAAACGTCTGGGCCGGCACCTGATTGCCGTACTGGATGCGGACGACTTGATTGCTGTCGACGACATAATCGCGGTCGCCGACCGTGATCACCACCCGCATGTTGTCATACTGCTTGATCGCACCCTGCACCACCTGGCCGTTCTGCAGCCAGACCGAATCCGCCGCCGCCGCACCTGCCAGCGCCAGCACCAGCACTGCCACCAGTAAACCCTGTCTCATTCCTCTCCTCCATGAACGGGAATTGCCCCTCCCCGATAGTCAGTACCATAACTCACTGCCGAAAACGTGTCAAGTGGCACTGCCCGCTCCAGCAGTTCCGCATTGGGCGGGTCGAATCCGGCCAGCGCCGTCCGCAATCGCGCCTCGGCAGCCGGGGCCACGGCATAAAACGAGACATATTCACTGCCGCAGACCACGTTATCGTGCATCTGCCAGACCAGCTGCCGCCGCCACGACGGCGGGAGCCCGCCCGCCATGATGTACCAGCTGTCATAAACCAGCGCGATATCTGCGTGTTGGGCAACCCGCGCGAACGTGGCGCAGGTCCACTCGCCGCGCATGGCCGCCGCCGCCACCTCGCGCGAGGCGAGCCCGGCCAGATCGACAAGATGAATATCCGCGAGCCAGGTGATCATACCGATATCGTTGGCCACCACCGTCGCCCCGGTAAAGTGGTCGCGCAGGAACTCGCCCATCACCCGCTGCTGCTGCCGGATATTCCCGCACGCATATTCCACCGTCTGCAGCCCCGCCACGCCGCGGTCCTGCCACGGCAGGAGCAGACAGACGAGCATAAACCCCAGCACCTCCTGCCCGCGAATGCGCAGCCCCAAGGCGATAATGGGCAATCCCAGCGCGTAGAGATAGGCCTCGTAGCGGTACAAACTGCCGGTGCGCGAGAACAGGAACTGGGCCAGCAGGCAGCACATCAGCATCACCAGCAGCAGCGGCGTTTCCCGCCAGCGGGTGTTTCCTTCCCGGCGGTGCAGATGCAGGCCCAGCGCCGCCGCCCCGCCCATGATG
>CAZFBR010000088.1:0-12931 GCA_964517215.1 uncultured bacterium
GAGAATTCTGGTGTCGGGGAACAGCGAGTGCGTAATCGTTTCACTGGCATTGCCGCTCACATTAAGCACCGTGCCGCCGATCGCGCGGAAATCGCACTGGCTGAAGATATTGCCGCCCCCGTACGCCGCAGCCTCGACGCCAACCACGCAATTGCGAAAGGTCACATTCCGCAGGCGGCTGGGCAGCGTCGTCGAGTTGAAAATCACGCCGGTGGTCGCGCTGTCGATCGTTACCGAGTCGCAGCGGTTGCCGTTGGCGACGATGCTCAGTGCCGTGCCGCGGCAATTCAGGATCGTGGCGTTCGTCAGCACATTGCTGTCGCTGAAGTTGCCGGTCGAGTAGGCGTAGGTCGCCGAATCGATCACGATGCCGTCCAGCGTGCAGGAGTCGCAATCGTCCATTGCGATCCCGTAGCGGCCGCCGCGCGTGGTGACATTCCGGAACGCATGCCGGTCGCCATATTGACCATAGATGCCGTAGTAATACGTGTGGGTATCAACGGTGATGTCGACGGCATTGAAGGTGCACCCGTTGGTCGCTACCCGACCGCCGAAAAACAATCCGTTCCCCTGCCCGCGGACGGCGATGCTGTCGAAAAGCAATCCGCTGGCGCCGTCGTCCGGATCGGCATACACCGCATAACAACCGTATGCCGCGCGCATCTGCTCGAAGTTCAGATTGCGGAACAGCAGCTTGCTGACATTATACGACGCCTGCAAGCCGCGCACGCCGTTGCGAATGGTGCTGTTGCGGAAAACAAAACTGTCCGCCCCGGTGTATACCGACACGATCCCGCTGTCGATCAGCAGGTTTTGCGCGATCCAACTGTCGGCGGCTATATAGAGCGCATAACTCAGCTGATTGCCGTTCGTCAGGGTGTTGCTGTCCACCAGCACATAGCCATTGCCTCCGTCGCGGATACCCATCACATACGAATCGATGCGGTTGTTGTAAATCAGCAGCGGCGTGTCCGGAACAGCCGTGCCGCTCGCATATATTGCCCCAAAACCTAACGGGCCGCAACTGTAGAGCGTGTTGTCGTAAACCCGCGATGCGCCGACCGCCTGAACCCCGACTGCCGCCCCGGTCAAGGTATTGTTGTATACGGATGAGGTGTCGGCATAGATCGCGGTGTTTTTCACACCGGAAATAACATTGTTGCGGCAAACCCCGTTCGCGATCGTTATCCCGTTCGTGTTGATCCGCGACAGATAATTGCTGTCGGCAATGGCATAGTTGTTAAGATTCAGTGCCGCGGTGATGGAATCGCATACATTGTTATACGCCAACGCACCGGTACTGACGCCGACACAGTAGAGCGCCGCACCGTAATTATAGAAGCGGCAATTGCGCACGGTCGTGCTTTCAGTGCCGTTCATATAGATGGCGTATTGCCCGACGCCGCGACCGCTGACATTCCAGTTTTCGCAGGCAATGCTGTCCGCACCGTTCAGGTAGACATCCCATCCTCCCGCGGAGGTGGGGGGACAGAACGAATGGCTGTCAATGTTGATATTGTTGCAGGTGGCGGTCAGTTGGCAGCCGCTCAGGGCCGAATCGATGGTGTTGTTGTACAAGCGGTCGCCGGAACAACCGTCCATGTACATCGCATAGGAACTCGCTTGCCCGAACCAGTTGCCGGCAATATAGCTCGAATCAACATCGTTCAGGTACACCAAGTAGCTGCTGTTGCCGCAGCCGCTCACCAGGTTGTTGGTCACCGTGCATCCGCGGGCCGTTGACACCATCATGGCGTTGGACAACCCGGTGTTAAACGTGGTGATTACCGTATTGCTGTCCACGAGCATGCCGCTGCCTTGAACAGTCAGGCGCCCGCCGGTTGCCGAATTCAGCACGCGATTGCGGCGGACCTGAGCATTGTTGCTGTTGACCTGCAGCATCCACGCGCTGTCCAGCGTATTGTCATTCACCAGCGCACCGATACAGTTCGCAGGGCGCAAATAGCCGCCATTATAGCCGTAATTGTTCGTCACCACCGCCTGGGTACAGTAATTCAGATCCCACAGCGTGTTGGCTGCGCCGCCGGCATTCACCATGCTGTTGCTGTCGAATACCGTATTCGCGCAATAGGCCGCGTTCAACCCGGAGTTGGCGGTAACTGCCGTCATGCGGTTATTGTAGATGCGCAAGTTGCTGGCGGCATTCCGCGCATAGACCATCGCCGCGGTTGCCGGGCCGCCGGTGAGGTTCAACACGCTTGTCGTGACGCGGTTGTTCGCCACCGTCGCCGAATCAACCGTCATCAGGGCGACTGCTGCCGAGTCGCGGATCGAATCGAAAAGGTTGTTGGTGATTCGCACCCCCAACGAATTGTTCAGATTGAAGCCGGGGCCGTAATGGAGATAATTGCTGTCGTACAGCAGATTGTCGCCCAGCTGCGCCGTGGCCGCCGACACGGTCAGGGTTTCAAACACATTGTTGTACACCACGACTCCGGTACAGGCCGTCGTGTTGATCCCGATCCGCCGCGTGCGCAGGCGCAGGTCGCGCAGGGTCAGGTCGCTGCTGTTCGTCGCGTTGATGGCGTGATACGACGCGTTGCCGTCGTCGATGGTGAAATTGCGCAGCGTTACGTTCTGCATGCCGCTGATGGTAACCGTGTGGCTGGTCGTTGCCACCGTCGTGCGCATGAAGGTCTTGCCGATGCCGGCGCCGATGATCCAGACATTATTCTGGTTGACGGTGAACGCCCCCGGATACACGCCCGAGTCAACATAAACCGTATCGCCCGCCGCCCACAGCGCCATGACCGCCGCCAGGGTCAGCTTCGGCGTCGCCGTCGTCTGCCCGTTCGCCGCATCGCTGCCGATGACCGAACACCAGACATCGCCGACAGTACTGGTGTCGTTGACGTACCAGGTCGTCGCCGCTGCCGGGGTGGTCGGCAGCAGCGCCAGTCCCGCCACAATCAGCAGCCAGCACCATGCCTGACCGGGCATTGTGTTTTTTCTTGTCGTCATTTCGGTCATTGCTCCGCTCCCATCGTTTTGGGCACGCAACCAAACCATCAGAATACCCGGTTAGATTACTCAATTATGTCAAGGGATTATTGTAACTGATATTAACCCGTTGTAAAGACCAGTAATAGTTTAGGTGTCAACTATGCCTCCCGGTGTCATGGTACAGCCATGCAATGCGCTATTTCTTACGATTATGTTAATATTTAGACAATTTTATGCCGCGCGCTACAATTATGCCAATTATTTGTTCTCATACATTTTGCCGCACGGAAACATGTATCCGACGGCCACTCGTCTTGCTTGCCTCATGAAAATCGATACACATTTATGGGCGTAATCTGCCTGTCGGCATGGCAGTCGGCCGGTGTCGATACTGATTGCACCGTATGCTCTCCATTTCCGATTCTCCTTTTCCCCTGGCAGGGTGACGCATATTGCAGGCAGCAACCCAGTATGCTACGCTCACAGCAGGTGCAGGTGCCGGTATAGTTGCTACTCGACCGGCATCCGGAAGCATTTTCATGGACCATGGCATTGTCTTAATCGTTGACGATAACGCCGGCGAGATCAATCTGCTCGGCCGGCTGCTGCGTGAGCAGGGCTACCGAATCAATATCGCGCGCAGCGGCCAGCAGGCGCTGGTCAGCACCGCCGCCGAGCCGCCCGACTGCATTCTGCTCGATATCGGCATGCCCGATCTTGACGGCTTCGCGGTCTGCGCCAAACTCAAGGCCGACAACACTACCGCAGCAATCCCGGTTATTTTTATCACTGGCCACACCGATGACGAACATATCACCCGCGCCTTCACCTGCGGCGGGCAGGACTATATCACCAAGCCCTTCCGTCAGGCCGAGCTTTTCGCCCGGGTACGTCAGGCCATCGAATTGTACCGTCTGACCACCAGCTTGAATGCGCGCGTTCAGGAACGGACCGCCGAATGCGAAAACGCCCGGCTGGCCATCGCGCGCAAGCATGCCGCATTGCAGGAGCTGTTCGACCAGGTCAGCCGCGAAAAGCAGGGCAGCCAAACCCACATTGCCGAACGCATTGACAGCACCATCCTGCCCATCGTGCGTCAGCTCGAACATCGGCTCCAGCCCGGGCAGCGCGGCCTGCTGCTCCAGTTGACCGCGCGCCTGCATCTGCTGGCCGGGCGGACCGCCAATTCGCTCGACGCCGCTCTCACTGCCCTCACCGCCCGTGAGCATGCGATCGCCGCACTGGTGCGCAGCGGGCATACTGGCAAGGAAATCGGCGCCATCCTGAACATCACCGAAGCGGCGGTCAAATTCCATTGCGGCAATATCCGCCGCAAGATCGGTGTGGCCAAGGGGATCGGGCTGGCGGCCCATTTGAACCGGCTGGCCCGCGGCTGATCCCGTGCCGCTGGCGCAAAATTTTCTCCGGCTGTGCCGGCTGCTCTTCTTCCCGCGCTACCACGATCCGCAGGCCAGCGCGGAGCTGTTCACCCATCGTCAGCGCGAACGCGTCGTCTTTTTCTTCATTCTGCTCGGTCTGGTCCTCCTGCCGTACATGGCCTTCCTGCGCCGCGGCATCGATCCGCAGCGGATGCTGGTCAACGCGCTCATCCTGCTTGCCTTCAGCGCCGGGCTGCTGCTCCTCCTGACCGGGCGCGTGCGTCCGGCCGCCTATATCCCGTTCCACACCACCAACCTGCTCTATGGCATCAACTGTGTTGTGCTGATCCTGCGCAACGACACCATGCGTTCCCCCTCGACCAATCTGCAGATGTACCTGATTGTCGCCACCTTCGTCGTGGTCTATAACGGCATGCTGGCCGGCCGCCGGCACGCGCTGGCCGATGGTGCCATCATCCTGCTGGTCATGACCGCCTGCTTCGGCATCGGCCGGCCGTTATTCCTTGCCGGCGAGCTTGTCACGCTTGGCATCCTGTACCTCGTTTTTGCCGTCATGGTCTATTTCATGCTCGGCGTTTTTGAAACCGCGCTCGGCCGCCTGACTGCACTCACCGCCAATCTCGAGCAGCAGGTGCTCCTGCGCACCGCCGAATACGTGCAGCAGAAAGAGGCGGCCGAGCAGGCCAACCGGGCCAAGAGCGCGTTCCTCAGCAACGTCAGTCACGACCTCCGCACACCGCTCAACGCCATTATCGGTTTCACCGAGCTGCTTGCCCGGCAGCAGTTGGCCGGACGCGAACGCCAGTATCTCGACAATATCCGCCGCTCGGGCGATGAACTGCTGAACCTGATCAACGGCCTGCTCGATATCACCCGCATCGAAGCCAACCGCATCGTGCTCACCCCGGCGCCGGTCGATCTGCACCGGGAGCTGGCACAATTGCAAAGCGAATACCGCATGCGTCTGGCCGGCACCGGAGTGCAGTTTGCCCTCGTTTCCCCGCCGGCTGACGGCCGCCATTTCTGGCTTGACCCGATCAGCCTGCGCCGGGTGCTGCATAATCTCCTGCACAACGCCTGCAAGCACACCGTGCGCGGCAGCATCGAATTGCGCACCGAGTGCACACCGCGCGACGCGCAGAGCGTCGATCTGCTGGTCGTCGTCCGTGATACCGGCTCCGGTATTCCTGCGGCGCTGCAGCCGATCATCTTCGATCCGTTTGTGCAGGACCATGCCGCGCCCGCTGCCGCTGATGGTTTGGGATTGGGTCTCACCATCGTCAAACGTCTGGTTATCGCCATGGGCGGCACGGTCGCACTCACCTCAACGCCCGGTCAGGGGACGACCGTCACCCTGCACCTTCCCGCCATCCGCGTCGTCGCTGCTGATACCCATCCTGCTGTGCCCGCCAGCGACACGATGATGCCGGCTCTCTGCCGTCCGCTGTCGTGCCTGATCGTCGATGATCTGGCGCCCAATCGCCTGCTCCTGACGGCCATGCTCGAACGGCTCGGCTGTTCCGCCGCTGCCACCGCTGATCCCCGCCAGGTGGTGGCCCTGACGCAGGCGCAGCAGCCCGATCTGATCTTTCTCGACCTGCGCATGCCGGTCCTGGATGGCTATGCCGTGCTCAAGCTCCTGCGGGCCGATGCTTTGCTGGCTGCCGTTCCGGTCATTGCCGTTACGGCCTCAGTCACTCCGGAAAGTGAAACCCGCGCTCGCCAGGCCGGCTTTAACGCCTTCCTGCGCAAGCCGGTTACCATCGCTGAACTTATGCGCGCGCTGCGCCAATGCTGCCCGCAGGCGCTGCTGGCGCCAACGCCGGAATCCGCGCCGGCAGTCGCCGTGCCGGAGTTAACCGGTTCTTTTGTCGATCTGTCACCTGACGACCAGGCGCAGCTGCTCGCCGCTTTTTCCCCGGAAGGCATTGCCGAATTCGCCACCGCCTGGCGGGCATTTTCGCTTGATCGCCTCGACAGTTGCCTGCGCGCCGCCCGCGCCAGTGTTGCGGCAGCCGGCGCCGCAACCGCCTGGCTTGACCGCCAGCTCACCGCCATTGATACGTTCAGTGTTGATACCTTGCAAGTCGAACTGCAGCAGCTGGCCACCGTGTTGCTCCCCGCTGATCCTCAGGGATAGTCGGGTTCGCAGGTACTCTTCTCTTCCCTCCGCTGCGGGGAAAAGAGCAGCTGGCGCGTATCGGCACCTGCCCCAAGATCGTCTAGCCACCCGACGTGGGCGCAACTGTCGCCGCAGAATCCATTTGCCAGTTACCTTAACACAACCTGGAGCTTCATCCCTGTACTTCTCTCAGAGTGGTTGCTGTGCGCTCTGCGAATATGGCCGGCTGTTCCCCGCCTCCTGCAGCAAGTCATAACCCCTCCCGGAACGCCAGCTGCGCGATCGACTGGTACTCCAGCCCCGCATTCACCACGCAGTCATTGTCCACCGGCTTGTACACATCACACGCCGGCATCAGTGTCCGGATACAATCAGATGCGCTCGAAGCGGCCCCATCCTTCGTCAGGTCACATCACCGGCGGACCAGCGTTGATTGCCGCACGACCGCTATCGCGGCATGCGCACGAGCGGATGACGCTCGTTAAGCCCGCGCCGGTATTCCACCATGTATGCCGCCAGCTTCGCCCGCCAGGCAGAACGATAGGCGAGGTTGCGCACCTCCGCCAGCGGGAACCGCTGCTCCGGGATCTCCGCCAGTTTGCGGATCACCATCACTCCCGTATCCGCCGCGGCGATGGTCACGGCGTTGACGCGGGCCGCCCGCAGCGGCGCCAGCAGGTCAGGGCGCAGCGAACGATAGGGCATCGTCGCCCGCGAGTCGGGGAGGATGGCGTAGCGTGCATGCAGCCGCGGGAGGTCGCGCGCCGCGCGCCATTCGCGTTTCACCTTCTGCGCGGTGGCGGTGTCGCGCACGATCAGGTAGGCGATATCCACCCCCGGCTTGCGGGTGAACTCGTCCGGATTCGCGGCATAGTACGCCGCCACCTCCGTATCCGTCGGGGGCGTCACCTGCTCCTGCAGGCGCCGGTTGAATTCCGTCAGCAGCAGCTCATCGCGCAGCTGCCGTTCCCGCAGCAGGTATTCCGGTTCGCGATCGAGTCCCTGCGCCCGCGCCTCGGCCAGCGCCTGCCGCCCTTCGAGGTATTCGTCAAGAAACTGTTCCCGTGAGGCCGGCGTCTGCGCCAGCGCCGCGCGCCGCTCTTCCGGCAGCGCCTGCAGCGCCGCGAGCGCCTCGCTCAGGTAAACGGGGACCCCATCGATGGTCGCGAGTACGGCCGTGTCGTCCGCCAGCAGCGACCCCGCCGCCAGCAGCAGCAACGTCAGGGGCATCATCATCTTCAGCATCATAGTCGTCTCTCCATAACCGCCATTACGCCCGGTGACCATCGCATGGCTTTGCCGTCGTCAGGAAACCAACTCCCTGCCGGTAATCCCGGTACTGGATCCGACAGCACCCGCGCTTCATGTGCGCCGTGCCGTACGCTCCTGCCCCGCCGCACCAGTTCCGTCCCCCGGCAGTTCGCCTCAACGGCAGATGCCGCCGGCGTAGCGCCGCGGTTTGCCCGGCGGGCCGGCACAGATGATCCCGGCGCCCCACGGCTGGTACGCCCAGCCCCAGCCGCGTTTCACCGCCCATCGGGTCACCCGCGCGCGCAGGCCGCGTTGCACATCAACCCCATAGCACCACAGCAGGCCGCCGGGCGCAAGGCAATCGAGCAGCGTTTCCGGCAGCAGCACCGTGCGCACGTCCACCACCGCCAGGCGGCGCTTGCTGCGCGACAGCTGCGGCGCGAGCCGCACCGCACCATGGGTTGCCAGGCCGCGCACCGTCGCCGGCAGCGCGGCAGCGCCATGCACTGCTAGCATGTACCGCCAGGGCTGCGCCTCACAGCCCGCCAGCAGGTGCAGGAGCAGTTGCGGGTCTTCGCCGGCGAACAGCACCGTTCGCGGCATCAGCAGCTGCGTGAGCAGATTCAGGTAATTGCCCGTCGCGGCCGGCAGCACGTCCCGTCCGCGCGCCGCCGCGCGCAACCGCCGGCGCAGTACCACCGGACTGATCACGGCTGATACTGCCGGATCATCCGGTTGTGCTCCTCCAGCGTATAGCTGAATGCATGCGACCCGTCCCCCTTCGCCACGAAATACAGGTACTGTTCCGCCGCCGGCCGCCACGCCGCCTCCAGCGACGCCCGGCCCGGATTGCAGATCGGGGTGGGCGGCAGGCCGTCATGGCGATAGGTATTGTATGGCGAGGCAACGTCAAGATCGCGCAGCGACAGTGCATTCTTGTGCATGCCCAGCGCATAGAGCACCGTGGCGCATGATTCCAGCCGCCGCCGGTTGGCCAGGCGGTTGTAGAATACGGCCGCCACGCGCGCGCGCTCGTCGGCGCGTTTGGCTTCCTTCTCGACGATGGAGGCGACAATCAGTCTCTCGTAGAACGAATGCTGCGGTATGGTGGTGCCCCCGCGCTCGACCTCCGCCAGTTCCGCACGGAAGCGTTTGACCATGGCGGCGACTATTTCTTCCAGTTTGGACCCCGGCGCAAAATCATAGGTGGCGGGAAACAGGTAGCCCTCAAGATGCGGATGCGCCTCGCCCGCCAGCCGCAGCACCCGCTCCTGCTCCGCAGTCGCGCGCACGAATTCATCCGCGGTGCACAACGCCTCCACCTGCAGCCGCTGCCCGATTTCGCGCCGGGCCAGCCCCTCCGGCAGGCAAATCGTCGCGGTATAGGCCTCGCCGCGGGCGATCCGGGCGATCATTTCCGCCGGCACCACCTTCGGGGGAATGCGGTACGTGCCCGCCTGCAGCTTGCCCGCCTGCCCGCTCACGTCCATGTACAGCGTCAGGAGGCGGGCGGAACTCCCCACGCCGTTGGCCACCAGCAGCGCGGCGACCCGGCCCGCCGTGGCGCCGGGCGGAATGGTCAGGGTGCCCGGTGCCGCCGCCGAGGCGCGGAACAGCTCCGCCTGATAGGCCCGATAGGTCATGCCTCCCGCCGCGGCCAGGGCCAGCAACAGCAATACGACCAGCAGCCCGAATTTAGCACGCATCGTCACGTTCCTCGTCCAGCCAGCCCTGCAGCAGCACCACTGCCGCCTGCTGATCGCTTTTTGCCCTGCGTTCCTCCCGCGAGACACCGCCCGCGAGCATTGCCGCCTCCGCGGTCAGCGTCGAATAGCGCTCATCGGCCAGCAGCACCGGCAGCGCGAGTTTCGCCTGCAGGCGGCAAACAAAACCGCGCACATACATGGTCTGGGCGGAATCGCTGCCGTCGACATTGAGCGGCAAGCCGACGACGATCGCCGTGAGCGGTTCAGCATAGGCCATGATCCGGCGCGTCACCTCGCCCGACTTGGGCGGCCAGACGCCGACCGGTGAAGCCAGGGTGCGCGTTTCGTCCGAGACCGCCACCCCAACCCGTTTCCTGCCGACATCCAGGCCCAGCACCCGGCCCGGCGCCCTTCCCCCCTGATGCGTCATCGTGCGCACCTCAGCAGATGCGCGGCAGCTGTTCGCCGCTGACGGGTAGCAGCATCCGCTCGCCGCCCGCCGCCGTCGTCAACATCACCTGTCCCGGCTCACCTGCCCGCACGCGCCCGATCACCGCCGCCGCCCGGCCAAGCTCATGGCCACGCAGCGTCGCCAGCACCCGGTCCGCATCCCCTGCCGCCGCAACCATGACCATCTTTCCCTCATTGGCGATATGCCAGGGATCGAGTCCGAGCATGGCGCAAGCCGCACGCACGTTCGCCTTCACCGGCAGGGCCTCGTCATCGACCAGCAGCGCCACCTGCTGCTCGCGCGCCATTTCGTTCAGCACGGCTGCCACGCCGCCGCGCGTCGCATCGCGCACGAAGCGAACCGTCCCCGCATGCGCCGCCAGGGTCACCAGCGGCCACAGCACTGCGCAGTCGCTGGCGATGTCGCTGGTCAGCGCCAGGCCCGCCCGCTGCGTCAGGATCGCCATGCCATGGTCGCCCGCGGTGCCGGTAACAATCACCGCATCACCGGGCATCAGCGGTTGACGCACGGCGTGTTCGAGTTCGCCGTAACCGGTGGTGACGATGAACAGGCCGTCCGCCTGGCCATGCCCGACCACCTTGCAATCGCCCGTCACCACCGTCGCGCCGCAGCGCGCCGCTGTTGCCGCCAGCGAGTGCAGCGCCCGACCCAGTTCCGCAAACGGCAGCCCCTCCTCGATGATCAGCGCCAGCGCCAGATGCCTGAGCCGGGCGCCGAGGCAGGCGAGATCGTTGGCCGTGCCGCACACCGCCAGCGTGCCGATGTCGCCGCCCGGAAAAAACCGGGGTGTCACCACAAATCCGTCCGTGGTCAGCGCCGCCCGGCCCGACGGCTCGAACACAAACGCGTCGTCAAGCGGCGCACAGCTGCCGAGACAGGTGCGCACGAAGGCGATGAGCTTGCCCGTTTCCTCGCCGCCCGCGCCGTGGTTCAGGGTGATCAGTTCCGTGGTCATGGCCTATGCTCCGTACTGGTACGCCGCAGCGCAGCTGCCTTCGCTCGATACCATGCACGCGCCCGCAGGCGCGGCCGGCGTGCAGGTCGTACCGAACAGCGGGCATTGGCGCGGATTGAGCCGGCCGGCCAGCACCTCACCGCAGCGGCAGCCCGACCGGTTCGGCACCACCGGCGGCGGGTCAAGGTCCGGCTCGACTGTAGCCAGCGCGCGCGCGGCATGCTTCGCCGCCAGTGCATAGCCGCTCTGCGGGATCGAGCCCAGTCCGCGCCAGACCGCATCGACCGGGCGCAGCACCTCGTCGAGCACGGTTAGCGCCCGGGCATTGCCTGCCTCCTGCACCACCGCGCGATAGGCATTGCCGACCGAACAGTCGCCGCGGCCGATGCGTTCCGCCAGTTCCGCCAGGGCCAGGGCCATCCCCGTCGGGGTAAAACCGCCCACCACGCACGGCAGTCGGTGCTGCTGCGCGAAGGCGCGATAGGCGCCGGCCCCGATAATGGCACTCACGTGGCCGGGAAGGAGCAAACCGTCAATCGCCGGCCGCGGCTCACTGCCGAACAGCGCCGCGAGCGCCGGCATGACCCGCTTGAGACCGCACAGAAAAAAGAGGTTGTCCGGTGCCTGCATCACCGCCGCGGCAATGCCCGGGGCTGTGGTCTCGAACCCGACCGCCAGGAAAACAAACCGCCGCTCCGGTTCGCGCCGTGCCAGGAGCACAGCATCCAGCGGCGAATAGACAATGTCCACTGCCGCGCCGCGCGCCCGCGCCGCCTGCAGCGATCCGAGCGGGCCCGGGACGCGCAGCATGTCGCCGAACGTCAGGATGCCGTACCCCCGCCCCGTCGCCTGCACCGCCGACTGCAGGTAGCCGTCGTCAGTGACACAAACCGGGCATCCCGGCCCGGAAATCAACTGCAGCGCCGGCGCCAGCCGGGCGCGCAGCCCCGACCTGCCCAGCGCGTGCGTGTGCGTGCCGCACACTTCCATGACCGCCAGCCGCCGCCCGCCCGCTGCCGCCGCGATGCGGGCAATCGCCGCCGCCAGCGCCGGCGCCGTCATGCGCGGCCCGCCTCGTCGATCTGCCGGAACAGTTCAAGCGTTTCCTGTGCTTCCGCCTCATCCACCCGGCTGATGGCAAATCCCGCATGGATGATCAGGTATTCGCCCACCGCCGGCTGCTCGATAAAATCAAGGCCGACGGTGCGCGTGACCCCACCCTGCTCGACCGTGCCCGCGGCACCGTCGATGGCGATCAACCGCATCGGTATGGCAAGGCACATCAGGCATTCTCCCGGCGCAATTGCGCCACTGCCAGCTGACCCGCGGCAATGCCGCGGTCGTCACGCAGCTCGGGCGGCGGCAGGATGATTTCACCCGGCAGCTCCGGCAGCAGTTCCCGCAGGAGGTCATTGTGCCATACCCCGCCGGCCAGGACAATGCGCGCCAGCCCGGTCTCCCGCGCCAGCCGCCGCGCCACTTCCGCCGTAACTGCCGCCAGCCAGTGATGAAAGCTGCGTGCCAGCGTTGCCGGCGGTATGCCGCGCCGGCGCGCCGCGAGCAGGTCCGCCAGCAGCGGCGCCAGCGGCACCCGCCACGGTTGCACCGCCGCATCGACCGTCACTGCCAGCGGAATGCGTTCGGTCGTGGTCGCCGCCAGCGCCTGCAGCGCGCGCGCGGCGCCCCCTTCCTGCCAGGCCGCCGGCACACTAACCGTCAGCGCCGCCACCGCATCGAACAGGCGTCCGACACTGCTGGTCAGCGGCGTGTTGATGCGGCTGGCAATGATTGCCGGCAGGTTGTCGCGCAACCCGTCCGGGAGCGGGAGGGCGTCGGGTAGCGGCAAATGCAGCGCCGTACAGTAGCCGGCGAGCAGCCGGTACGGATCGCGAATTGCCGCCTCGCCGCCGAGCAACGGCAGCGCCTGCAGCGCCGCCAGCCGCTCGCACTGCGCACCCGCCACGCGCAGGAATTCGCCCCCCCAGACCGTGCCGTCGCCGCCGTCGCCCGTGCCGTCGAAGGTCACCGCCAGGGCCGGCCGCGCGCAGTCCGGCCACAATC
>CAZFBR010000089.1:0-12905 GCA_964517215.1 uncultured bacterium
TTCGGCATGACGGTGAGACATGCGCTGCGGCGGCTGCTGCTGTCGTCGATCGTCGGCACGGCGGTGACGGCGGTGCGGATGCAGGGCGCGAAGCATGAGTTTTCGTCGCTGCCGGGAATGCAGGAGGACGTGATCAACGTCATCCTCAACCTCAAGCAGCTGGCGCTGAAGATGGATCATGACGCGCCGGAAAAGCTGACCATCGACGAAAAGGGCCCGAAGACGGTGACGGCGGCCGACCTCAAGCTGAAGAAGGGGATCGAGGTCATCAATCCGGAGCTGGTGATTGCCCACCTCAACGAAGACGGGCACCTGAAGATGGAGCTGGACATCGAGCTGGGCCGCGGCTACCGCCCGGTGGACAACCGGCAGGGCGCCGAGATCGGACGCATTCCGGTGGATGCGGCTTTTTCACCGGTGAGCCGGGTGCACTATCAGGTGGTGCCGACCCGCGTCGGGCAGATGACCGACTTCGACAAGCTGATTCTCGAGGTCTGGACCAACGGGGCGATCAGCCCGCAGGATGCGGTGGCGTACGCGGCGAAGATCCTCAAGGAGCACCTGCAGATCTTCATCACCTTCAGCGAGGTGGATGACACCCGCCCGGTGAACGAGGACCTCTCGGCGGAAGAGCAGAAGATCCTGCAGCTGATGGACATCAGCGTTGACGAGATGGACCTGTCAGTGCGCTCGTCAAACTGCCTGCGCGGCATCAATGTCGGGACGCTGGGCGAACTGGTCGACCTGAGCGAGCAGGAGCTGCTCAAGGCGCGCAACTTCGGCGCCAAGTCGATGACCGAGATCAAGGACAAGGTGAAGGAATACGGCCTGCGCCTCGGGATGCGGGACGAGATTGCCGGACTGCGCGCGCGCGCGCGGCGGCAGCAGGGGTAGGGGGCACGGACCATGCGGCACAGGGCAAAAACGAGCAAACTCGGACGGACGGGCGACCAGCGCGCGGCGCTGATGCGCGCCCAGGCCACCTCGCTGATGCAGCGCGGGCGGCTGGTGACGACCACGGCGAAGGCCAAGGTGCTGCGCGGCTACGCGGAACGCCTGGTGAGCCGGGCGCGGGTGGACAACCCGTCGACGCGGCGCGAGGCGGCAAAGAAGCTGTACACGCCGGAGGCGGTGACCAAGCTGTTCACCGTCATTGCGCCGAAATTTAAGGACCGGCCGGGCGGCTATCTGCGCCTGGTCAAGCTCGGTCAGCGCAAGGGCGACGGCGCCCCGCTGACCCTGGTTGAATTTGTCGAGCAGATATAGTACAATTTAGGCGTCACGGATCGCCGCAATGCGGTCCGGTGGGGGGCGTAGCTCAGTTTGGGAGAGCGCAAGAATGGCATTCTTGAGGTCGAGGGTTCGATCCCCTTCGCCTCCACCATTTTTCGCCGGCAGCGGCGGATGACGCAAACGGCAGTGGAAGCGGAAGCAGTCGGCTTCTCACCCTGCGGCGCCCCCAGCGGCAGCCGGCAGCGGTTCGAACACGACAGGCGACCGTAGTGTCGCCTTTTTTATTGGGGGGAGGTGGTACACATTAAGGAAAAAGACATCAGGATCAACACAGAGATCAGGGCCGAGCAGGTGCGGGTCATCGGTGCGGAGGGCGAGGCGCTCGGGGTGATGAGCGCGCGCGAGGCGCAGTACCGGGCCGAGCAGTCGGGGCTGGATCTGGTTGAGATTTCGCCTTCGGCGAATCCGCCGGTGTGCAAGATCATGAACTTCGGGAAGTACCGTTACGAACTGCGGCGCAAGGCGCGTGACGCGCGCAAGAAGCAGCATGTGGTGCACCTGAAGGAAGTGAAGATGCGGTTGCGCATCGGCGACCACGACTACGAGTTCAAGAAAGACAACATTGTCAAGTTTCTCGAGCGCGGGGACAAGGTCAAGGTGACGATCATGTTCTACGGGCGGGAAATGGCATATACCAGCCATGGCGACAAGCTGTGCCGGCGGCTGGCGGAAGATCTGGCCGACAAGTGCAAAGTGGAGAGCAACCCGCGGCTGGAAGGCCGCAACATGATCATGAACCTGCAGCCGAAGTGAGCGGCGGGGAAACGGAGACAGGCAATGCCGAAGATGAAAACGCGCAAGAGCGCGGCCAAGCGCTTTCGCGCGACGGGTAAGGGCAAATTCAAGCGCAACCGCGCGTACAAGAGTCATATCCTGACGTCGAAGTCGCGCAAACGCAAACGGAAGCTGCGGCAGGGCGCGGTGGTGAACAAGACCAACGAGAGCCAGCTGCGCCGCATGCTGCCCTACGCGTAGGGCGGGGAAAGGAACGACTCATGGTACGGGCAAAGAAGAGCACCGGCCGCATCGCGCGCAAGGGGCGCACGATGAAGGCGGTCAAGGGATTCAGCGGCGGGCGCAGCAAGCTGCACCGCACGGCGACGGAGGCTCTGCTCAAGCAGGGCGCGCACGCCACCGGGGCGCGGCGCAAGCGCAAGGGCGATTTCCGCCGGCTGTGGATCACGCGCATCAATGCGGCCGCGCGGCGGGCCGGGATCGCCTATTCAACGCTGATTGCCGGCCTGAAGCAGGCCAATATCACGCTGGACCGCAAGCTGCTGGCGGAGCTGGCGGTGAGCGATCAGGCGGCGTTCAACCGGATTGTGGCGACGGTGCAGCAGGCGGGCGCGCGCGCCGCGCGCTGACGCGGCAGCAGGCCCGGCCGCGTGCGGCCGGGGCGGGCGGCAGCTGCCGGCGGCGGCTGGCCCGAACAGGATCTTCTGAAGCAGTGCGGACACGGCCGGACGGACGGCGGCAGGGCAGGAACACCGCCCTGGCGCCGGCTGTCACGGCCGGTGTTTGTTGTGCCGCCCGCGGCGGGGCGGCAGGCGAAGCGGAGGCGGACGGTCATGGAGACGATTGCGGAAGTGCGGGACGCGGCCCTGGCGGCCATCGCGGCGGCGGACGCCGCGGCGCTGGCGGCGCTGCGCGTGGAGTACCTCGGACGCAAGGACGGCAGGATCACCGCGCGACTGCGCCAGCTCGGCGCGCTGCCGGCGGACGAGCGGGCGGCGGCGGGCGCCGCCGTCAACGCGGCGCGGCAGGCGGTCGAGGCGGCGCTGGCGGAACGCGAGGCAGTGCTGGCGGCGGCGGGGGCGGCGGCGAATGCGCGGCGTGACGCGCTGGATGTGACCCTGCCGGGCATCGGCAGCGAGCGCGGCCGGCTGCATCCGGTCACGCAGACCATGCGCCGCATGGTGGACATTTTCACCGCGCTCGGCTTCACCATTGCCGAGGGCCCCGAGGTCGAGCTGGATTATTACAACTTCGAGGCGCTGAACATTCCCGCAACGCATCCGGCGCGGGACATGCATGACACCTTCTACCTGACCGACGACACGCTGCTGCGCACCCATACCTCGCCGGTGCAGGCGCGGGTGTTCGAGGCGCAGAAACCGCCGGTGCGGGTCATCGCTCCGGGCAAGGTTTATCGCCGCGACTACGATGTGTCGCATATCCCGATGTTCCATCAGGTCGAGGGCATCTGGGTCGATGAGCAGGTTACCTTCGCCCAGCTCAAGGGCGTGCTGCAGCTTTTCCTGCAGCGGTTCTTCGGGCCCGACACGCGGACGCGCTTCCGCCCGAGTTATTTCCCGTTCACCGAGCCGAGCGCTGAAGTCGACATCAGCTGCGTGCTGTGCGGCGGCGCCGGCTGCCGGGTGTGCAAGCAGAGCGGCTGGCTCGAGGTGCTCGGCTGCGGGATGATCAACCCCGCGGTGTTCGCGTTTGCCCGCTACGACAGTGAACGCTATACCGGGTTTGCCTTCGGCATGGGCGTCGAACGCCTGGCCATGCTGGCCTACGGCATCGACGACATCCGGCTGCTGTACGAAAACGACGTCCGGTTCCTCCGGCAGTTCTGAGCGAGGTGGCATGATGAAGGTTCTCTACAGCTGGCTGAAGGAATTCTGCGATCCGGGCATTGACGCGGCGGCGGCGGCGGAAAAGATCGCCGGGGCCGGCATTGAAGTGGCCGCCGTCACCCGCCCGGCCGACGGGCTGAGCGGGGTGGTGATCGCGCGCCTGACCACGCTGGCAAAGCATCCGAATGCCGACCGGCTGCAGGTCTGCCAGGCGGACATCGGCAACGGGCAGACGGTGCAGGTGGTGACCGCGGCAACCAATGTGGCAGCGGGCGACCTGGTGCCGCTGGCGCTGGCCGGGGCGACGCTGGCCGGCGGGCTGAAGATCAAGGCGGGCAAGCTGCGCGGCGAGAAATCCGACGGCATGTTCTGCTCGACGGCGGAACTGGGGCTGCCGGCCGGTGACGGCGTCTGGGTGCTGCCCGCGGGCGCCTTCACCCCGGGAACCGACGCCATCGCCGCGCTGGGGCTCGACGATACCCTGATTGAATATGAGGTGCCGGCCAACCGCGGCGACCTGTTCGGCGTGCTGGGCATGGCGCGCGAACTGGCGGCGGCGACGGGCGCGCCGCTGCGGCTGCCTGAGCTGGACTACCCCGAGGGGAGCGAAGCGGCCGCGGACGCGGTGACCGTGCGCATCGACGCCCCCGATTTGTGCGAGCGCTACGCGGCGACCGTGCTGCGCGGGGTGCGCGCCGGCGCGGCCAGCCCGTTCTGGCTGCAGCGCCGGCTGCTGCTGTGCGGCCAGCGGCCGCTCGGTTTGGCAATCGATGTGACCAATTACGTGCTGCTGGAGTGGGGGCACCCGCTGCATGCCTTCGACCGGTCGCTGCTGCGCGGGGCGACGCTGGTCGTGCGCCGTGCGGCGGCGGGCGAACCGGCAGTGCTGCTGGACGGCAAAACCCTGGCGCTGCCGCCGACGACCCTGGTCATCGCCGATGCGGAGCGCCCGGTGGCGCTGGCCGGGGTGATGGGCTGCGCCGACAGCGGGGTGACTGCGGCCACCACCGATATTGTCCTGGAGAGCGCCTGGTTCAATCCGCCGGCCGTGCGGGCGGCGGCGCGGGGTGCGAAACTCGGCACCGCCGCGTCACAGGTGTTCGAACGCGGCGCCGACCGCCTTGGATTGCTCGCCGCCCTGCGGCGGGCCACCGGCCTGCTGCTGGCCCACGGCGGCGGTACGGCATGCCGCGGCGTCATCGATGTGCTGCCGCAGCCGTTTGCCCGGCGGCAGCTGACCCTGCGGCCGGCGCGGGTGGCGCGGGTGCTCGGCACGGAGATCCCCGCCGCCGAGGGCGTGCGCATCCTTGCCGCGCTCGGGTTCGCGGTGGTGCCGGCCGGGGCGGCGGCGTACACCGTCACCGTGCCGGCGTGGCGCAATGATGTCACCCGCGAGGAAGACCTGATCGAGGAGCTGGCGCGGCATTACGGGTATGACCGCATTCCGGTGCATTTCCCGGAGCTGTCGACGGCGGCGCTGGCGCCGGCGCAGGAGGAGCAGCGGCGGCGGCAGCCGGAGGATCTGCTCGCTGCGCGCGGCTGGCAGCAGGTGATCACCTACGCCTTCCAGCCGGCGGCAGCCGCGAACGTGCGCGGCGACGTGGCGCCGTTGCTGCTGCGCAATCCGCTCAATCCGGAAATGGCGGCGCTGCGCACGCTGCTGCTGCCCGGCCTGCTGGCGGCGCTGCAGCTGAACAGCGGCTACCGCAGTGACAGCAGCTTCCGGCTGTTCGAACGCGGCCGGGTGTTCCTCCCGTATGACACCGAGTGCCTGCCGCGGGAAGAAGAGCATCTCGGGCTGGCGGCGTGCGGCCGGCGCGAGGACTGGCGGGGCGGGGCGGACAGCGATTTCTTTGCCCTCAAGGCGGAGGTCGAGGCGGTACTGTCGGCGCTGGGCGCAGCGGCGACGTTTGCGCCGGGGACACACCCCTGGCTGCGGGCGGGCCAGGCGGCGGAAGTGACGGTGGGCACGACCGTGGTCGGCTGGCTGGGCGTCGTGGCGCCGCAGCTGGCGGATACCTTTCATCTGCGCGGCACGGTGGTGGCGGCGGAATTGAATGCGGGCGAACTGGCGGCCGCGGTGCGGGCGGGGACCACGGCGATTTCCCGGCAGCCGGCGGCGGAACGCGATCTGGCCCTGATTGTGGCGGACCGCGTCTCGGCGGCGGAACTGCGGGAAGCGATTACCGGCGAAGCCGGCGCACGGCTCGAACGGCTGACCCTGTTCGACCTCTACCGCGGCAAACCGCTGGCGGAGGGCGAGAAGAGCGTCGGCTTCCGCCTGCTGTTCCGTGCCGCAGACGCGACGCTGACCGACGCGGAGGTCAGCCAGCTGATGGCCCGCGTGCTGGCGCGGCTGGCGGACCAGTTCGGCGCACGCATCCGGGGCTGACGGCGGGGAGGACGGCATGGCGACACCGGTGCAGGACGGAGTGGAAGTCAAGATCATGGGCGCCACCTATGTCATTCGCGGCCAGGATCCGGCGCATTTGCGGGCAGTCGCGGCCTATGTCAACGAGCAGATGACTGCCCTGGCGCAGAAAAGCCGGATCACCGCCACCCCGAAACTGGCGGTGCTCACCGCGCTCAACCTCGCCGAGGAAGTGTTTCGCCTGCGGGCGACCGTGGCGCAGCATGACGAGGCGAAGCAGCGGCTGGCGGCGCTGGAGGAACAGGTGGCCGGACTGCTGGCGGAACCGGGGGCGCCGGCCGCCGCCGATCCCGGCGAGCAGGGCGGCAGTTGACATTACGCGGGGCGCTATGATACCAAGGAAGTGCCCCTGCGGTGCGCGTGACGCCGCGGCGCATGGTGAGCCGATAGCAACGAACCGGGAGTCCGCATCGTCCGGATGCGCCTTGGCGCAGCCGGCGGGACACCCACCTGTTTTCGGACAGGTTCACATCGCTCCGGCGGGCGGCATCGGCGGGGGCATTGAATTGCAGACAAGGACTGAGTGATGAAACGCGCACTGTCGGACTATGATTTCACCAAAACCGTGATTGACGGGAAACAAACCGCGCTGGTGGTGTGCTACACGCCGGACTCGGGCCTGTGCAAGCTGGTCATCGACCTGGCGGAGGAGCTGGGTGAAAAATATGCGGCAACCCTGCAGGTCTACATCATGCATGTGCTCGACAGCAAGGATACCTTCCTGGCCCACCGGGTGATCAATCTGCCGACGATCCTCTTTTTCAAGGAGGGCGTGCTGATGAGCCGGCTGACGGACATCAAGTATTCACCGCACCTGAAAAAGCAGGTGGAAAATCTGATCGGCGGCGAGTTCCTCATCAGCAACCCGCTGTTCACCGAGATCACCGATGAAAATTTTGACGCGGAAACCAGGGATTTTCCCGGGCTGGTGATCCTGAATTTCTGGGTGTCGGGGATTGACACCTGCTGGGCGATGGAAAGCGACCTCAACGAAATTGCCCGCATGTACAAGAACAGCGTCAAGATCTGCGTCGTTAACTGGAAAGACAGCCGCGACTTGGCGACCCGCTACCGGGTGGCCGATATTCCGACCATGCTGTTCCTCGTCAAGCAGAAGGAAGAGGAACGGGCAGCCGGCCTGAAAAATTTCCGCTCGATCGAGAACATCGTCCGTCACGTCTGCTTCCGCTGCGGACTGTCCTGACCGCGGCGGGCGCATGGACCTGTTCAGCGCGACGACCGGCAGCGCCGGCGCCCCGCTCCCCTATCGCCTGCTGCCGCACACGCTGGAACACTTTTTCGGGCAGGAACACCTGCTCGGGCCGGGCAAGCTGCTGCGCCGGCTGATCGAAAGCGACCGCGTCCGCTCCTGCATTTTTTACGGTCCGCCGGGCACGGGCAAGAGTGCGCTGGCGAACATCATTGCGCAGCGCACCGCGGCGCGGTTTGTGCGGCTTAACGCGACGACCGCCGGGGTGAAGGATCTCAAGACCGCGGTGGATGAGGCGCGCGAGCAGCGCGACCGGTTTGCCAAACGCACCCTGCTTTTTGTTGACGAAATCCACCGGTTCAACAAACTGCAGCAGGATGCGCTCCTGCCATCGGTTGAAGAAGGCGTGGTGGCGCTGATCGGTGCGACCACCGAGAATCCCTACTATGCGCTCAACAGCGCATTGCTGTCCCGGTCAAACCTGTTTCAGTTCAAATCGCTGACCGATGCGGCGCTGGTCCGGGTGCTGGAGCGGGCGCTGACCGACAGTGCCAACGGTCTGGGGGCGTTTCATGTCGCCTTGACCGGCGAAGCGCGGACCTGGCTGCTGCAGAAGGCGGCAGGTGACGGGCGGCAGCTGCTCATGGCGCTCGAAGTCGCGGCGCTGACCACGGCGCCCGACGCGGCGGGGCAGCGGGTCGTCGACGAGGCGACGGCGCGGGAAAGCATCCAGCAGGCGGCACTGCGCTATGATCGCGGCGACCAGCATTACGACACGATCAGCGCGTTCATCAAGAGCATGCGCGGCAGCAACCCCGACGCCGCGCTCTACTGGCTCGCGGTGATGCTCGAGGGCGGCGACGATCCCCTTTTCATCGCCCGCCGCATGGTCATCTTCGCCGGCGAGGACATCGGGCTGGCCGACCCGCAGGCGCTGGGGGTGGCGGTGGCGGCGCAGCAGGCGGTCGATTTCATCGGCCTGCCCGAGGGGCGCATCCCGCTGGCCTTTGCCGCGGTCTATCTGGCGCGCGCGCCCAAGGACAATCGCGCCTATGCCGGCATTGACGCCGCCCTTGCGTATGTGCGCGAACACCAGCAGCTCGAGGTGCCCGACCACCTCAAGGACAAGACCTACCAGTCCGACGCGGTGAAGAATGCCGCGTACAAGTATCCGCACAACTACCCCGGCGCCACGGTCGCACAGGACTACCTGCCGCCCGGCGCGCCGCACTTTTTTGCCGCTGACCGGTGAAATGCCGGCGGCAGTCTGCCGCCGGCGGGAACGGGGGTGACCGAACCAGCCATGCACCAGACGTTCAAGCGATTCGTGAATCCGTCGCATCTCAATACGTACGGCACGCTGCACGGCGGGTGGCTGCTGCAATGGTTTGATGAGGCCGCGGCGATTGCTGCCGCCGAACTGACCGGACGGACCTGTGTGACGCGCCATATCCGCGAGGTTGATTTTATCCACACCGCTGTGAGCGGCGATATTGTCGTGATCACCGTGCGGCCGGTCGCCGCCGGCCGCACGTCGCTTACCTTTGCCGGCGAAGCGATAAATCGCCGCACCGGCGACCTCATGGCCACGGTCGGCAGGATCACGTTTGTGGCGCTGGATGGTGACCGCCGGCCGGCAGCACACGGGGTCACCCTTCCGGCTGCCGCAGGGGAGCAGCCGTGACGCAGCCCGGCGGGGCGCAGCGCGTGGTTTTTTGGGCGATGGTGGCGGAATGGCTGCTGCTGGTCCCTGACCTGCTTGCCGCGCTGCTCTCGGGCTCAGTCACCATGTACGCCACGCTGTTGCGCAGCGGGGTCGAGGTGATTGCGGTGACCATCGCCTGGTGGGCGATGCGGCGCATCGCGGGGGGGAATGCCGCGCGCTATGACTACGGCGTCGGCAAACTGGAAAACCTGACGTCGCTCGGCGTGGCCGCGACGCTCGCGGTTTCCCTGCTCATTCTGCTCTACGAGGTGTACGAACGCATCCGCCACCCCGAAACCCTGGATCCGCATCATTGCGGGGTGGCGCTGGGCATCACGCTGGTCGCCTGCTGCATCGACACGTGGTTTCTCCTGAAGTACCGGCGTCTGGCGAAAACCGCTCGCTCACCGCTGCTGGCAGCGCAATGGCGGGTCTACCGGATCAAGGTCGTCTCGGGCGGGATTGCGCTGGCGGCGCTGGGGATCACCGTGGGCTTTTCCGACCGGTCGTGGGCGGCGTACAGCGATCCGTTCGGCTCGCTGGGCATGGCCGTCATCATTATGGCGACGGTCGGGTCACTGTTCCGCAATGCCGTGACGGAACTGATGGACTGCACCCTGGATGAATCGCTGCAGCTGGCGATTGACCGGGTGCTGGCCGGCCGGTTTGACGACTATGCCCATTTTCACGGGGTGCGGTCGCGCCGCAGCGGCAGCGATATTTTTATCGAGATCCTGCTGGAGTTTGACGGGGCGAAACGCATGGCCGAGGTCCAAGCCGCCATCGACCGGATCAGCAGCGAGGTGCAGCGCGCGATCCCGGGCAGCCGGGTGCTGGTCGCCCCGGTGCGGGCGCGCCCGGGCTGACGGGCGCAAACTCGACAAGCTCAGCGACCGGCAGCACCTGGCAGGCGGCAGCCGTGCCCGGACGGTTGCTGCGGAGGGTGCGCACCGGCAACCGGCGCAGTGCCGGAGTCAAGCGGCTGTATTTCGAACAATCGCGCGCCAGCGTGCGGCTGACCAGAGCGGCGCCCGGCACAGCAGCAGCAGCGTATCATACCGGGCAGCGAGTGCGGCGTCGACGAGGCGATTCTCTCCGCTGCGGATGGAATCAAGGTATCCGCCCGGGAGTTGCCGGTCGAGATGGCCGATGCGGAAACTCACGGCATCGGTCGCGGGCAGGCGGGCGAGGAGCGGATCGCAGAGCCCGGCCCGGTCAATGATGTGCACGGCCGGCCCGGCATAGTATCCCAGCAGTCCGACATTCCCGGCCACTATGACAGCGGGCCCGCCGGCGCGCAGGGCTTCGCCCTGGAGCTGCCATTCGTGCGGCTGACGCTCGGCAAGCAGACCGGTGGCCGAATAGTAAAAGCAGCGTTCGTCGGCGATATCGCCGTCGCGCCAGTTGGCGAGTTGCTGTGCCAGATGCCCATAATCACTGCCGTGGAGCGGATTGGGGTAATGTGCGGCGAGTCCCAGGACCATGGCTGCGCCGGCGAGCGCCATTGACCGGCGACTGGCGGCGGCGGGGAGCAGCGTCGCCAGTATGGCGGCGGCAATCACGAACAGCGGCGCCACGAACCGCCCGCTCATGAAGTCGCCACCCACCCAGATGATATATCCCAGTCCCGCCAGCAGTCCGAAACCAAGCCAGCGCCGAATGGGCGACAGCAGGGCTGCACTGACGGCAACGATAACGGCGGCAGCGGTAAGCGGATCCCAGTGCAGGGTATTGCTCAGACAGGCAATGCCCTTGCCGGCCAGCGTGCGGTGCGTGATGCCGGCGGCAAGCAGCTTGGCGTGGGCGGTGTTGGGGATGACGGTGCCGTAATAGGCCAGCGCGAACAGCAGCCAGGCGATCAGCGGCAGCATGCCGGCGGCCAGCTGCAGGAGCGCGCGCCGCGAACGCGCCTGCCACAGCGCATGCAGAAGCGGCGGCAGGACGAGCACGGCGGCGTCAAAACGGTTGACCATGGCCAGCGCCGCCAGCAGCGACAGGCGCAGGAGGTGCTGCCCGCCGCGGCGGTCCGGCGGGCGCAGATACCGGACAGAAAATGCGGCGAGCAGCAGGTACGCCAGCGGATTTTCCAGGCCGGAAGTGGCATAGTCGACGAAACCCTTGGCGTAGAACAGCAGCAACCCGATGGCCAGCACCGCCCAGCGGTGCGCGGCCTGCAGCAGCAGCAGATACGCTGCGCCCAGGGTCAGGAGCATGGAGCAGAGCAGGGTGCTGTAGTAAGGTTCTCCGGCAAGGCCGTTGACGGGAATGAGCAGCAGCAGCCAGAGCGGATGGGTATAGACCTGCACCCGTTCGGCAATATTCCAGCGCAAGCCATAACCGTGCAGCACATTGTCCACGACCCGGAAGGAAATGTAGGCGTCGTCGCAGAGCCAGGCCGTGCGCAGCAGCACCAGGGCCAGCAGGGTGAGCATCAGCAGACGCCAGCATAAAAGTGAACGATCTGCGGATGGCATACCGACAGTATAACTCACGCTGATTGCTGGTCGCAACCGGGTTGCGCGGACAGCAGTTGTAATCGATAACCGTGGAGGCAATGGCGAGCTGAGTAGGGCGGCAATCCGGATGCCTCCTGCGTTGGGCCGGTGCGTCTGCCGCCCGTGGCCGCACCGGCACGGCACGCCTCCTGCGTTTGACAGCGTCGGGCGGAGGCGGCTATAATGACGCCATGAAAACGACCGAATTATTGACTGCGGCGGTGACGGGCCGCCCGGTGGCGATTGCCCCCTCCCTCCTGTCGGCTGATTTCACCGCCCTGCACCGTGAGGTGACGGAGATTGCCGCTGCCGGCGCCCGGGTGTTGCATCTTGACGTGATGGATGGCCATTTTGTTCCGAATATAACCTTCGGCCCGCCGCTGGTGAAGTCGTTGCGCGGCTGTACCGATCTGGTGCTTGACGCGCATCTCATGATCAGCGAACCGGAAAAGTATATCGAACCGTTCGCGCAGGCGGGGAGCGATTGTATCGTATTCCATTATGAAGCGCGGCCCGACCGGGCGGGTGAACTGCTGCGGCGGATCCGCGGTCTTGGAAAAAAGGCGGGCATTGCGCTCAAGCCCAAAACCCCGGCGGCAGCGATACTGCCGCTGCTCCCGGAACTCGACCTGGTGCTGATCATGACGGTGGAACCGGGGTTCGGCGGCCAATCGTTCATGGCTGATCAGGTGCCGAAAATCCGCACGGTGGCCGAGGCTATCGCCGCGGGCGGGTATGAGTGCGAACTGGAGGTCGACGGAGGCATCGGGCCGGTCACGGCAAAGACGGTCGTGGCAGCGGGTGCCAACTGGCTGGTGGCGGGCAATGCGGTGTTCGGCGCTGCCAACCGCGCGGCGGCCATGCAGGCAATGATCGACGCCGTGCGCGGATGACCATGCGGCGCAGCAAGCTGCCCCTGCTGGCCATGCTGCTGGACACCGTCACGGTCAACGGCGCCTATCTGATTGCGCTGCTGCTGGTGTTTCGCGGGGGCATTCCGGTTGATGAGTTCAATCACTATCGCGACGTGGCAGTGTGGGTGACGCTGCTGTATCTTGCCGCATTCTATGTCGCCGGGGCATATGACCGCGATTATGCCACGGCAGGGCTTGATGATTTCATCGCGGTGGCGCGGGCGGCGCTGCTCGGCAGCGTGCTGGTGGTGGCGGCGGCGTTTTTCAGCAGAGTT
>CAZFBR010000090.1:0-12820 GCA_964517215.1 uncultured bacterium
AGGAGGAACCATGGAAACCTTGAATGTCGGTTGGCTCTGGTTTGGGGTTGCCGCCCTGCTGCTGATTGCCGAACTGGTCACTGCCGGTTTCTTTGTCTTCTGGTTCGGGGTGGGCGCGGTGGTGGCGGGGATTGTTGCCCTTTGCGGACTGGGTCCGGTCTGGCAATGGCTGGCGTTTGTGCTGGTTTCCGGGGTTCTGGTCGCCTATTCGCGACGGTTCGCTGAACGGTTCAGCGGCCAACAGCCGCCCGGGATCGGCGCCGACCGCATGCTGGGCCGGACCGGCATGGTGCTGGAGGCCATCGACGGGGCGAAGGACGAGGGCCGCGTGCGGGTCGATTCCGAGGAATGGCGCGCGCGGAGTGAAGGCGGAGCGGTTATCCCGGCGGAGAGCCGGGTCACGGTGCTGCGGGTTGAAGGCACCCATCTGATTGTTGCAGTCGACAAGGAGAGCTAACCATGGAAGTCATCGGTTTTGCCATGATCCCGGTGCTGATGGTCGGGGCGGTGGTGCTGTTCGTGATTGCGTGGAATTCGATCACCATCGTCCGCCCGTGGCAGAAGGGGCTGATCGAGCGGCTGGGCAAGTACCGGCGCACGGTGGACAGCGGGCTGGTCATCGTCGTCCCGTTTTTCGAGCGGATCATCAAGGTGGACATGCGCGAGCAGGTGGTCGATGTGCCGCCGCAGGCGGTGATCACCAAGGACAACGTGGCGGTGGAAGTCGATGCGGTGGTCTATTATGAAGTGACCGACCCGGTCAAGGTGACCTATAACGTTGCGAATTTCTATCTTGCCTCGACCAAGCTGGCGCAGACCAACCTGCGCAACGTCATCGGCGACATGGCGCTTGACGAATCGCTGACTTCGCGCGAGGTGATCAACACCAAGCTGCGCACCATCCTCGACGCCGCCACGGACAAGTGGGGGGTCAAGGTCGGGCGCGTCGAACTGCAGCGCATCGAGCCGCCGCGCGATGTGACTGAGGCGATGCACCGCCAGATGAAGGCGGAGCGCGACCGCCGGGCGATGATCCTCGAGGCCGAAGGGCACAAGCAGTCGGCCATTCTGCAGGCCGAAGGCATCAAGGAAGCCAATGTCCGCCGCGCCGAGGGTGAGGCGCAGGCGACGCGCACGGTGGCGGATGCCGAAAAGTTCCGCCGTCTGACCGTGGCCGCGGGCGAGGCCGAGGCCATCGCCACGGTGTACAAGGCCATCCACGAGGGGAATCCGACCACGGACCTGATCACCATCAAGTACCTTGAAATGATGGGGCAGATGGCCAACGGCCAGTCGACGAAGATGTTCATTCCCTACGAGGCGTCGGGCATCCTCTCGTCCGTTGCCGCCATCGGGGAAATGCTCAAGGAGAAGGCCGCGCCGCCGGTTGCCAAGTAGCAGCACACGCTCATGCCGCCGCCGGCCGGGTGCCGGCGGCGGCTTTTTTACGGGCGCACGCTCCGGAGGTTAGAACCTGTAACGCATTGTCCGGCAATGGTAAACATCCGTTCCGGTTGACAGTGACCGGGTAACGTAATACAATTATTTGATTAATTTGCGGTACCGGAGAAGGTGTATGACGGGCGAAGCGCCGCTGGAGTCGGAGCGGCATAAGACCATTCTTGAATCGATCATCCGGCAGTACATCGCCAGTGCGGCGCCGATCGGGTCGCGCACCCTGTCGCGCAGCACCGACCTGCACCTGTCACCCGCCTCGATCCGCAATATCATGGCGGACCTCGAGGAGATGGGGTTCATCATGCAGCCGCACACCTCGGCGGGGCGGGTGCCCACGGACAAGGGCTACCGCTATTACGTCGATGTGCTGATGCAGGTGCAGCGGATCACCCAGGAGGAGCAGGAGCGCATCCGCCGCGAGTACGAGTCGCGCGAACTGGAAGTGAGTGCGGTGCTGCGCCAGACCACGCGGCTGATCACCGCGCTGACGCGCAAGCCGTCGCTGATCAGCGTGCCGCGGCGCGATGAGGCGGCCCTGCGCCACCTCGAGCTGGTGGCGATGACCCCGACCAAACTCCTGACCGTTGCGGTGTTTGCCAACGGCGTGGTGGAGAATGTGCCGCTGGACCTCGAGCAGCCGGTCACGGAGGCGGCGGCGGAGCAGGCGCAGGCCGTGCTCAACCGCGCCGGCCGCGGGCGGCGGCTGAGCGAACTGGCGGGGGCGCTGGCCCCGCTCGCCGCTGACGGCGCACTGGCCGAGCCGGCGCGGCGGCTGGCGGAGCTGGTGGCGCAGCGGCTGCCCCGGCTGGTGCGGCGCGAGGATGAGTCGGTGCTGGTCGACGGCGCGTCCATGCTGCTCGACGAGCCCGATTTCCGCGATCTGCGCAGCGTCAAGGATTTGCTGCGCACACTGGAGAATCGTGCGGCGCTGGCGGAACTGCTGCAGCGCGAACTGACTGATGAGCGCGCCGGGGTGCGCATCGGCAGCGAAAACGCGGTCACCGACCTGCGCGACTGCAGTGTGGTGACGGCCAGCTACTCGATCGGCGACCTGCCGGCGGGGGTGCTCGGCATCGTTGGACCGACGCGCATTGAATATCCGAAGATGATCGCCATCCTGGATTATGTCGCCTACGTGGTCAGCGATGTGCTGTCCGCGGCGCGCGGCGGGAACGGGCGGTAGGAGCACACCGCCGGAACGGCGGGGCGGCAGGGAAAACGACAAGCGACGGGCAGGGGCGATGACAGCCCCGCCGCAGCGGCAACGGCAAGGCGGAAGAGACGATGAGCAAGCGTGACTATTACGAAATCCTCGGGGTCGCCAAGGGCGCGGCGGCGGACGAGATCAAGAAGGCGTACCGCAAGCTGGCAATGCAGTACCATCCGGACAAGAACCCGGGGGACAAGGCGGCGGAGGAGAAGTTCAAGGAGGTCTCCGAGGCCTACGAGATCCTCTCCGACGACACCAAGCGGCGGCAATACGACCAGTTCGGGCATGCGGCCTTTTCCGCGCCCGGCGGCAGCGCCGGCTACGGCGGCTTCCACGATCCGTTCGACCTGTTCAACAGTATTTTCAGCGGCGGGGGCGAAGGCGGCGGCATCTTCGACGCGCTGTTCGGCGGCGGCGGCGGCCGGCGGCGGCGGGCGCGCGGCTCGGACGTGCGCATCAACCTGAACCTTACCTTCGAGGAGGCGGTCCGCGGCACGACCAAGACCATCGCCTACAAGCATCTCGCGGTCTGCCCCGCCTGCCATGGCGAGGGGATGAAACCGGGAACGCGCAAGACCAACTGCCGCGGCTGCAACGGGCGCGGCCAGGTCATCCAGGGGAACGGCTTTTTCCGCGTGCAGACCACCTGCCCGAGCTGCGGCGGATCGGGCGAGCATATCGAGCAGCCCTGCCCCGATTGCGGCGGGCGCGGCCTGGCGGAGAAGAAGTCGAAGATCAAGCTGACTGTGCCGGCGGGGGTGGACAACGGCCATTACAAGGTCATCGACGGCGCGGGGAACGAGCATCCGCACGCGGCGGCGGGCGATCTGCAGGTGGTCTTCGCCGTTGCCGAGGATGCGGTGTTCAAGCGCGAAGGAAACGACCTCATGGTCGTGGTCGAGCTTAATTTCGCCCAGGCGGCGCTTGGCGACGAAATCGAGGTGCCGACCCTCGACGGTCCGCACCCGCACCGCGTGGAACCGGGCACGGCCCCGGGCGCGGTGGTCAAGCTGGCGCGCAAGGGGGTCGAGGACGTGCGCGGTTACGGGCGCGGCGACCTGTACGTAAAATTCGAGGTGACCGTGCCGAAGAAACTGAACGACGAGCAGCGCCGGGCGCTGCTGGCGTTCGCCCAGGCGTCCGGACTCTCCGTGCGCGCGGACGATTCGTTCCTCGGCAAAATGAAACGCAAATTGGACGGGTTCACCGGGTAACCATGTCCGGGCGGCGGACGGGCGGTTGGCCGGCGTGCAGGTGCTGCGCGCGGTTCCGTCTGGCCGTCGCGCTCGCCGCCGCGCTGCTGCTTGCGGGCGCGGCCGCCCCGGCGGGCGCGGTGAGCATCCACACCATCTTCACCCATAGCGAGCTTGACTGGCAGACCCTGCACACCGAACATTTTGCCGTCCATTACGACCGGGCGCTGGAGGAACCGGCGCGCTACGCCGCGGCGGTGGCGGAACTTGCGTACACCCGCATTGCGGCCGATTTGAACTGCAATCTGGCGGAAGAATACGACATCATCCTGCGCGACAGCGACGACTATGCCAACGGCCTGACCGACCCGTCCGACGGGGCGATTACCATCTGGCTGACCCCGATGGATTTCAACCTGCGCGGCAACCATCGCTGGCTGCAGAACGTCATTTATCACGAACTGGCGCACATGCTGCACATGCGCACCGCAGGGACCGACCTGATCGAGTCGCGCGTGTTGGTCGGCCCGCTGCTGACCATGCCCAACGCCATGTGCCCGGTCTGGTTCACCGAAGGGCTGGCGCAGTACAAGGCCGAACGCGGCACCGAGGAATTCGATTCGTTCCGCGCCATGCTGCTGCGCACCGCGGTCCTCGACGACGCGCTGCTGCCGTACGCCAAGATGAGCGTGTTCGGCAAGAACTCGTTTGAATACGAACGCGCCTACAGCCAGGGCTATGCCCTGGTGCGCTACCTGGCCGCCGCCTACGGCGATACCGCGCTGGTGCGCATTGTCCGGGCCAAGGGCGAAAGCTTCACCGATTTCGACCAGGCGCTGCTGGACAATATCGGGCTCGACGGCGAGCAGCTCTACGATTCGTGGGTGGCCACGCTGCGCACGCAGACCCCGGCGTGGTCGGCCCGCGCGCCGCTGGGCGAGGTGCAGCTGACGGTCGATGCCGGCTGGTCGGACCAGAACCCGGTCGTGAGTGCGGACGGGCGCTGGCTGGCGTACGCCAGCAACAACCAGCATGACTACCAGCGCCTGCAGGTATGGCGGCGCGACCTGCGCGATCCGCGGGCACCCGACCGCCTGCTTGCTGATAACGTCAATCCGGGGCTTGGCATCAGTGCGGACGGGGCGCGGGTGTTCTACACGAAAGCGGAAGAAGACCGCCGCGGCAGCAATTTCAACGATCTGTTTGTGTGGGATGATGGCGCGACCCGGCGCGTCACCACCGGCGCGCGGGTGTTCTATCCTGCTCCCTGCCCCGACGGGCGCCGGGTGGCGGCAATCCAGCAGCAGGCCGGGCGGGCGGCGCTGGTGCTGATCGAGCTGGACGGGGGCATGGTGACCCAGCTCTACCGCGGCGTGCTGGAGGAGCAGCTCTTTGCGCCGCGGGTCTCGCCCGACGGCAACCGCATCCTCTATGCCCGCTTTCATCGCGGGCACCGCGACCTGTGCCTCTACGATTTGCGCGACGGCAGCAATCTTCCGGTCCCGTTCACCACCGGATGGAATGAGGAGACCGGCTGCTGGCTGGATGACGACCGCATCGCCTTTGCCGCCGATTACGAGGGGGTGTACGACCTGTTCGTCTGGAGCGCGGGGCGCGGGGTGGCGCGCCTGACCCGCACCACGGCGGGATACTTTGAACCGACCGCCGCCAGGGGCGGAGAGCGGCTCTACGCAACGCAGTACACGGCGCGCGGGTTTGATGTGGTGGCGGTGGCGGTGCCGGCGGCGCCGCCGGCGTACGACCCGCCGGGGGCGCCGGCGTACAAGTCGGGGGACGACCTCCTCCCGGACAGCGGCCCGGCGCACGACTACACCAGCTGCTGGCGTTCACCCTATCGCGTGCCGTGGCTGTCGTATGACGGGACGCAGTTTACCGCCGGGCTGGCGGCGTCGGCCAACGATGTGCTGGCGCGGCATATCATCAACCTGCAGGCAAGCTACAATTTCAAGGGCCATTCGCCGCTTGGCGCGTTCCAGTACATCAACCGCGTCTGGTACCCGACGCTGATCCTCAACGGCGTGTCGACCCGGCGCACGTATGAGGAGCTGACCCCGGAGAAGAACGGCGGCCCGGCCGCTGACGATTACCATGAAAACTGGCGGCAGCTCGAACTGCAGGCGCTGGTCCCCGTCACCAACCGCTGGTCGCTGACGGTCGGCGGCAACTGGGAAAAGCTGTCGGCGAACGAGGACCTCGAATATTTCGCCGGCCGCCGGCAGGCGCCCTTTGAGGGGAACTGCGCCGGGTACAGCGTCGGGGCGGCTTATTCCGACCTGATCCAGACCAGCGATTACGACATCGGCATCGCCAGCGGCTACAGTTTCGGCGCGAGCTACGGGCATCAGGTCAAGGCGCTGCGCGGCGAATTCGATTACGAGACGGTGGAGGGGAACGCGGCGTGGTACGTGCCGACCCGCTGGCGGCATCAGGCGCTGGCCTTCAAGCTGCGCGGCGGCTGGAGCCGCGGCCAGGGCCCGCCGCAGGGTATTTTCCGATTGGGCGGCAACCGCGGACTGCGCGGGTACGGCAGCAACCGATACCGCGGCGGCAAATTGGCGCTGGGCACGGTGGAATATACGCTGCCGTTGTGGTATGATATCGCGCATCAGACGAGCATGATGTATTTTGACGGGCTGTACCTGCGCCTGTTCGGCGATTTCGGGCGCGCGTGGGACGGGGCGTGGTGGTGGCGCGACCTGCACGGCGGCTACGGCGGTTCGCTGATCCTGAAGACGACGATGTACTATTCGATCGACTACCACGTCGAGATCGGCGCGGCCCGGGGCATCGACGACAGCGAGGGCGCGCGGTTCTACCTCGGGCTCGGTTCGCTGTTTTGAGCGGAACCGGCCGCCGGTGCGGCGGCATGCGGTACTGAACGGACAAGGCCGGGCGGCCCAGCCGCCTGCGGCGGCACAGGAGAAGACCATGACGATGTACAGCATGACGGGCTACGGCAAGGGCCGCGCGGCGCTGGGCAACGGCGAAGTGAGCTGCGAGGTGAGCGCGGTCAACAACCGCTCGCTGGCCATCGTCTTCCGGCTGCCGCACGAGCTGCGCGAGTGGGAGCCCGAGCTGCGCGACTGGCTCAAGGGGAGCGTGCTGCGCGGCAAGGTGACGGTGGCGATGAACCTCTCCGGCTCGCCGCTGCTCGGACAGGTGCGCGTCGATGCGGAAAAGGCGAACGCCATCGCGGCGGCGGCGAAGAAGCTGCAGGCGGAGCATCCGTATCTCGCACCGCTGTCAGTCGGCGAATTGCTGCTGGTCGAGGGGGTGGTCGAAACGCGTTCGGCGGCGGTGGATACCGACGCGGTGCGCGCCGCGCTCAAGGAGGCGCTGGCCAATGCGCTGGAGGCGTTCAATCGCGCCCGCGAGCTCGAGGGTGACAATCTGGTCGCGGATATCCGCCAGCGCATCGAAATGATTCACGCCGATCTCGACACCATTCGCGAACTGGCGCAAGATGCGCCGCGCGAATACCGCGAGAAGCTGACCGCCAATCTCGCCCGGCTGGCGCCCGACCTGCAGTTCGATCCCGTGCGCGTGGCGCAGGAGATTGCGCTGGCAGCGGAAAACTGCGACATCCACGAGGAACTGGTCCGGCTCGACAGTCACCTGACCAACGCGGCGCAGCTGCTGGAGGCGGAAGGGGAGGTCGGCCGGCGGCTCGATTTCGTTGCGCAGGAGCTGCTGCGCGAAGCGAACACCATCGGCAGCAAAACCATCACCCTGGCGATTTCGCGTGCGGTGCTGCGCATCAAGGGCGAAATCGACAAGATCAAGGAACAGGTCCAGAACCTCGAATAGGGATTCTCCGGCGTTGTCGGCCGGCGGCGGGGCGGGGGATACATACCGCAATGGCGAAAATCTACGGGCCGCAGGGGAAACCGCCGCGCAATCTGTCGGTGCCGGAGGAGAAACTCGAACGTTTCGCCGACCGGGCTGATGAACGAGTGGATGCATTTCTCGCCCGGGTGCATCCGTGGCGCAATCGCGCCCAGTTCCGCGCCATGCTTGACGACGGCAAGGTCACGGTCAACGGGCAGGTGGTCAAGCGCCACCGCCGGCTGGTGATCAATGATTGCGTCGTGGTCGAGGTCGAGCGGCAGGCAACGCCCGACTACGACGCCATCGCGCTGCCGGTGCTGTATGCCGACGAGCAGCTGCTCTTCGTCAACAAGCCGGTCGGCCTGGCCGCGCATCCCGTTGCCGGGCATGCCTTCCACAATCTGCTCTCCACGCTCCATCATCAGTACCGCAACGACGCATGGCTGCCGCAGATCCTGCACCGGCTCGACGAGAATACCACCGGGGTCATCGTCGCCTCGCGCAACCGCGAGGCGCACAATCATGTCCGCTTGCAGTTCCTGCGCCAGCAGACCGGCAAAATCTATCTGGCGATCACGGGGGGCGAACCGCCGGCGGCGCGCGACGGACTGATCGACGCGCCCATCGGCACGGATGCGGCGAACCGTTCGCAGTCGTGCATTACCGCCGACGGCCGGCCCGCGCGCTCGCGCTATCAGGTGCTTGCCGCGCGGGAGGGGCGGATCGCCTTTCTCGTGCGGCCGCTGACCGGGCGCCAGCATCAGGTGCGCATCCATCTCATGCACCTTGGCTATCCGCTGGTGGGCGACCGCCGCTACGGCGGGCCCATGGCGCCGGACGAGTTCGCCCGCCCGGCGCTGCACGCGCTCTGCCTCGCGGTCAACCATCCTGTCACGGGCGAACGGCTGACTGTTACCGCCCCGCTCCCCGATGACATGCGCGCCGCACTCGCGCGCCTCGGCAGTTCCGAAGACGACGCGCGTGTGCTGGCAGCGGAAATGCTGGCCGGCGCAGCGCCCCCTCCGGGCGCCGACGAGAGTGTCATTGACGCCGAAACCGATCCGGGTAGCGACGAAGATTGCCCTTGAATTGCTTGCATCCTGCGTGGTCGCAACCGCTCGACCCTGATTGCAGCAGATATTTTGTGCGGACAACGTATAGCCGTAGAAGCGAATGACAGAATGCTGCGCATAGGCCTGAATGCCTGAAATAGACATCATGTGGTAAGAAACAGGGGGGGAGCAGATGGCGAATATCGCGTGCTCGACAGGATGCGCAAATACGTTATGATCAACATGTCAGGAATGATCATGCGATCAAACTGGCAACGAGCGCTCCGCGCTGCTATTGTCTCCGCAACGGCTCTTGTAGGCGCATTCGGTTTATGGTATGCGGGTGGCGGATATGCCTATTGGATGGCGGGTATTGACAAGGCCAACCTGCAGCAGGCGCACCGCGACTTGCGGCTGATCCGAAACTCCCTTGAACAATACCGCATGCAGACGGGCAGTGACAGTTATCCGGCCACATTGCATGGCCTGAAAGCATTTGCGGCAGCCATGCCACTCGTCGACCCGTGGGGCAACAATTATCAGTACCAGACAAACGGCAGCATGTATACCGTGTACACAGCGTACGTGAAACACCGATTTGGCACGATTGAAACCGTTCGGGTAGTGTCTGGCGACTCCGCGATAACCACGGTGGAGCGCTAACGACGATACGATTGTCAATAGGTATCTATTGACGCCCGGCACATCGTACAGTACAATGCAATAGCCATGCAATAAGCAGGATATGCGCATTATACAGGGACGATGGCATTGCAACAGCATACGGCACATTGGTGGCATTCTGGGTTGTATTGGGAAGCGGAGCGAAAACGTGACGACGACGGGTACAGTCATTACTGCGTTTTTACAGAAACAGTTTGACAGAATCCAGATATCAGTTGCGCTTGCCCGCAACGACTATCCGGCAACTGCCTTCGCAATCGCTGACGCAAGCGTCCTGGGCGCCGTAACAGTCGCAATAAGCACCGGGCATATTGCCGGTGGTGCCGGGGTTGGTGCCGCATGCGCCGTTGCACCGAGGCAACAGCTGAATCCCCGATGCTTGGAGACACGGCAGCAATGATGGAGAAATACGCCGGCATAGCGCCGGCCAGTGATGTGACGTCGCTTGGTTCCGAGTTGCGCCGGTGACAGCGACGATGCTATTGGCGGGTCTCGCCATTATTGGCTGCATCGTGCTCGAATACCGCCTGTGCCAATGGCTGCAGCTGGCACGATTGGGCCTGACCGAATTCATCCCGGGCAGGTATCGCAATCAGCCGCAGCGGTTCCAATTGGCCGTCATCATCATCATGGTTGCCGTGGCCCTTGTGGCAATGACAATTGCACGAGGCTACTGGTACATAATTCTGGGTTTGAGCGCCGGCGTTGTTGTAGTTGCGAAAGGTTCACTGCCGCGAAAACTGTGCACATGGCAAATGCAACACACGATCCGGCAGATGGGGAAAGGTACCTCGCTGCCGCCGTGCAGTTGCAGCATGCAATGACTTCCCCGGCCACGCAACCGTCGCTCGGCACGCTGGCGCTGCGGATAATGCAATGCCTGCTGCAGAGGTTCGCCGCCGGCACTGCGGACCGGTCGTTGCGTTTGATTGTGACACCGCGCCAGAAGAAACTGCTCTGGCGAATCATTGTCGCGCTGCTGCTGATATCAGGTGCGCTGGTCTGCCCGTACTACTTCGCCGAGCACGGTAATGCCACCCTGCTCGGTGCGCGCTGGCTGGCATTCGATCCGCAGTCGCGTTTGCTGTTTACGTATCAGGACAATGTATATCGCCTTGACCTCGCAACAGACGAACTCACGCCGCTCATCCGGACCGGCCGGCAGGCGTCGTTCGACAAAGTCGCGGACATCACGGTGGCGCCTGACGGAACCATCTACCAGTCCGACCCCGATGCGCGGCGTATTGCCGCGTATTCCGCCGCCGGCACACTGCTGCGCACCGTGCCCGGACATTTTGCCGAGAACGGGAAGCTGGCCGCCACCACGGACCACATTCTGGTCGCGGATATGCAATGGTCTGACAAGCGTGACTCCTCCCAGGCACAACCATGCTGGGGGCGGGTGCTGGCCCTTGCTCCGCAGTCCGGCGTGCTTTTGTGGGAAAACCGGAATTTTCAGATTCCCGATTCCATTCATTGCAGCGGCGACACGGTCTTTGTTTCCGACATGGAATATCCGTCCGGTCTCAATCACGGTATGATCAGGATGTTCAACGCCCGGACCGGCACGGTCGGGGCGGTCATTCTGGTCGAGTCGCCGCTCACAGACTATTATCATGGCAGCACGGTAATTGTGACGCCGGGCGGTGAAGTCCTGCTGCTGCCGATCTACCATCCGGGCGCCCCGCTGCGCGTTTATGCGCTATCCGGTGAACTGCTGCGCATGGTGCGCCTCCCGGAAGAATGCGCCCCGACTGATATCGCCGCCGCCCGGAACGGTGACATCATCATCTCCGACGACGAGCATTTTCGGTTGTGGCGACTGGCGGGAGATCGCGTGCATGCGCTCGCCAGCAAATCGCTCGACCGGCTGTTCGGGTCACAGGCATTATGGCGCCGCATATCCGGCTGGCTGGCTGATATCTGTCTGACAGTGATCGTGGCATTCCTGCTTATGGCGGCTATTCTGCTGGTATGCTATTTGTCCGCGCGCGCTGTCCCGGACGCCCTGCCCGCAACCGGGGCAAGTGTCGGCGGACCGCTGGCCGACGGTTCTGGTGGCAACGATGAGTGCGCTGATTGCCAACGGTCCGGTCGGCCTGCCGAAAAGGGGCATGAGCGACGATGACGGCGACGATTGCAGTCAGGGATGAGACGCAGGAGGATCTTCGTGCAATCGCTGCGGTGACCAGCGAGGCATTCAAGACCATGGCGATCAGCCGGCACACGGAACAGTTCATTGTCGAGGCGTTGCGCACCGCCAACGCGCTGACGGTATCGCTGGTCGCGGAAGCGGACGGACGCGTGGTGGGGCATATCGCGTTTTCGCCGGTGACCATTGCGGACGGCACCGCGAACTGGTACGGACTGGGGCCGGTTTCCGTGCTGCCGCAGTGCCAGCGCACCGGTATTGGCAGCGCATTGATTCGCGAGGGATTGTCACGTCTGCGCGCTCTGCATGCCGGGGGTTGCTGCCTGGTCGGGCATCCCCACTATTACCGCAGATTCGGTTTTGAGCATATCACCGGTCTTTTCCACGACGGCGTCCCGCCAGAGGTGTTTTTTGCGCTGTCGTTTGACGGCAGCATCCCGCAGGGTCAGGTTATCTTTCATGACGGATTTACTGCGGACAGTTATCCCCCAACATCAGCGTTGTTCTCGCAATCATAGGGGAGGCACGAGATCATTACCGAACACAGATATTCAGGGAGCATGCAATGCGTGATGCGATTGTGGTAGTTGTACGTGCGGCGGTGCCGACGCTGGAAATCAGCGCCCAGGCGCCACTGTGGCTGATGCCCATGGTGATCGGGAAGTCGTATCGGGCGATTATTGCCCGGCTGAATGCGCTGGGCGAAGCCGCGGCCGGCGCACCGTATATCCGCTATGGTGGGATTAACTGGCAGGACCTCGAGCGTGAGAGCAAGCTGGCGGCGTTGCTGAGCATGGTCACCCGGCGGTGGGATATGCGCATCGGTTTTCCGGTAAGCAAGCCACTGGCGGGTGGCGGCCCGATTGCGGCCGGCACCATTCCCGCCGGCACATATGTGGAGACCATGCATCGCGGGCCGTACCGGCAGGTGGGCGCGACGTACCGGACCATGACGGCATGGTGCCGGGAAAACGGTATTGCAATCGCCGGTGAGTCGTATGAAATATACCTGAACGATCCGCGCGCCACGCCCCAAACGCAGCTGGAAACGACGGTATTGATCCCGGTCGCCTCCGCATGACCAACCGACAGTTTGGCCTGATCTGTCCGTTGGCCGGGGTGCTGCTGCTTGGTCTGCCGACCATGGCGTGCGCCGACGCGGGGACGTCGCTCATCTGGGCGACCATTTACCATCTGGCTTTCGGCAATTACCTGATCGGTT
>CAZFBR010000091.1:0-2862 GCA_964517215.1 uncultured bacterium
GCCTGGTTGCGGCGTGCCCGCTGTCTGCGGACACGCTGGCGCCGGCGGCGCAGCCCTACTGTCCGCTGCCGACCGGCGGCTTTTCCCTGCTGGATGCGGTTTATACCACGCTGCATCATGATCCGAACCTGCGCCTGGCGGAATTGAGCGTGCAGTCGAGCGAAGGCGCGCTGCAGGCGGCGCGCGGCACCTTCGACCTGACCCTGACCGGCGCCGCGTCGGGCAATCTCACCCGTACCCCGAATACCGAGGCTGCCCATCGCGCCTCCGGAACGGCGGCGGCGGTATCGCTGACCACGACGGTCAGCAACAGCGCCACGCAGCAGTTCCGCAACGGCGCCTCGGCGACGCTGGCCACGGACCTGACGCGCAGCGACAATCGCACGCGGTTTGATGTTACCCAGCCCGCCAACCGTTCAAACATTACCTTTACCTTTACCCAGCCGCTGCTGAAGGGGCGGGGTGAAGCGGCGGCGGCGGCGGGCGAACGGGCGGCGGAGCTGAAATACGAAGCCAGCCGGATGAGCTATCAGCATACCGTGAGCGAGCAGGTCTACAGCGCGGTGCAGTCCTACTGGTCGTATGTGCTGGCGCAGGAGCGGCTGACGGCGCTGCGGCATTCGGAGGCCAGTTCGCTGGTGATCATCGACAAGACCCGCAAGCTGATCGCGGCGGGTGAAACCCCGCGCGCGGAACTGGACCAGCTGCTGGCCAACTACGAGCAGAACAAGTCGTCACGGGTGAGCGGTGAGGCGTCGCTGTTTGAGGCGCGGGTGGCGCTGACCATGGCGATGGGTCTTGATCCGCGGCTGGACACGCTGCCGGCGACGATCAGCACGCTGGACGGCTATACCGCGGAGCAGATCGGCCAAGTGCCGGCGGCGGAGCGGTATATCGCGCTGGCCATGGCGCGCCGGCAGGACTACAACGCCGCCCGCCGGCAGCTGGCGGTGGCGGAGGTGGAGCTGGCCGCCGCGCGGCATGACCTGCTCCCCGAACTCGACCTGGCGCTGGCGGCGGGCTACAGCGGCCTGGACGAGGGGAGTGCGGGGGACGAATACCTGCGCGGCTATACAAACGGGATCCACGGCGCCAATGCCGCGGCCACCCTGTCGTACAGCTGGCCGACGGCCAACAATACGGCCAAGGGCACGCTGGTTATGCGCGAGGCCGCCTGCGCGCAGCAGCGCCTGACGGTGGACAATCTCGCGCGCACCATCCGCAACAACATCATCACCACCGCCAATGCCATCACCCGCGGCCTGGACAATCTTGAGAGCAGCCAAAAGGCCTACCGCTTTTATGAAACCGCGGTGGAGAATGAGAAGAAGAAATACACGCTGGGCAATTCGACGCTGCTCAACATCATCAGCTACGAGGACCGCCTGACCAGCGCGCGGCTGAGTTTGCTGGCGGTCCAGCAGGAGCTGGCGGTCAATATCACCCGGCTGCGCCTGGAGACCGGCACGCTGGTTGATTTTGCCGACGCCGATGCGGCGCGGGTTTCGGTGGCCACGCTGACCGCGCTGCTCGGCGGAGCATAGGAAGAAGGAGCCGGCCATGAGCCAGGAGAATCCGCTGTTCCGCAAGGTGGCGCTGGAGCGCCTCTCCACCCCGGAACAGCTTGACCAGTTGATGGAAGTCACCTCGCCGCGCAGCTGGCTGGCGCTGATCGGGTTTGGCCTTATTATTGTCGGGGTCCTGGTCTGGTCGGTGATCGGCAGCGTGCCGGAAAAGGTGAACGGCCAGGGGGTGTTCCTGACCACGGGCGGGCTGGCCAAGGTGACGGCGGCGACGGGCGGGCAGCTGATCGGGTTCGTGCTCAAGCAGGGCGACCAGGTGCGCAAGGGCGACGTGCTGGCGCGGGTGGCCCAGCCCGAACTGGCGGTGGAGCTGGCCCAGGCGCAGGCGGAATACGACCGGCTGAAACGCGATTACGACGCGCAGTCGGGCGAAGGGCTGGGCGAAGATGTGCGGCTCAAGCTGCTGGCCAATCAGCGGCAGCGCGAAGCGACGCTGCAATCCACGCGCAACCTGCGCGAATACATCACCCAGCTCGAAGGCAAGATCCGCACGCAGGAGGAACTGCTGGCCCAGGGACTGATCACCCCGCAGACCATGCTCAACACCAGGCGCGAGCTGACTGACGCGCAGGAGAAGATCAGGCAGAACGACATTGCCCTGATCAGCAACGCGGCGGAAGCGGTGGAATTGCGCAAGAACCCGGTGGATTCGCTGAAGACGCTCGGCGATCAGCTGGCGGCGGCGGACGACCGCTTGCGTGCGGTGCAGGCCAAGCTGGAACTCGCCGATCGCATCGAATCACCCTACAGCGGGCGGGTGATCGAGCTGCTGGCCAGCGAAAGCGAACGGGTCACGGCGGGCAATCCGCTCTGCACCCTGGAACTGACCGATACCGCGCTGCAGCGGCTCGAGGCGGTGCTGTTCGTCCCGGCGGCCGATGCGCTGCGCATCAAGCCGGGCATGGTGGCCATGCTGGCGCCGGACAATGCCCGCAAGGAGGAGTTCGGTATGATGCTCGCCCGGGTGACCAGCGTGGCCGGGTATCCGGCCAGCGAGCAGTCGATCAACCGCTATCTGAACAACGAGGCCCTGGTCAAAACCCTGGCCGGCGCGGAGGCGAGTGTCGAAATCCGCGCGGAACTGATCCCGGACCCCGGCACGGCCAGCGGCTTTGCCTGGTCGTCGTCGGCGGGTTACCCCGAACCGCCGCGCAGCGGCACGCTGTGCCAGACGGAAGTGGTGGTGTCGGAAAAGCGGCCGATCGAACTGGCCGTCCCCGCCCTGACGGCGCTGTTCGAAAGCATTCGCTAACATGATCCGGCGACCGGCGCAGGTGGG
>CAZFBR010000091.1:2962-12818 GCA_964517215.1 uncultured bacterium
CGCATGAGCGCGACCCGCGTCAGGACGCCTACGGTCATTCAGATGGAGGCGGTGGGTGTGGAGTTGCAGGCGCACCACCGCCACCATCGGGCGCAGGTGGGCGCATGAGCGCGACCCGCGTCAGGACGCCTACGGTCATTCAGATGGAGGCGGTGGAGTGCGGCGCCGCCGCGCTGGCCATTGTGCTGGGGTACTTCGGGCGCCTCGTGCCGCTGGAAGAGGCGCGCCTCGAATGCGGCGTGTCGCGCGACGGCAGCAAGGCGAGCAACATCGTCAAGGCGGCGCGCAATTACGGTCTGGAGGCAAAAGGGTATCGCAAGGAGCCGCGCCAGTGCTTCGACCTGCCCTTCCCGCAGATCATCCACTGGAATTTTAACCATTTCATTGTGCTTGAGGGGTATGACCGCAAGCGGGTGTATCTTAACGACCCCGCCGCCGGGCCGCGCACGGTGCCGCATGATGAATTCGACCAGTCATTTACCGGGATCACCATGACCTTCACGCCCGGCCCGCAGTTCAGGAAGGGCGGGCACAAGCGCTCAATGCTGGCGGCGCTGCAGCGGCGGCTGGTTGGCGCGAAACTGCCGCTCACCTATGTCATCGGCAGCGGGCTGCTGCTGGTGGTCCCCGGCCTGATTGTGCCGGCATTCAGCAAGGTCTTCGTCGACAACATCCTGGTAAAACAGATGACGGGCTGGGCAGTGCCGCTGCTCATCGGACTCGGGGTGGCGGCGGTCCTGCAGGCGCTGATAACCTGGCTGCAGGAATACAATCTGCTGCGGCTTTCCACCCGCATTTCGCTGAAGGAATCGAGCGCGTTTTTCTGGCATGTGCTGCGCCTCCCGGTCGAGTTCTTCACCCAGCGCTACGGCGGCGAGATCGGCAGCCGCGTCGCCATTAACGACCGCATCGCGCAGATCGTCACCGAGCAGTTCGGCAAGAACGCCATCAACCTGTTCAACGTCGCCTTCTATGCGCTGCTGATGTTCGCCTATAGCGTGCCGCTGACGCTGGTCGGCATCGGCATCGCCGCGATCAATGTTGTCGTACTCAAGCTGGTCACCCGCATCCGGGTCGATCGCAGCCAGAAGATGCTGATCGAGGGTGGCAAGCTGCAGGGGGTGTCGATGGGCGGCCTGCAGTCGATCGAAACGCTGAAGGCGGCCGGGCGCGAGGCGGACTTCTTCGGGACCTGGGCGGGCTATCAGGCGAAATTCGTCAATGCGCAGCAGGAGCTGTCCCGTTTGACCCAGGTGCTGAACAATATCCCCACCCTGCTGCAGGGCATCTCCAGCGCGATCATGCTGCTCTGCGGCGGCCTGCTGATCATGGGCGGGCGCATGTCCATCGGCACCCTGGTCGCCTTTCAGACCCTGCTGACCAGTTTCCTCAATCCGTTCCAGCAGCTGGTGCAGCTGGCGGGGACCATCCAGGAGATGGAAGGGGACATGAACCGGCTCGACGATGTGACGCGCTACCGGCTTGACTGCGCGTTCGGCGAGTCGGCGCCGCCGGACGACGGGCGGCTCGGGGCCAAGCTCTCGGGCGAGCTGGTGCTGGACAAGATCACCTTCGGCTACTCGCGACTGGAACCGCCGCTGCTGACGGACTTCTCGCTGCAGCTCAAACCCGGCCAGCGGATCGCGCTGGTGGGCGCGTCGGGGAGCGGCAAATCGACGGTGGCCAAGCTGGTCACGGGCCAGTACCAGCCGTGGTCCGGCGAAATCCGCCTTGACGGCAGGCCGCGCACGGCCATTCCGCGCCACCTGCGCGAAAATTCCGTGGCCATGGTCGACCAGGAGATCTTCCTGTTCGAGGGGAGCGTGCGCGACAACCTGACCTTGTGGGACACCAGCATTCCCTATCGTGATATTGTGGCGGCGGCGCGTGATGCGGCGATCCACGACGAAGTGGCGGCCCGGGCGGGCGGGTACGACAGTGCGGTGGCGGAGGCCGGCGGCAACTTCAGCGGCGGGCAGCGGCAGCGGCTGGAGATCGCGCGGGCGCTGGTCAACAACCCGACCCTGCTGATCCTTGACGAGGCGACCAGCGCGCTGGACCCGACGACGGAAAAGGCGATCGACGACCAGCTGCGGCGGCGCGGGTGCGCCTGTCTGATCGTGGCGCACCGCCTCTCCACCATCCGCGATGCGGACGAGATCATTGTGCTGGACAAGGGCGTGGTGGTCGAGCGCGGCACACACGCCACCCTCAAGGATGCCGGCGGCGCCTACAGCCGGCTGATTCAGGGGACGTAGCATGAAACCTGAACTGCTGCGCGCACTCACGGAGGCCGGCACCCCGATTGTTGCGGATGCGAGCCATCCGTTTGCCATCCACGACCCGGCGCAGGCCTGGCTGGTGGCAGACGGGCGGGTGGATGTGTTCTTTACCGCCCTGCGCGACGGCGTGCCCGAAGGGCAGCGCCGCTATGTGTTCACCATCACGGCGGGGCAGCTTGTCTTTGGCCTGCCGGCGCTGGTTCCGGGCCGCGATCACGGGCTGGTGGCGGTTGGTCTGCCGGAAACCAGCGTGGTGCGCTTTCCGCTTGATACCTGCCGCGCCGTGCTGGCGCGGGCGGGCCGGACCGATGATCTGGTCTATGCCATCGAGGAGTGGGTCTGCGCGCTGACCAACGGCATTGCCCCCCCCTATACTCCGCGCGATTTTGTCGGGCTGACCTTCAGCGGCACCGTGACCGCCGAGCGTCGGGTCTTTATCCGGCCGACCGACCGGCTGCTGTGGATTCGCCACACGGCGGGCGGTTCGAGTTACCTGTCCAACGCCAATCTGTATCTCTCCCCGGCGGACGCATTCATTCCGCTGATCAGGGGGAGCTGGCTGGAGACGGCGGAAGAGCAGAACACGCTGGAGACGCAGACCACGGGGGAATATCTTGCCCGGCCCGACGAGGTCTGGCACAGCGTGGCGGTGTTCACCGCCATGGTGCTGGAATGCCTGAAACTGGCGGCGCTCGAAACGGGGGAACAGGAAGCGGCGAAGGAGCAGGAACGCCGGGAACGCGATGCCCGCGCGCTGCATGCCGCGGTGCACGACCTGGCGACGGTGCTGGATCCGCTGCTGTGCGGCGGCGCCCCGGTGGCGGATGGCATGGACACCGACCCGCTGTATGCCGCCTGCAAACTGGTGGGCGCGGCGGAGGGGATGACCATCCGGCCGGCGCCGGCATCAACCGCGACGGTGCGCGGCCGCGATCCGCTCGACGACATCATCCGCGCTTCGCGCGTGCGCCATCGTCAGGTCATGCTCCGCGATGACTGGTGGCGGCGCGAGTGCAGCGCGCTGCTGGTGTTTCGCGATGGTGATCATGCGCCGCTGGCGGCGCTGCCCAACGGCCGCGGCGGCTACTGGCTGGCCGATCCGGCGGCGGGTACGCGCCAGACCGTCAATAAGGCGTTGGCCGCCACCCTGCAGCCGCAGGCCTGGACGCTGTATCGCGCGCTGCCGGCGCGGGTGCTCGGACTCAAAGACATTCTGCTCTTTTCCCTGAAGGGCTGCGCGCGCGATCTGTTGCTGATGGTGGGGATGGGCTTGCTGGGCGGCTGGTTGGGGATGCTGCTGCCGATCGCGACGGGCATGGTCATGGACGACATCATCCCCAATGCCGCGCGCCCTCAGCTGTGGCAGATGTTCACCGGGCTGGTCGTGTTTGCGCTGGCGGGCATGCTGTTTCAGGTGGCGCGCGGGTTTGCCCAGCTGCGGCTGGAAACGCGCATGGACAACAGCGTCCAGGCGGCGGTGTGGGACCGCCTGCTTGATCTGCCAGTGCCGTTTTTTCGCCAGTATTCCGTCGGCGATCTCGCCCAGCGCGCCGGCGGCATCAACCAGATCCGCATGCTGCTGGCGGGTGCAACGGCGTCCACGCTGCTCTCCAGCGTCTTTTCCTGCTTCAGTTTCTTCCTGCTCTTTTATTACAGCGTGCCGCTGGCCCTGATGGCCTCGGGGCTGGTGTTCATTTCGGTAACGGTGACCACGACGGTGAGTGTCTTCAATCTGCGCTTCCAGAAACGCATTCTTGAGATATCCGGCAGATTGTCCGGGCATGTGCTGCAGTTCATCACCGGGATCAGCAAGCTGCGGGTGGCGGGCGCGGAGGCGCGCGCCTTTGCCTTCTGGGCGCGCGACTTCGCCCGCCAGCGCCGCCTGACGGTGACGATGGAGACCATCACCAATGCGTTCCAGGTGTTCAACGCCTCGTTCGCCACGGTGTGCCAGCTGGTCATTTACAGCTTCCTGGCCTGGCAGATCATGCAGGCGCAGGCGGACCCGACCGCGGCGGCGGCGCTGACCACCGGCGATTTCATCGCGTTCAGCGCGGCGTTCGGCCAGTTCATGGCGGCGATGACCCAGTTCGGCAGCGTGCTGGTCACCATGCTGCAGGTGGTGCCGCTGTACGAACGCGCCAGGAGCATCCTCACCACGCCCCCCGAAGTCGTCACCGGCAAAGCTGAGCCGGGCGAACTGCGCGGCGAGATCGAGGTGAGCTCGGTCTGCTTCCGCTATAGCGACAACGGGCCCGACGTGCTCAAGAACGTCACCCTGCAGGCCAAGCCGGGCGAGTTTATCGGCATCGTCGGTGCGTCGGGTTCGGGCAAATCAACCCTGTTCCGCATGCTGCTGGGTTTTGAGCAGCCGGTGTCGGGCACCATCTATTACGACGGCCGCGATCTGGCGGAACTCGACCTGCGCCTGCTGCGCCGCCAGTTCGGGGTGGTGCTGCAGAACGGGCGCATTCTCGGCGGCGACCTGCTCAAGAACATCATCGGCATGTCGCGGCTGACAGTCGACGATGCCTGGGCGGCGGCGCGCATGGCGGGGCTTGATCAGGACATCGCGGCCATGCCCATGGGCATGCACACCTATATTACCGAGGGGGGCGGGACCCTGTCGGGCGGGCAGCGCCAGCGGCTGCTGATCGCGCGGGCGCTGGTGCACCAGCCGCGCATCCTCATGCTTGACGAGGCGACGTCGGCGTTGGATAATATCACCCAGAACATCGTCGGCGAATCGCTGGCGAAACTCGATGCGACGCGGCTGGTTATCGCGCACCGGCTGTCGACCATCATCAATGCCGACCGGATCTATGTCATGGCCAACGGCGAGGTGGTTGAGCACGGATCATACGAGGAACTGATGCGCATGAACGGGACCTTTGCCGACCTGGCCCGGAGGCAGATCATCTGATGGCTGACCCGCGACTGCCGGGCGGTGAACCGGAAGGGGCGGATATCGTCCGCGCCCTGCGCCGCGCCCGGCGCAAAAATTTCCCCCTGCTGCTGGATGCCTACGGCGACCGGGTCTACCGCTTTTTCCGTCGCCGGCTCAATGACGAGGGTGCCGCGGACGACCTGACCCAGGATACCTTTCTTGCCGCCTATACCGCCTTTCCGCGCCTGCGTGACGGCGACCGTCTCGGACCGTGGCTCTTCGCCATCGCCCGCAATGTGCTGCGCAATCACATCAACCGGACCATTCCCAAGCTGCCGCCGCTGTTGGCCGACGATACGGTGATGAATCTGTGCGCTGACGGCGGCGACCAGCCGGACGAACTGGCTGAAGAACAGGACGATCTGGCGGCGCTGCAGCGGGCCATGGCTGCGCTTCCCGGCGACTTGCAGGACACCCTGTTTCTGGCGGTGTATGAGGAATTGGCATACGAAGAGATTGCCCAGGTGCTGGACATTCCGGAAGGCACCGTCAAGAGCAGGATCTTCCGCGCGCGGGAAATGCTGGCTGCGGCGCTGGTGGATCAGCGATAATGCCCGTGCAATTGCCGCGACTGCCAGCTGTCTCCGCAGCGGGTGCAGGGACAACCGACGGGCTGAGCAGTATCGCCCAATGAACGATTTGGCAAATTCAGTTACTATGCCACAGGTGGAATGCAGGTGAGGCCATGAACGAGCAGACGATGTGCACGGAGATTCGCGAGCTGCTGCAGCGCGGGCTTGATGCGCCGTTGCCCGCTGCCGCGGCCCGCCAGGTGCAGGAGCACTGCGGCACCTGCCCGGATTGCGCGCAGGTGGGGCGGCGTCTGCACCGATTGAGCGACTCGCTGCTCAGGCTGGCGGCGCGCGATAGCGCCATCCGCATGCCCGTGCAGCTGCGTCAGAATATCCTTGCCGCACTGCCGGAGGACACCGAACAGCAGCGGACGGCGCTGGAAGCGGGGCTGGCGGAGCTGCGCCGCGAGCCGACGCTGATTGGCACGCTGAAGAATCCGGAGCTGCTTGACCGCTGGCTGACCCGGCATGGGCTTGATCGCGCGGCGGCAGGCAGCGCCCTGCGTTTGCGCCGCGCGGAAGCGCACGCCGCCGCGCGCGAGCTGGACGACGATGAACTGCTGGAGGTGGCCGGCGGCTGCGGCGCACCGGCCGGCTCCGATTACGGCATCGTCGGTGAACTGGAATCGCTGCTGGGCCTGCATGATCATGACGGGATTGTGTGAACTGATTAGCCAGCTGAACCGATCCTGTTTTCTCCGCTGATCCGACCGGAAGTACTGCCTGCAATGACAGCCGCTGCTTATAACTCGACCTGCATGCCCAGCTCGATGACGCGGTCGGGCGGGATGTTGAAGTAGGCCATGGCGCTGCGCGCGTTGCGCACGATGAGCGCGAAGAGCCGCGCCCGCCAGGCCGGCATGCCGGCGGTGCCGCGCGGAATGACGGTCTCGCGCCCGAGAAAGTAGCTGATGCGGGCAACATCGACGGGAACCCCCGAATTTTTCGCCTGACGCAGCGCGCGCGGCACGTCGGGAGTCTGCAGATAGCCGTAGCGCGCGCTGATCGCATGGAAACCGGCCCCGAGATGGTCAACCTTGAGCCGCTCGCGGACGGGAACCAACGGCACAGTCTCGTACTTGATGTGCAGCAGGACGACCGTTTCGTGCAGCACCTGGTTGTGCTTGAAATGATGCAGCAGAGTGGGCGGGATACCGTCGCCGAACGAAGCCATGAACACCGCGGTGCCGGGCACGCGATGCGGCTTGTGCTCTTTCACCTCGGCGATGAACTGCAGGCGCGGCAGCATGGTCCGGGCGATGCGCTGCGCCAGCAGCGTCCGCCCGTCGCGCCACGTGGTCATGACGATGAACAGCACCGTGGCCAGGGCCAGCGGCACCCAGCCGCCGTCCATGAATTTGCCCAGGTTGGCGGAGAAGAACGACAGGTCGATGATCAGGAACAGGCCGGCGAGCGCGAAGGAAAAGAGGCGCGAGCGCCGCCATACCTTGAGCATGACCATGGTGAAGATGATGGTGGTGATGACCTCACCCATGCTGACGGCGATGCCGTAGGCGGCGGCGAGCTTGCCGGAACTGCGGAAGATCAGCACCAGCAGGATCGTGCCGGTGGCCAGCAGCCAGTTGACCGCAGGCAGGTAGATCTGCCCCTCGACGTCCTCCGAGGTATGGCGGATATCAACGCGGGGGAACAGCCCCATTTGCACCGCCTGCCGGGTCAGGGAAAAGGCGCCCGTAATCAGCGCCTGCGAGGCGATGATGGTGGCGGCGGTGGCGAGCACGGTCAGGAGTCCCGAGCAGAGTCCGGTCGGCACCTGTGCATAGAACAGGTTGGCAGCCGCCTGGGGATTGGCCAGCAGCACCGCGCCCTGCCCGAAGTAATTGAGCAGCAGCGCCGGCATAACCAGCATGAGCCACGCGCGCCGCACGGGCGCGACCCCGAAATGACCGATATCCGCGTACAGCGCCTCGCAGCCGGTAACGGTGAGGAAGACCGCGCCCAGCACCGAGAAACCATGCCAGCCGTGGGCGATAAGGTAATTGAAACCATACAGCGGATTGAGCGCGTTCAGCACGGTGAGATTACGCACCAGATTCCACAGCCCGAGCCCGCCCAGGGTGAAGAACCACAGCAGCATGACCGGACCGAACAGCCGGGCCACGCTGGCGGTGCCGCGCTTCTGGAAGATGAAGAGGACCAGGAGCACCGCCACGGTCAGCGGGACGACCAGCGGCTGCAGTGACGGCATGGTCACCTGCAGCCCCTCGATGGCGCTGAGCACGGAAATGGCCGGGGTGATGACCCCGTCGCCGTAGAGCAGGGCCGAGCCGAAAATGACGATGGCGGCCACCCAGCCGGCGACTTTGCGGTCAGCGGTTGAGCCGCGCAGCAGGCTGAGCATGGCGAGGATGCCCCCCTCGCCCTGGTTATTGGCGCGCAGGACGAAGATGATGTACTTGACGGTTACGACCAGCAGAATGGCCCAGATGATGAGTGACAGCACCCCCAGCACATTGGGCACGGTGATGACGGCCGCATGCGCGCCGCTGACGCTCTCACGGAAGGCATAGAGCGGGCTGGTGCCGATATCGCCAAACACCACCCCCAAGGCGACCATGAACAACCCTTTGTGGTGGTGGGGATCGGATGATTCAATGGCGGCCGGTTTGTCCGGCGGTGCAGATTCCTTCATGGCCCAATGGTAACCGTTGCCGGTGCCGCTGTCAAATCGAATGCCGGTTGCTGTGAGCGGATGGCGATGTGGCGGTGCGGCTGGTGCTCAGCCCCAACCGAGCTCGGTGATCTGCTGCTCGCTCATGCCGAAGAAGTGGGCGATTTCATGCACCACCGTGGTCTGGACTTCGCGGCGGATCTCCTCGGGGGTGGCGCAGGCATTCTCGATCGGGCCCTGGTAGATCCTGATCTCATCGGGGAACTGCAGGACGTTGCTGTCAGTGCGTTCGGTGAGCGGTACCCCGACGTACAGGCCGAACAGGGTCTCCTGTTCGGGATCCAGTCCCGCCTCCGTGAGCTCTTCAACCGTGGGCCAATCCTCGACCATGACGGCGATGTTTTCCAGGTAGGGTGCAAATCCGTCGGGCAGGGCGTCCAATGCCTCGCTGACCAGCTGACGGAAGTCGGCGCGCTTCAGGCGCATGGCGGGTGCTCCGCTGGAAATTCCGCCATGACGGCCGCCAGCGCGGCGGCCGTGGCGGCGACGGCAGGAGTGACCGGGGCGCCCAGGGCCAGCGTTGCCGGCTGAATGCCGACGACGGTGACGGTGCAGGCGAGATCCTGTGCCAGGTATTCGACCAGCATGGAGAGTGGCATGCGATGCGTGCTGAACGAGGTGGTCGCGATCTGTTCAGCCGGAATGACCGCCAGGGCGCCGGGTTCGTGCCCGAGGTCGGCAGCGTCAATAATGACAATGTGGTCCGGGGCAAAGCGGCGGATATCGCTGGTGTAATTCTCCGGTGCGCCGCCGCCATGCAACACCTGCCGATTTGGCACAGCGGGGATGGCCCGGGCAGTCAACTCACCGGCGGCGTCATCGCCGCGCAGCTCGCTCCCGACGCCGATAATGGTCAGTCGCCGGGCGTGATTGAGCCGGTAGCGCAGCAGATGCAGCGCGTCGGAAACTGAGGCCGACATGTCAGTACCCGTCACAGGGACTGCTGCCGGTGGCAGGCGCTGCTGCAATGCGAACGAAAACTGCCGCTGCCCGGCGGATGGCAGCAGCCGGGGTCATCGCCCCACCGATCTGGCGGTTGACGCTGCGACTACTTGCCGGTCGCCGGCGCTGCCGGTGTGTCAGCCGTTGGTGCGGCCGGCAGGGCGGCGGTATCGGTTGCCGGTGAGACGGTCGTGGTGTCGGTCACTGCGGTCTGCTCATAGACCACCCGGTTCTGCAGCAGGGCTGATTCCTCGCTCTGGATGCCGCCCGCAATGGTGGCGGTCATAAAGCAGGCGAGACAGCCGGCGATCATGGCCCGCAGGCCGATGCGCGCGAGGTCGCTCCGCCGCTCGGGACAGAGGGCGCTGATGCCGCCGATCTGGATGCCGATCGAGGAGAAGTTCGCGAAGCCGCAGAGCGC
>CAZFBR010000092.1:0-12815 GCA_964517215.1 uncultured bacterium
ACGGCGAGGGGAGGGATGGACCCGTCATCAATGACAATTATCTCGTGCGGGGGAAGGCTCTGCGCTTGCACGGCGGCCAGGGCGCAATTGAGCGCGTCCGGTTGCTGGTAGACGCAAAGCGCCGCGGTGATCCTGCTCATGAGTGCTGCCGGCCGGTGCTGAGGCGGGAATAGAGCGCGCGGTAGGCGGCGGTGATCGCTGACCAGTTGTATTCGCGGCGGACGCGCTCCTGGCCGGCGGCGGCCAGTGCCGTGCCGAGGGCGGGCTGCCGGTGCAACCGGGTGATGGCGTCGGCGAGGGCAGCGGGATTTTCAGGCGGAACCAGCAAGCTGTCGCGACCGTCACGCATGAACGATTGCTGCGGGGGAGCAGCGGCGGCGATAACCGGCAGTTGTGCCGCCCAGGCCTCGGTAATGACGATGCCGAATGAATCAATGGTTGAGGGAAAAATGAAAATGTCGGCGGCGGCAAACAGCAGCGCTTTTTCCGAATCGGGAAAGTTTTCCCGCAGGATGATCCTGGCTCGCAGCCGATCGGGCAGGGCGGCAATCAGGGCACGGAGCTGTGCCGTATGCGGGCTGTTGGCACTGCCGGCAATAATCAGCGTAAACGTTTCGGGATTGAGCAGGGGAAATGCCGCAAGAATGGTCTCGATGCCTTTGCCGGGAATGATCTGTCCGGCATAGAGGAGCACGGTGCCGCTGACACCGAACAGAATGCGGGCGGAATCCCGATCGGCCTGATGAGTCCATTCCGGATCGGCTCCGGCAGCGATGATCTCGATCTTGTCTGGCGCCACGCCATGCCGGATGGCAAGGTCGCGCTCAAAAGGGGTATGGGCGACATAGGCATCAGCCAGGCGCGTGAAACGCCAGGTATAAGGATGGCGATGCAATTCGTGACGGTCGTGGTACGCGCCGACCAGAACCAGCGGATAGCCGGCAAGCGGTTTGAGCCAGGCGGCGACAGGCATGTGCAGGCAGGGAAAAGTGGTGGCCATTACCACATCCCAGTTGCCGGCAAGCAGGTGCCGCAGTAATGCGGGCATGCGCGGCCCGAAACGGACATAGCGCAGGTGGGCAGCTGCTTCACTGTCGCCAGCGAAACGGATGGCCCGGTCAAGCAGGCCGCTGCCGCTGCGCAGGGTGGGGAGACGCACAATGCGAACGCCGTTATTGAAGTGCGTGCCCGCGGGCAGACGGAACCGCTCGGGCAGATTGAAATCATCGCAGCAGTTGCCATCAGGACAAACAACCGTAACCCGGTCGCCATATTCACGGACAAGCAGTTCCGAAACACGCTGAACACGGTATTCGCTGCCGCCCAATGCCGGTGAATATCCTTGAACAATATGGAGAATATTCATGACCTAAGGATACCATACCATCGGCCGGTGTCAAAATATTTTAATTTTTCTGTGGGTGCATATTATTGTGTCACGTAGCACTCAATATTGCAAGATGATATAAAAGATCCGCAATGGCATGCCAATTGCTATTATCTTTATTATGAAAACCAGACGGATGATGACATTTCGCTATTCGTTATTCGCAATGGTTATTGCAGTGGTTGTGATCTTTCTCGGCATTCCCAGCGATTTGTTTGCCAGCAAACTGAAGTTTCCTGTTATTTTAATCTCTGTATCCGATTGGCGCTATGAAACTATTGTGGCGAATAGGCGTAACTTGCCGCAAATAAAGGAAATCAGAAGAAGATCCATGGTGTTTAACCGGGCATATGCTGCTTCGTCAAATATTGCGGCATCAATGACTTCTCTGGTTACCGGTTTGTCGGTTGTTGAGCATGGTGTTTGGAATAAGCGTGAACAATTGCTCAATCATAATAATGAATTTGCCGGCTACTATCATGAACAGCAATATCCGGTTGTTTTGTTTAGCGGTTCGGCAACGCCGACGACCCTGAATTTGGCGCGCGGTTTTGATGTCGCACAGACCGGCGTTGGCGGGGGACTGGAGGTCAATAAGCGGTTTTGTGACTGGCTTGACCAGGCGGAGATGAACGGCAGCGAACAACCATTTGCGGCGTGGCTGCATTACGCTGATTTATTGCCGAAAACGGATGGTGTCAGCGCCTTGCGTGGTGCAGAATACGACAGCGCAGTGCGAAGTTTTGATTATGTGCTGGGAAGACTGTTCGAAGGCTTGCGTCGCCGTGGCTACAGTCAGCGCAATTCGATAATTGTTATTGCCGGGTTGGCAGGAAAAGCAGCGGATCAGGGCTTGGCGGAAGGGGCGATTTGTCCGGGCACGGTTCATGTGCCGCTGTTCTGGTCAACCCCTGACCAGCGTCAGGAACTGCTGGTTCCGGAACCGATTTCGCTGCGTGATGTCCTGCGGCGTTTGCGGGAAGAACCTGCCGGCGGGCAGCATGACCAGTATGCCCCGCATGTGCTGATTGATGCGATGCAGGATACGATGGGAGAAAATGCGGTGTATCGTGACGGAATGCTTTTGGTCCGCACGGCTGGCGGGACGCTGCGTGCATATGCCGGAACAAAGCAGATTGCTGTTCCGGAGGTTTCGCGGCGATACTATGATGAGCAGCTGCGGCAGTTGCGACCACATGCCGTGGAGAATCCAGCCGAACTGCGCGCCCGCCAATTGCGCTGCCTGCGGTCGTTCGGGTATTGCAATTGAGCATTGCCTTTTGCGTATGAAGTGGCGCTACGGTTTGCTGGCGGTGGTGATGATTGTTGGTGCTGTCTCCGGGTGGTGGTTGCAGCAAAAAAAAGGGTGTGTTTCCGTGTCGCCGCCGCCGGTTGTCCCGCCGACAGTGATCCTCTTATCCATCGATACAGTCCGTGCGGACCATGTGGGATGCTATGGCTACCCGCGCAACACCACGCCGACCATTGACCGGTTGGCTCAGGAATCGGTGCGCTACCGGCAGGTGATGAGTGTGGCGCCGAATACCGCGCCAGCCCATATGAGCATGCTGACCGGGATGAGTCCGCTGGTGCATGGGGTGCATATTTACGGCAAAGACGGGAACTATCGCACGCTGGCGGCGGAGATTCCCACCCTGGCGGAACTGTTGCATCAGCACGGCTATCATACGGTGGGATTGACCAATTCGCTTCAGGTGGGAAAAGTGCTGGGATTTGCCCGCGGGTTTGACCGGTATGAAGACGACTTTTTTTCTGTTGACGGGATGTATCGCGACCCGGTGGCGACGGAACAAAACAGTCGCCAGCGCTGGCGGGAGGTGCTGGCAGAGGCAAATCAGCGCCGGCAACCGTTGTTTGCCTTTTTGCATCATTTCCTCAACCACTCGGTATACCTTGCCCCGCCGCGTGAGTATCGCGAGCGTTTTGCCGATCAGCTGCTGGATTTTCTGCCGCGTAGTCACGTCGAATTGCCGAACCGGCCCGGGGTGCTCGATGATGATCGGCGTTTCTTTGAAACGGTTACCGGCGAGGATATGCGGCAGCGCGGGCATGTGGCCGCCTTATATGACGGCGCGCTGGCGTACAGCGACCATACGGTACAAATCATGATCGAAGAGTTGCGTGCGGCCGGTCGCTGGGAGAACACCCTGTTTATCCTGGTGTCGGATCATGGCGAAGAATTGTATGAACATAAGTGTTGGGGACACAGTCAGTTGTGGGCTGAGCACCTGAAGGTGCCGTTGTTGGTTAAATTTCCCGCAGGTCATGCGGCTGGCAGGGTGATTGAGCAGCCGGTGCAGACGGACGCATTGGCTCCGACAATTCTGGCGGTGCTGGGCATGCCGATTCCGCCAACGATGCAGGCGGCGCCCCTGCCGCCGTTGCAGGTGACCTCCCCGGCACCCCGCTTCAGTTATCAGCCCGAGTGTGACGGTCAGGGTGAGCCGCAACTGACCGGCATGCGGGTGAGTACGGACAGTTATACTTGGTTTTGGCACAACCGTCTGCCGGAAATAGAATTTCTGTTTGCTGCGACCGACACCATGGAACAGCATAATCTTGCGGAACAGCAGCCGGCGGAATGCCGGCGGTTGCGGGCAATGACGGAAGAGAAAATGGCCGCTGATCGGGCATGGCGGGCGCACCTGCTGGCGCATGCAGGTGCGGCGGAGGAATGACGGATCAGTTTTCCTGCAGCAGAATCTTGACCTGACCGGGCATCAGATGATATTCGAACCGTTCACCGATCGACGGCAAGCGGTGTTCCGGGGAGATGTCGCGTACCGCGCCCCGACGCTGGAAGGGGGCGTTGACGTCGTGCAGGCAGACGCGCTGGTGGCGGGTCAGGTCGCGGTTGATCAGCAGCAGCGCCTGCTGACGGCGGTCGCGGCTGACCTTGCGCAGCGCCAGCACATCGCCCGAACCCTGCAGCGCCACCGTGGCCGCAAAATTGTCCTCGGCGAGCACGGGATGCGCTTTTTTCACGGCAAACAGTTCGCGCAGGAACGGGCTGAGGTCGCAGCCCGTATTCTCCCATTGTTCCGGGCGCGTTTTGACCACGTTGAGCCGCTGGCGGAAGCCGAATTCCAGACCCATGGGGAGCATGAAGCCCGCTGACCACAGGGCGGTGAACTGCAGGCGCTGGCGCACGGCGGCCTCGTTGCCGTTGCAATCGGCCCACAGGCGGCTGGTGTCATGCGATTCGGCGAAGCTGATACTGGGCACGCCGGGGACAAAAATGAGATATTCGTAGAGCTGCTTGAGCAGCCAGTCATCGCGGAAATCCCAGTACTTGCTGCTGTTGAAGGTATAGTCGAAGCCCGCGTCCGCCAGGGCGATGCTCTGCTCGACGGTGCAGCCGAGGGTTTCAGCGAGAAAACGCAGCCCGCGATGCTGGCGGCGCGCGCCGGCGATGATCTCCGCCCACACCACAGCGGGAATTTGGTAGGCGGCGTCGCAGCGAAAACCGTCAGCCCCAAGGTCGAGCAGCCAGCTGACCAGCTGCTGCCAATAGGCCAGCAGTTCGCCGCGCGCGCGCGCCTCGCCGTAGTTGAGCTCGGCCAGATCGCCCCATGTGACCCAGGTGCCGCCGTCGAGTGCGCCTGGGTTGATGACGCGGCCGTTGGGGTGGCGCTTGTACCAGTGCGGCTGCTGCGTGACCAGGGCGCAGTCGATGGCGGTGTGATTGATGACCAGGTCAAGAATGACCGCCAGCCCGTGGCGGTGCGCTGCGGCGAAGGTCTTTTTGAGCTGCGCCATCGGGTCGGCCAACCCCTCGCTCAGCAATGGATGCAGCTGATAATAGTCCTTGACCGAGTAGAGCGAACCGGAGAATCCGGGCAGATGCAGCGGATTCAGGTAAATCGCATTGCAGCCCAGGGCGGCGATGCGCGGGAAATGGTCTTCCCAACGCGGGAGGGGACCGGCGAGCAACGGAAAGAGGTTATACAGCAGCAGCGGCTCGTGCGTGCCCATACGATCCTCCGGGAGATGCAGACAAAGACCATAGCACCCGCAGCGGCGGCCGTCAAGAGGAAGTGTGGTGATAAAGAAGCGGCGCCGGTCGAGCTGCTCCGGCGCCGCGATTTGATGCCGGCTATTTGGACGAGAGCGAAGCCAGCTGGCCTTCAAGGTAACTCATGGTGTTGTACATCTTGGCCAGCGAGGTTTCCAGATTGGTGTAGGTTTCGCGCAGCGATGCTTCCCGCTGTTCCAGCACCAGCTTGTAGGAATCGATGCGATCCTTCAGCATGTCGTATGAGGTCTGGAGCGATTCTTCCTGATCGGCGATGATGCCGCCGTACTGGGTGAGCGGCGTGATGTAGTTCTTGGTCAGTGTGGCCACCCCGGTATCGTACCCGGTGGTGCCGTCGGTGTCCGCGGCAAACAGCGCGCGCACCGCCTCGGGATCGTCTTCGAGCGCCTTGGTCAGCTTGGCCTCGTCAATCACCAGATGATTGGCGTCGTCGGTGCCGTAATCACCCAGCTTGATGCCGATCGAGGCCAGCGAGGTGTAGGTGCTGGATTCATCGTCGTACATGCCGAGGGCGACGCCCGACAGCCGGCTTTCGATCTGCATCGCCAGTTGGTCGCCCACCAGATAACCGGTGCTTTCCACTTTCCCGTCATCGCCCATGGTGACCGCGGTCTGTTTGTCGATGTAATCAATGACCGCATTGTAATTCGTCACCCAGCCCTTGACGGCGGTGGCAATGCTGCCGGTGTTGCTGCTGATGGTGAGCGTGGAACTGGCATAGGTGCTGGTGTCCACGTCGTAATCGCTGAACCCGTTCAGGTTGAGGGAGACCCCGGTGATTACGTCGTCAATGCTGGTGTTGGCCGATCGGGTGACCGTGATCCCGTCGACGGTGAAGGTGGCGTCTTGTGCTGCGGTAATCTCATTGGTGAAGGTGTTGGGGGCGGTGATGACCCCGAGATCGGCCATCAGCGTGCCGCTGGTGTCCGTGAGCGTCATGGCGTTGGCACTCCCGGTTTCCTCGGCGGTGAGCACCAGGTGATTGTCCACGATGGTGGCGGTGACGCCCTTGTCGTCGGCAAAGCTGGTGCTGTTGATGGCGGAGACAACGTCGGAGAGCTTGTCCCCGGCATCGACGGTGATGGTTTTGCCGTTGAGGGTGAAGCTGGCATCGGCCGCGGCGGTCCAGTCGCTGGCCAGGGCACTGCCGCGCACTTTATGCGCTTCCGCCAGCTGCTCCACCTGAATCTCGTAACTGCCGTTGACGGCATAGTATTCCGCGCTGGCGGATACAACCGTGCTGTCTTCTGACGTGGTGGTCTTGGCTTTCCACTGCGAGACATCGGTCAGGGTGCTGGATGAGGTTTTCAGGGACAGGAGTTTGGTGTTGAGTTCGTCCCAGATGTCCTTCTTGGTGGAATACTCTTTCTGCCGGGTCTCCCACGTGGTAATCTGCACTTTATCGATGGCCATCAGCTGGGAAATAGTGCTTTCCCAGTCGTTGCCGGTAGCAAGCCCTGAAATCGCCAGTCCCATGAGTACCCTCCTTGGTTGACCCGATCCGTTATGCCTATCTGATATATCGACCGGATGCCCAACATACTTGATACTAATCAGAAAAAAGGGTACAAAATCATGTTTTTATTATGGTTAGAAAAAGTGCAGCGTGGCAGCGAGCAGGGTGAAAACGGTATGATGGCACCGCTGTCTGCCGGTGTGGGATGTATCGGGCCGGTTTCAGATATGTCCAAAGGGTATGTCTGCAGCATTGGCCAGCAACCACGGAAATACGGCGTTGACGTCCAGCGGGTCGGGTGATAGGATGCGTAAGTATTGCTGACCGGTGGAGGCAGGGGAATGGACAACGCAGAGAAGGACGCGGCATTGTTGCGGGGGTCTGGTTCTGCGGTTGATCCGGTAGGGATACCTGCTGCGACGGATATCTGGTTTATCTTCAGTGCCGGTAAGGTTCTCATCAAAGAAGCTGCGCAGCTGCCACCCGTAATCTGCTGGCCGGATATCGCGGGCCTGCGGGATCACCTTGAACACGTCGCGTATGTGGGCAGTTATGCCGGAAACCGCTGTTTTTCGGCGGAGTTATCCGCACCGGCGTCTGTCGACCTGCCGGGAAAGCTGATCAATCCGCGCGACCTGCTGGTGCTGACCGATGAGGACTTGTTCCGGGTCTGCGGCCGCGGACTGCAGCTGCTCCACTGGGAAAAGACGAACGTGTTCTGCGGCCGCTGCGGTGCGCGGACCCGGGCGCACGAGCAGGAACGCGCCAGGGTTTGCCCGCAATGCGGGCTGACGGTGTATCCGCGCATCTCCCCGGCGGTGATCGTTGCGGTTGCCCGTGGCGGAAAAATTCTGCTGGCGCGCAACCGGAATTTTCGCCGGGCATTTCACAGTGTGCTGGCGGGCTTTATTGAACCGGGCGAGACCTTCGAGGATTGCGTGCGGCGGGAGATCCGCGAAGAGGTGGGAATCAGTGTCGGCAACATCCGGTATTTTGGCAGCCAACCCTGGCCGTTCCCGGATTCACTGATGGTGGGTTTCACCGCTGATTACGAGCATGGTGAGCTGGCAGTGGACGGTCGGGAGATTGTGCAGGCGGATTGGTACGCGCCGGACTGCCTGCCGCCTATTCCGCCGCCCGGGAGCATTTCGCGCAAACTGATCGATTGCTTTGTGCGCGGCGAACTGAACCGGAACTGACAATCTGGCATCCCGTTCTGCGAACGGGCGGCTCATCCTGCCGGCAACCGCGGGAAAAACAGGCGGTGGTTGGATGGCTTGCCGCTGCAGCTGTGCGGCCGGGGGCGGAGCGCACAACGAAGTGCCACCGGCTGCGAGGTTACACCATGAGGATGAACCAGTCGCGGCAGGCAGCGCACAACGGGGTGGTGGCATAGTCGCCGGACTGTTGCGCATGGCGCAGGGCGGTGCAGCGCGGATCATTCCACAGGTCGGGCAGATCGCGTTCATGCAGGTTGCCCAGCGCCATGGTGCCGTTGAAATCCTGCTGGCAGGCGGTTACCGTGCCGTCGGCGAGAACCATCAGGCCGTAGGCAGCCTGCCGGCAGGCGAAACGCTGCAGCGGCGTGTAATCGACGACGCGCAGGTCGGGCAGCTGGCCGGCATAATCGTTGCACCGCTGGATGACCACATGCTCAAGCGGCAGTTCAGCGTGGCGGTAGAAGGCATCCTGGCGGCGCGACTGATAGGCCGTATGCAGGGCGGCAAGCTTTGCTTCCTGCTGCGCGGACGAGGAATCCTCGCGCTCGATGGTGATGGTCTGCAGGCGCAACTGGCTCTGCTCGGCGGCGTGGTCGTAATCCGGCCAGCGCTGCCGCTCGAACCGTTCCGCGAAGTTCCATTCCTGCCAGAAGGCCTCGATATTCGTGTCGGTGGCCGTGCATTTGACGATCTGCACCGCCACCACCGGCAGCCGCAGTCCGCGTTCGCGTTTCATCAGCAGCAGTTCTTTCACCGCGCGCCGCACCCGGGCGAGGTCGTCCGTCCCGTGGAAGGCGCGGTACGCTTCCGGGGTCGTCCCGTTGATGGTGAAGACGATCCCGCGCAGGCCGCTGGTGCCCAGCTGCCGCTCGGGTGCCAGGACAAATTCGCTCCAACTGCGGTCCCAGAGCGTGCCGTTGGTGTAGAGGAACAGCTCGAGTTGGCGTGCGGTTGCGCGATCAATGAAGTCGCGCAACCCGGGATGCAGCAGCGGCTCGCCGAATCCGGCAATGTCGATTCCCGCGACCCCGGTATTCCAGGCGAGGCCGTCGACGATGCGGGAGAAGGCGCCGTCAGCGAGATCGGTCTGGACGTTGCGTCGCGCGTGCGGACAGACCGGGCAGGCCTGGTTGCAGCGTGACGTCACTTCGACCTGCGCCCAGCGGGGAAAGGAGGTGAATGCCGCGGCATGCTCGGCGACGTACTGGCGCACGGCGGCGGCGCCCCTGCCGCCCGCTGCCGCCCAGAGTGCGGCGAATGCCGGTTCCTGTGCGGGGTGCAGAAAATTAAGGGTGGTCACGTCCGGCGTATCAGGGCCGGGGAGGGGGACGACGTCTTGCGCATACCGCTGCGGATCAGCCACCAGTTGTTCCAGAATGGAGGTCCCGCCAGGGGCGCCGGTGTTCTGTTCCTGCATGATCCGGCGCACTGCGGCCATGCTGATGATGAAGGGTGCCATGCGCGGCAGGGCGGTCAGGGTCTCGGCGGCGCCGCTCTGCCGGTGCCTGGCCAGCATCTCGCGGGTAAGCGCAGGATCGACCAGCAGGGTGTGCGCTGACAGCAGCAGGAGCTCCTCGGCGCCGGCCTCATCAGCGAGGTGCAGGGCCAGATCGGTTGTATAGGGTGCGGAACCGCACGCAGGCACCGTCAGGTCGAGCGATGTGCATTCCGCGCGCAGCGCGGCGCTGGCTTCCGGCGGCAGCAGGATCAGAGTGCGCTCAATCTCGGAGACCTGGCGCAACGCTGCGGTCACATGGGCCAGCACAGACTGCCCGCCGAAACGGGTCAGTAGCTGTTCACCGTCGCTGAACGGGCGGCGAAAGCAGTTGGTGCTGGTCATCAGTATCGCGAGCGTGCGCATCTGGCTACCCACCTCCCGTGATCGCTGCGGGGCAGGACGGCGGCCACCGCCCCGTCGGACAACTGTACCACGGATCTGCCGGACCGTCAACGCAGCGACTGGGCATTCGCGCGTGGCAGCGCGCGAAAACTTGATGGAACGCGGCCGGGACGGGATCGTCCGTTGTACTGATCTTGCCGGTCGACCGTTCCGCGCTGATTCCAGCAGCAGATCGATGCGGATCAATTTTACCGGGTGGCGTGTACAGTCGGGCCTGTCAAGAACCCTGGGGTGTATTGCCGCAATTCAGATGCTATAGTAGAGGCGGGGTGGCAGTCGGCTACAAAGTGTCCCGCAGCGGGACACGGCCACAACGAGGGGGCGGAAGGATGGTCAACGATAAACGATGGTGGATTGGCGGCGTCATCGCGGTGGTTCTTGCAGCCGGGGGGTACTACTATCTGTGGCTGGGGGAGGTTGATCGGTTGCGGGCGCGGATTCCCCTCGGCAAAGGGGAACGCGAGGTGTACGGCTGCCGGTTGACCTACCGGAAGTCGATCAATGGTCCCCAAGGATCGGTCAAGGATTGCTGGATGTTTCCGGGCGATACCGGGTACATGATTGTCAAACGGCGGGGAACGGCGAAACTGCGCATGCTGGCATGGCAGGATGATCGTCTGCTTGATGTAACTGAACCGCGCATGGTGAAGCCGTTGGGGGTTGGTGACCGGTTTTTTAATGCTGTGGTGACGCAATTATGGACGGGGCAAAACTGCACGATAACAGGTGATTGTATCAATGATGTTGATGTGGTGCGGGTTACCTGTGATAAGCCGGACAATAATCCCTGGAGCAAATGGGAATTTGTGTTTGATGATGAAACGCTGGCACCGCTGACCATCGACATGTTCAATCGCGGGCAATTAGTCGAACATCTCACGGTGGAAAAGCTGCCGGCAAGCGCATATCCGGCGGCGGAAATTGCCAAATTGCTGACGCAACAAGCATCCGGCGGCATGGATGATGGCACGGTGCGATTCCGGCATGGTCGCGCCAGGCAAGGTAGTGACAGCGCGCGGAGAACTGGTGAAGAGTAATCGCATTTATGTACCGTTGATGATCGGATCAGAAACGACGCGGTCGCAGTTAAGACAGGGCCGTGGCGCGGCAGTCTTTCCCGGTTTTTTCGCGCCAGTGCGGGGGCGCAGGCCCGATGGTGTTTCGGGCCAATGCGATCCGGGCTGTTGTGCAGATGTGCTGCTGCCGGATGCCTTGCTCAGGGAGTGCGCTGTCGCCGGGGAATCACCTTCACGCAGCAGTGCGGGATCTCCTGCTGGAGTGCAGCGGTGATGCGATCGCCGGCCGCATACACCTCACCCATCGTCCGCTCTGCGGCGAATTCCAGCAGCAGATCAACATGGATCAGCCCTCCCGAGCGGCGCGACTGGATTCCCTGCAGCTGGTCAAAGTCCTCGTGACAGGTCGTCAGCGCGCGCAGGATGACGAGCTGCAGCGCCTCTTCCAGTGTGCGGTCCGAAAGGTCGGCGAGAGCCCGGGTGGTGATGTCGTAGATGGTGTAGAGCACAAAACCGATGTAGATGAGCGACGCAGCCGGATCGAGGTAGATGAGCCAGGGATGGTTTGCGGAGAAAGAACCGCCAATAAGGACGAGGGTGAGCAGCGTGCAGATGAGGGTGCCGGCGGCGTAGGATTTGCCGACGGCGGCCATGAGCGGCGACGGATGCGCGCGATCGCTTGCGGCGAACTGGCGCCAATACCAGAAATTGATGGCAATCCAGGCGGTCAGCATGACCGTGCCGTATGCGACCTGGCCGAGCGGCTGGGGATCGCGCAGGCGCGCGAAGACCTCGCCCAGAACGAGGAAGACGGACCAGAGCAGGCCGGCGGCGATCAACAGGCCAAGGAGGCTTTCGATTTTGCCCAAACCATGTTCGAACTGATGCCGCCGGCGCCACAGCCGCCGCATCACCAGCCAGGTGGCGATCGTCACTGCTGTTTCGGCCCCCTCCTGCAGGACATCGGCGAAGAGCGCCAGCGAGTTGGCCTGCCAGGCGGCGGCGATTTCGAAGATGATGCCGATGACCTCGACCGCGGAACTCTGCGCCAGCAGCCGCTGGCGTCCGGCATTGATCGTTTCGGCTAACGCGGCATTGTCACGATTCATGGAATGATCGTAGCACCGCGGTGGGCATGGCGTCAATGGACCTTTCGCTGAGCAGCAACGAGTCCGGACGCATGCGCCGGTGGATGGGAATCTTTTGCAGGCAGCAGAAGACAAGCAGGTCGTCATTGCCGTCCGGGAATCGGCTGCACTGCAGACGAGCAGCTACCGCCAGAAACGCCGGTATATTGTTGGCGCGTTTTTTCGGCCAGTGACGGGCCGTGATGACAGAGAAGGATAAAGGTGAGTGAAGGTGAAGGCGGCTGGGGAAGCTGCTGACGGTGTGGGCGCCAGTTGCCGCGCCTCCGTCCGGGTATGGTATCATCTGCGGGTGAACAGCACGATGGTTTCCTGCAACGGGATGCGGCGGGTGACGCTGGCGATTCTGCTGGTGGGGGGATTGTTGCTGCGCCTGCCCGGACTCGAAAGCGGCCTGCCCTATCCCTGGCATCCTGACGAGGGCGCGTTGGTCAACCGGGCGGCGGCGATGGTGCGGACCGGCGACCTCAATCCGCATTGGTTCAGCTACCCGAGCTTTACCCTCTACATGCAGGCAGCAGGAATGCTGCTGTTGCCGGCAACGGATGGTGACAGTACCCCGCAGGTGTACCGGGCAGGCAGGCTGCAGAATGCTGTCTGGGGGGCGGCGACCATTCCCCTGCTCTACGCCTGC
>CAZFBR010000093.1:0-12801 GCA_964517215.1 uncultured bacterium
CAACTATGAAACCGCAGGATGACACTTAACAAAACGTTGCGCGGTCTGCCGGCAACCCGCTCCTCTGCTGCGCGGTTACACAGATAATTGCTTTTCAGACCAATGCCGCCATTGGCATAACAGCCATCATCACCCCGCCTGTACGACGCCGTTGCCCGGTTTAGCGAAACGGTTCCCGTCTACCGGCAGAAACGGATCGCGGCAACAGATTCAATCGGCTGCGATTTGAACTGACATTCCGCTGACGCAGCGACACAAACGACAGCTAACTATTGCGCTCCGTCTTGCTTTTTTCCGCCAATCCGCTATACTTCCCGCATGATCACCACGAACGCTGATTGCCCGTGCCTGGCTCCAACCCCGCCGCGCACCGCTCAGTTCATGCTGGCACTCTATCTGGTCTATTTCGTGCTGCTCGGCATCAGCCCCTACGACCGCACTGTCTGGTGGGCGGAAAATATTCCCATCATGGGCATTGTCGCCGTGCTGGCCTGCACCTATCGCCGCTTTGCTTTTTCCCGGACTGCCTATCTGCTGATGGGGTTTCTCATTTTCCTGCATACGCTCGGCGGGCATTTCACCTTCGCCCGCGTCCCCTTCGGGCTGATCACAGAGACGTTCGGGTTTGCCCGCAACCATTTCGACCGCATGGCGCATTTCACCGTCGGATTCTACGCCTGGCCGCTGGCCGAGTGCCTGCTGCGCCGCCGCCTGACCGCCTCGCGCGGGGTGCTCTTCTTCTTTCCCGTCAGCGCCATTCTCGCCATTGCTGCGCTCTACGAGATTTTCGAGTGGCAGTATGCCGTGCTGGGCGATCCCAATGCCGGTGCCGCCGTGCTTGGCTCACAAGGTGATATCTGGGATGCGCAGCAGGACATGCTCGCCGACGGACTGGGTGCGCTTACGACCACCCTGCTCTTTCTCTGGTGCACCCGCCGGTTCCGTCCGCAACCGGTATCCTGACGCCACCGCCTGTCCGCGAATGAGCTTATTGCCCGCACCGCGCAGCATGCCGCAGCGCCGGCGAATGCAGCGCACCGGATCCGTTGCCGCTGCTGTTGCCACCGCGCGCAACCCGGCAATGTCCAATCATCGCTGTGTTCACCGGCATAGCCGGTCAACCACCGCCAGCAGCATCTCGATACGCGACGGCTTGGCCAGCACATCTACTGCACGCAGGTCCGCCAGCTTCGGGTCGCTGTTTGCCAACACCGTGATAATCGCCACCGGAATCGCCGCCAGCACGGGATCCGCCTGCTGGGCCGCACGAAATTCCCAGCCGGTCATTTCCGGCATCATCATGTCCAGCAGAATCAGTCCGGGGAGCGTCGACCCGCTGCGCAGTTGCGCCAGCGCTTCTTTGCCGTTGCCGGCCACCGCTGTCTGATAACCGGCCGCCGTCAGCGCCGCACACAGCATATCGCGCACCGCCACATCGTCATCAACCACCAGCACATGTTTCACTCAGTTTCCTCCGTTTCTGTCACCGGCACGGCACCCGTGAAATCATCAGTTTCGTTCCGTCGGGCACTCTGCCGGTCTGGCGCACGGCCGGTCAACCACTCTGCCCGGCGCCCGATGATTACCGACGACACGTTCCATCCGCTCGCGGCAAAGCCATGGTGAAAACCGAACCTGCGCCCGGCCGGCTCTGTACGGCAATGCTGCCGCCATGTCGTTCAACAATCGCCCGGGCAATCGACAAACCCAAGCCAAGTCCGCCGGAAAGGAACTCGATGGTTCCCGAATGGTGCGTCATGGCGTCCTTCAGCTGATAGAACCGCTCAAAAATCCGCTCATGTTCCTCAGGCGGGATGCCGATGCCGGTATCCGCAACTGAAATGGTATGCCGGCCGCCCGACGTCGCTGACGTTACCGTTATCCGCCCGCCGTCGGGCGTGAAGCGAATGGCATTGAGCAGCAGGCAGTCAAAGGCCTGCCCAAGTTCCGCCTGATCCCCGGCAACCGTCAGCGGCCCCTCCGTCAGCGTCACCACCAATTCCTGCCGGCGGTGCTCGACAAACGCACGCAGGCCGGCAAGCCGATCATTGATCAGGGCATTCAGTTCGAGCGGCACCCATTGCAGCGGCAATTCCGCCGCTTCCTCCCTGCTCATCTGGATGATCATCCGGGTCACATGAATCAGGCGTTCAACCCCGCGGCAAAGCCCCGCCATCAGTCCCGTGGTATCCTTCAGTTTCAGCAGTTCGGCATAGCCGAAGACACAGGTCAGCGGGGTATGCAGTTCGTGGGCCGCCACCGTCAGAAAATGGCTCTTCATCTGTTCCTTGCGCGCCAATTCCCGGTTGCGCCGCTCCAATTCCTCAACCTTATCCACCAGCTTACGCACCAGGACCTCGTTGTACTCCTTCAGGTACACCGGATCCGGCTGCACGGCACTCTCGCCCGGCCGGAGGCGCTGTTGCGCCCGGTCAAGCAGCAGCTTCACCTTGGCCAGAATGACTTCCGGTTCGGCCGGCTTGGCCAGAAACAGGTCGGCGCCCTGTTTCAGCGCAAACTCCTCATCCTGCCGGTCGGTGTAGGTGGCGGTGTAGAACATAAACGGCACCCCGGTGAGACGCGCATCCTGTTTCCACTCGCGGCAGAGGCTGAATCCGTCCATCACCGGCATAAGAATATCGGCAATCACCAGATCCGGCAGTGTCTGACGGGCCGCCGCCAGCGCGGCAGTGCCGTTGTCGGCTGCCTGCACGGCGTACCCGGCGCCCTGCAGCAGGCTTTGCATCAGGTAGATATTTTCGGATTTATCATCGACAACCAGTATTGTCTGCATGGTCCCCTCCGGACGATAATGACGCTTATCCCGCACGTCGACCACAGCCAGAACCCGAGACCAGTACCAAGCATTATCCTAATACCGCCATCCCCGCACGTCAACCAGGTGATCGGAGGTCACCCAACTTGCGCGTTTCTTCCGGGATCTGTCTTGGGATGTCATGGGGTAACTCTATTGACGATGGTTATGCGGGAGTGCTACTATTGTTTAGTACGACCGCCGGGCAGCCGGCGAGGGAGTGTGGCATGCTGAATTTTGTCATCAACCAACAACCTGTGGCAACCGACAAGCCGGCCGGCATGATCCTGCTGGAATTCATCCGGGACGTCACCTGTCTCTCCGGCACCAAGGAGGCCTGCCGCGAGGGGGAATGCGGCGCCTGCACCGTGCTGGTCGGCACCCCGCAGCCGGACGGCAGCCTTGCCTATCGCGCCTGCGCGTCATGCCTGCTCCCCATCGGCGAGGTCGACGGCTGCCACGTGGTGACCGTCGAGGGGATGAGCCGCGGCAAGGACCTTACCCTGATCCAGCAGCTGATTGTCGACCACAGCGCGTCGCAATGCGGGTTCTGCACCTCCGGCATTGTCCTGTCGCTCGCCGGCTTCTGCCTCACCAGCCCCGACTTTTCCTATCAGGACGCCATCAACGCGCTCGACGGCAATCTCTGCCGCTGCACCGGGTACGCCGCCATCCGCAACGCCGCCCGCGCGCTGTGTGACCGGCTGGCCGCGCTCAACCGCACCCCGGCCGCGCGGGTTGCCACGCTCGCGGCGGCCGGCGTACTGCCGGACTATTTCACCGGTATCCCCGCCCGGCTGGCGCAACTGCCCGCAGTGCCAACGACGCCATTCACCGGCAGCGCCACCCTGGTGGCGGGCGGCACCGACCTGTTCGTCCAGAAGCCGGAGCAGCTGCTCGACCGCGACCTCTGCTTCCTCTCCCGGCGGCGCGACCTTGACTATCTGCGCATCGACGGCAGCGTGCTGCGCGTCGGCGGGGCGGTCACCCTGGAAACATTCCGGCTGTCCGCGGAGGTCCGCCAGCACTTCCCGGCGCTGACCACCGACCTGCTGCTGCATTCCTCGACCATCCTGCGCAACAAGGCAACGCTGGCGGGCAACATCGTCAACGCCTCACCCATCGGCGACATGAGCATCATCCTGCTGGCGCTCGACGCACAACTGGTCATCACCTCCCGTGACGGGAGCAGCCGGAAAACGCCACTGGCGAAATTCTATCAGGGCTACAAGAAATTCGATCTCGCCTGCGGCGAGCTGATCAGTGAAATTGTCATCCCGCGCCTCGGTTGCGACACGCGGTATAACTTCGAGAAGGTCGCCAACCGCGTCCATCTCGACATCGCCGCGGTCAACAGTGCCCTGCGCCTCACCCTCGCACCCGATGGCAGCATCACCGACCTGCGGATCAGCGCGGGCGGCGTGGCGGCCACCCCGCTGCTGATTCCGGGGCTGGCGCAATTCCATGACAAACCGCCCGACCCGCCGGCGATCGCCCGGGCTGTCGCGGACGCCGTAACACCCATCGACGACATCCGCGGCTCAGCCACCTACAAGAAGCTGCTGCTGCGCCAGCTCGTCCTGGCCCATTTTGCCGCTCCGGCGGCGGAGGAGGCGGCGCAATGAAAAATGTCGATATGCAGATGCATGTGCGCGGAACGTCGCTTTTCGTCGATGACATTCCAACCCCGGCCGGCTGCCTGCACGCGGTGCTCTTCACCTCGCCCGTGGCGCACGGCACCATCCGGTCGGTCGATATCAGCCGGGCTGTGGACGCGCCCGGCGTGGTGGCGGTCTATACCCACCGCGACGTGCCCGGGCTGAACGAAGTCGGCCATATGCTCAAGGACCAGCCGCTGCTGGCAGTCGATGAAGTCAAGTACATCGGGCAGCCGATTGCCCTGGTTGTCGCCGACTCGCGGCGCGCCGCCCAGCGGGCGGCCACACTGATCACCGCCGACATCGAACAGCGCGAGGCAATCTTCGACCCGCGCACCGCAGCCGCGCGCGGCCTGATTTTCGGCCAGCAGCGCATCCTGACCAGCGGCGACACGGCCGCCGCTTTCGCCCGCTGTGCGGTTATCGCCACCGGCAAGCTGGCCAGCGGGCCGCAGGAGCATTTCTATTTCGAAACCCAGCGGGCGCTGGCGCTCCCCGGCGAACATGACACGATCAAGGTCGTCGCCAGCGCGCAATCACCCGGCACCTTCCACCGCCATATCGCGGAAGTGCTCGGCATCCCGCAGCACAAGGTGGAATTCGAAATTCGCCGGCTCGGCGGCGGGTTCGGCGGCAAGGAGTCGACGGCGGTCTGGGTCACCGCCCCGGCCATGGCGGCCTTCCTGCTCAAGAAACCGGTCAAGCTGGTCCTGTCGCGCAACGAAGACATCGCCACCAGCGGCAAGCGCCATGCCTACGAATACGACTACAAGCTCGGGCTCGATGCGGACGGCGCCATTCTCGCCTACGAAATCGACCTGTACCAGCATGCGGGCGCCTGCGCCGACATTTCCCTGGCCGTGCTCGGCCGCTCGTTCCTGCACACCTGCGGTTCCTACCGCATCCCGAATATCAGGGTGACCGCGGTGAGCTGCCGGACCAATATTCCGCCCAACAATGCCTTCCGCGGGTTCGGCGTGCCGCAAGGCACTTTTGCCATTGAAGCGGCGCTCACGCATGCGGCCGAACTGCTCGGCCAGGAAGCGGCAGCGGTCAAGCGCAAGAATCTGCTGCGCAACGGCGATACCCTGCCGTACGGCATGCAGCTGAAAAAGACCAACGCCATCCGCTGCTGGGACGAACTCGACCAGAAACTCGATTTCGCCGCCCGCCATGCCGCGGTTGCGGAATACAACCGGACCCATACCGACACCCGTCGCGGGCTGGCGGTCATTCCGGTCTGCTTCGGCATTTCCTTCGCCCAGACCGCGCTCAATCAGGCAAGTTCCCTGGTCAACATCTACGTCGACGGCAGCGTATCAGTCAGCACCGGCGCGGTGGAAATGGGTCAGGGCGTCAACACCAAAATCCAGCTGGTCGCCGCCACCACCCTCGGGGTCAGCCCGGAAAAAGTCAGGGTCGACACCACCAATACCCTGCGCATTCCCAACGCTTCGCCCACCTCGGCGAGCACGGGCGCCGACCTCAACGGCATGGCCACCAAGTTCGCCTGCGAAACGCTGGCGGCCCGCCTGCAGGAGTTCGCCGCGCAGCAGCTCAAGCACGGCACCCCGGCGGATATTGCCATCCGCCGCGATGCGGTCTACTGCCAGGGCAAACGCACCGAGCTCGATTGGGAAAAACTGGTCGCCGCAGCGCAATGGGCGCGCGTCGATCTCGGCGCCCATGCCTTCTACGCCACGCCCGGCGTCTATCATGACGTCGCCACCGAACGCGGGCGGCCCTTCGCCTATTACGCCTACGGCACGTCGCTGACCGAGGTGCTGCTCGATTGCGTGCGCGGCACTTATGCCTTCACCGCGGTCGATATTATCCAGGATGTCGGCCAGTCGCTCAGCGAGATTATCGACCGCGGTCAGGTCGAAGGCGCCGTGGTGCAGGGCATGGGCTGGTGCACCATTGAGCAGCTCCGCTATGCGTCCGACCACCGGGTGCTGACCGGCGCCAATGCCTACAAGATCCCCGATATCAAATTCGTGCCGCCGCATCTGTCGGTCACCCTGCTGGCCAATTCCGACAATCCGTTTGCCGTCTGCAATTCCAAGGCGGTCGGTGAACCGCCGTTTGTGCATGGGCTCGGCGCCTACTTTGCCCTGTGGCATGCCCTGCGCAGCGTGCGCCGGGACCGGCCGGTGCCCTCGCTGCCGCTGACGCCGGAAAAAGTGTTCATGTACCTGCACGGATAGCGCGTGGACTTCGAACTGCCGGCGGCGGCCCGTTCCGGGCCGCCGTCCGTCCGCCGCCGCTGGTGGCTGGCGGCATTCGCCCTGCTGGCCATCGCTGCCGTTATCGGTCCGTTTCTGTGGCATGCCATGGAACAGCGCCCGGCCCCGCGCGTCATTATTCTCGGATTCGACGGCCTTGACCCGCGCCTGGTTGAGCAATACGCCGCGGCGGGCGACCTCCCCCATTTCGCGCAGTTCATCCGCGAGGGAAATTTCCACCGCCTGGCCACCAGCAATCCCGCGCAATCGCCGGTCTCCTGGTCATCATTTATCAGCGGGGCCAATCCCGGCGTCCACGGCGTCTTTGATTTTCTCGCCCGCGATCCGCAAAATTATCTGCCTGACCTCGCGCTCTTCAGCGAGTCGCGGGAAGCAATCACCGGCGCCACCACCGTGGCCACGCTGCGGCGCGGACCGCAGTTCTGGAATATGCTGGCGGAACGCGGCATCCCGGTCACCGTCCTGCACCTGCCCATGACCTTTCCGCCCGACGGCGGCGATGTCATGCTGGCGGGCATGGGTGTGCCCGACGTGCGCGGCACACAGGGCACCTTTGCCTTCTACGGCGAAGAATCCGCCGGCAAAGCCACGGGCGGCGCCATTTTTCAGATAACCTTCACCGGCACAACCGCTGCCGCCCGGGTGGCCGGACCGAATGGCGGCAGCGACCAGGTCACCCTGCCCATGACCATCACGCGCACGAACGAAGCCGTCACCCTGACCCTCGGTGACACCACCCTGACTCTCGCCCGCGGACAATGGAGCGGCTGGGTCAAACTGGCCTTTCCCCTCTCCGCCCTGTCCACCGTGCACGCGCAGGGCCGCTTTCACCTTGCCAGCGTCAAGCCGCTGGCCCTCTACCTGACCCCGCTGCAGTTCGATCCACAGCACCCACTCTTCCCGATCAGCGTCCCGGCCAGCTACGCCGCCGAACTGGAGGACGAGCTCGGCCCCTATCATACCCTCGGCATGCCCGAGGAAACCTGGGCGGTCAACGAAGGGCGGCTCGATGACGACGCCTGCCGCCGTCAATACGATGACATTTTCAGCGAAAATGAAAAGCTGCTCGACCGCGAGCTGGCGCGCCAGTCATCCGGCCTGCTGCTGTGGGTCACCACCGTGACCGACCGTGCCCAACACATGTTCTGGCGGGCAAGCGATCCCCGCCATCCGCTCTTCACCCGCGAGCTGGCCGCGGCGCACGGCGATGCCATCCGCCACTTCTATCAGCGCGCCGATGCCGTCGTCGGCCGGGTGCGGGCAGGCCTCCGGCCCGACGACATCCTCCTGGTCATGTCCGATCACGGCTTCGACAGTTTCCGCCGCGCCGTGCATGTCAATACCTTCCTGCATCAGCGCGGTTTTCTCGCGTTCCGCGACGGCGCCGACACGTCCGCGGAGTTTTTCGAACAGGTTGACTGGTCAAAAACCACCGCCTATGCGGTCGGGCTCAACAGCATCTTCCTTAATCGCCGCGGCCGCGAGGGTCAGGGTATTGTCACCAACGAGCAGGCCGCCGGCCTCAAGCAGGCGCTCATCACCGCCCTGGCATCCTGGCGTGACGGCGAGGCCCGGGTGATCGCCACTGCCTACGACGCGGCGCAGGTCTATCACGGCGACTGCGTTGCCGACGCACCGGACCTGCTGCTTGGCTATGCCCCGGGCTGGCGCGCGTCATGGCAAACCGCGCTGGGCGCAGCCCCTGCGGTACTGATCGAAGACAACCTGAAAAAATGGAGTGGTGATCATTGCTTTGATCCCGCCCTGGTGCCCGGCTGCATCGCCTCCACGCGGCCGTTCCGCCGCAGCGATCCCGCCATCACCGACATCGCAGCCACCCTGCTGCGTTTCTATGGCGGCGACACCACCACCACCGGCGGGCAGCCGTTGTGGTAGATTTTTCCGCCCCGGACCAATTGCCGGCGGTTATCGGCTATATTGACCCGGGCACCGGCTTTATCCTCGTCGGTACCGTCCTCCCCTATCTCTATGCCGCACTTGCCGCAGTCGCCGGCGTTCTCGTCTGGCCGCTGCGCTGGTGCTGGCGACGCTACCAGCGCTGGTACCATCATTTCCGGACACGCCGGGTCATCCTGCTCGGTTTTGACGGCATGGACCCCGTGCTGGCGGAACAGTGGATGGCCGAGGGAAAACTGCCCAATCTGGCGCAACTGCGCGCCAGCGGCAGTTACCAGCGTCTTGCCACGACCACCCCGCCCGAATCGCCGGTGGCGTGGTCGTCGTTCCTCACCGGCCGGCAACCGGGCGAACATGGCGTCTACGATTTCATCAAACCCGATTTTGCCACCTACCTGCCGCATCTCGCCACCGGTGAAATCGAGCAGACGGCGCGCTGGTTCGCACTCAACCGGTTGCGGTTCCCGGTGCAGCGCGCCCGCGCCACCACCCGTACCTGGCAGCCGTTCTATCAGACCCTGGCCGCGCAGGGGGTCCCGGTCATGATGCTGCGCCAGCCGCTGGACTTTCCCGTCAGCTCCGGACCCGCCCGCGTGCTCGCAGCGCTCGGCGTCACCGACCTCCGCGGCCGGCAGGGTGATTACCGGCTGTTGTGCGCAGGCGAACCGCCGGCGGGTGTGCCGGCGGAAAAAGTCATCCGTCTCGACGACACCGACACCCCCGGCGCGCTCCTCCCCGGGCCCCGGCTCGCCGACGGCACCGCCGACCTTGCCGTACAGTGCACGCGCACCGCCGGGGAGCTGGCGGTGCGCGTGGGTGGCGCCACGCTGGTGCTGAAACCCGGTCAGTGGTCACCCCTGACCGACCTGGCGTTTTCCTGCGGACGCGGCACCCGCCTCCGCGGCCTGGTGACCTTTTACCTCGTCCGCCTGCAGCCCCTGACCCTGTACGTTTCGCCGGTCATGCCGCATCCCGATGAGCAGGCCTTTCCGTTCGTGAATCCCCGCTCCTTCGGCACTGCACTCTGGAAGCGCCACGGCAATTTCCATACCCTGGGCATGGCCGAACCGAACGAAGCCTACAAGGACGGCGCCCTCGACGCAACCGCCTTTCTCGCCGCCAACACCACCATCCGGCTCGAGCGGGAACGCATGCTGCTGGCGGAACTGGCACGCTGGCGCGACGGGCTGCTGGGCACCGTTTTCGACCTGCCCGACCGGGTGCAGCATCTCTTCTGGCGGGAAATGGAGAACCGCGACCCGCTCCTGGGCAGGGTCATCGAGCGCAGCTATCAGCAGCTTGACGCCTTCGTCGGCGAGGTGCGCTCACGCCTGACCGGCGATGATCTGCTGCTGGTCTTCAGCGACCACGGATTCGCCCCGTTCCGGCGCGAATTCCATCTGAACCGCTGGCTGGCTGATTCCGGGTACCTCTCCGGCCCGCGCAGCGAACGCTTCTTCACCAACGTCAATTGGCAGGCCACGCGTGCTTACGGTTTGGGCTTCTGCGGCCTGTACCTGAACCGCACCGGCCGCGAACAGCACGGCATTGTCACCACTGACACCGCCGCCACCCTCGCCGGCGAACTCCGCCAGAAACTGCTGGCGTATCGCGATCCCGCCTCGGGCGAGCAACCGGTCAATGCGGTGTACCTCGCCAGCGAGGTGTATCAGGGCGCGGCGGCGGCCGACGCACCCGACCTGGTAATCGGCTGCGCGCGCGGCTGGCGGATCAGCGCCCAATCGGCGCTCGGCGGTGTCAGCGATTGTGTCGTCAGCGAAAACCGCGAGCGCTGGAGCGGTGACCATTGCATCGATCCCGCACTCGTTCCCGGCGTCTTTTTCGCCTCGCACCCCGGCCTCACCCCCGCCGGCATCAGCGATTTTGCCGCGCTTGTCCCGCCGCTGTTCCGTACCCTGCCCTGAATCCGGTTGACGCCGGATAGTGCCGGTGATATGCTGGCGGCAGTCAGCATAAGGAGCGTGCCCCATCGAGGCGCCGATATGCCCTACTGTCGGCGGCACTGCGGTCCTGTACGCCGCTGCCGACACGGTTCCTGAACCCGTCGGCGAGGCGTGCCGGCGGCGCGGTCTTGCCTGCCGGATTGTCACCGATCCGGCTGCTGCCGCCGCTGCAGTGCAGGCAGACAACGTCCGAATCCTCCTCGTCGATTATCTGCTGCCCACCATCGCCGTGCCGCCGGAACTGCCCGTGGTGGCGTTCGGTGAAGTGCGGGCCGGAATCGTCATGCGCCTGCTGGCTTACCGACCCGTAACCTTCCTCCCGGTGCCGGTAACCGTTGCCATCGCCGGCTTCGCCATCGCCCAGGCCCTCGGTATGGAGGCGTCGCTGGCCTCCCAGCCCGCCGCCGCGCTTAACACCTGGCGCCTGCTGCAGGATTTCGTCGCCCGGCTGAATACCCTGCGCCGTGATCCGACTGCCAGCCGCACCCTCGGCGATTCCCTGCGCTATCATTGCCGCACCACCTGTCCGTTCGCCCGCACCGGCGAGCAGATCGCCGGCCACGAAAATGAATACCGCATCCTTGAACTGCTCACGGCGCGCGGCACCATCTACTGCGACCGCGAATCGGACTGTCCCGTCTGGAAATTCCATGAGCAACTGGCTGCCAGCGATCCGGAACTGCTGCCGGTTTCCATTGCCACCATGCTTGACGCGCCGCCGCCGGATAGCGGGCAAACACTGACTGAGCACGCGGACCTGCTGCTGGCCCGCAAACACCGCTACTGCACCAGCGCCTGCCCAAAACTCCAGCACGGCCCCGATTTCACACCCGGTGACCAGATTTTCTCCAGTTATGCCGAGGTACTGGCAGGGACCGCCGCCTGGTGCAACGACCGGCACTGCCCCCTTGATGCGTACTTCGAACTGCTGAGAACCAACGGCAGTTGAACGGTCTTGCCAAGTTCCCGCAGGTGATGTACCATGTATATGCGTCACCGATTCGGTTCCGCATTCCGCCCGCTGCCGTCATGCGCAAAGCAGGCGAGGGCATTGCCGTTTTCCCCGCCTGCCGCCGCGCCATTTTCCGTCCCGCAAGGGCCGGAAAACGCAGCAGCCGCACAGCGCCTGCGTGACCGGCCGGACACTCTCGGGAGGTTGTTTGTGAAAAAAGTCACCGTCGGCATCATCGGCGCCGCCAGCGCCACATCCGAAATCCTCATCCGCTACCTGCTGCAGCACCCGCAGGTGGAGCTCACCTATCTCGTCTCCGAAACAGCGGAGGGCAAACCCGTGGTCGCCGCGCATCCGCGCCTTGGCGGCCTGACCGATCTCACCTTTTCCGCCTATGACGTTCAGCGTGCCGGCACATGCCAGGTACTCTTTTTCGGACGCGGTCACGGCGAATCCACCGGCATGGTGCGCCCGCTGCTCGAGGCCGGCTGTACGGTGATCGATCTGTCGGCGGATTTCCGGCTGCGGGATGCCGCGCTGTATGAGGCCACCTACAAGGTCAAGCATCAGGATCCCGCACTGCTGGCCCAGGCAGTATACGGCCTGCCGGAATGGTATGCGGACAAAATCCGCACGGCCCGGCTGCTGGCCAATCCCGGCTGCTACGTCACCAGCGTCCTGCTCGCGGTGCTCCCGCTGCTCAAGGCCAATCTCGTCGCGACCCTCGATATCATCGCCGATTCCTATTCGGGCATCAGCGGGTCCGGACGCAAGCCGGCGCCCGCCACCATGATGATCAGCGCCTACAATAATCTGCGCCCGTACAATTTCTTCGTGCACCGCCATGTCCCCGAAATGGAGCAGGAGTGCAATATCGTGGCCGCGCGTCCGGCGCGGGTGGTCTTCACCCCGCACGTCGCGCCGTTCAATCAGGGCATCATGACCACTCTTTTCGTCAAAGTTGCCGCCGGCACCACACCCGGCGTCGTCGAGAACGCCTACCGCTGCTACACCCGCGAAACGGCCCCCTTTGTCCGCGTCCTGCCCCACGGGCAGTATCCCGAGCTCGCCAATATCGTCGATACCAATTTCTGTGATATCGGTTTCGTGCTCGACGGGCGCACCCAGACGCTGGCGGTCACCTCGACCCTGGACAACCTCGTCAAAGGCGCGTCCGGCCAGGCCATCGAGAATATGAACCTGATGTGCGGTTTTTCGTGCGGTATGGGTTTTTTTTTTGGTCTCGCTG
>CAZFBR010000094.1:0-12693 GCA_964517215.1 uncultured bacterium
CTTGCGCACCGCCGCCAGGCGCTCGCACAGCCGGTACGCCATCTGGATCGGCAGCGGCATGAGTTCCTTCGTCTCGTCACAGACATACCCGAACATCATCCCCTGATCGCCCGCGCCCTGCTCCTTGAACAGGCCCGCGCCCTCCGTCACGCCCTGGGAAATGTCCGGGCTCTGCTCGTCGATCGCCACCAGCACCGCGCAGGTGCTGCTGTCGAACCCGAACGACGCCTGGGTATAGCCGATGTCCTTGACCACGGAACGGACCAGCTTCGGAATGTCGACATACGCCTTGGTCGTGATCTCGCCCGCCACCAGCGCCATGCCCGTCGTCACCAGCGTTTCGCACGCCACCCGGCTCTTCGGATCGCCCGTCAGCAGCGCATCGAGCACCGCATCGGAAATCTGGTCGGCAACCTTGTCCGGATGCCCCTCCGTCACACTCTCTGAAGTGAACAGCTGTTTCATTGCCCTTCCTCCATTGCCCAGCGCTGTGGGTTTAGTTGCACACGCAAGCCGTTCCGGCCTGTTTTGACCGAACATATTATATAGGTTTTGCCGGTGAGTGTCAAACTGACGCGACGCCTGCTGCTGTCGGGAACGTCATGCGCCAGCACAACCCGGCCGTTAGCGGTGCGGCGCCACTGGCCGGTTGCAGGCATAACTCATTGCGCGACAACACACCATTCCACCCCGCTGTTTCGAGCATCTCCCGCACTTCTCCCAGCGACAGGTCAGGCGCATGCATGGTCAGCAGCATAAACGCCGGATCCTGTGCCAGCACCGCCCGGGCCGCCGCCAGCAGGTCGGGCAGGTCGCGGGAAAGCTGCCAGTCCCCCTTGGGACTGCGGCCATACGCCGGCGGATCGAGGATAATGCCGTGATAGGAGCGCCGCCGCCGCGCTTCGCGCCGGAGAAAGGTCATCGTGTCATCCACCAGCCAGTACATCGGCCGGTTGACCAGTCCGCTCAAGGTGGCATTGCGCTTGGCCCAGGCCACCGCCGCTTTGGTGCCGTCAAGATGGACGGTCGTCACCGGCGCCGACGGAGTGCCGCCCGCCGCCGCCGCCAGGGTGGCGCCGCCGGTATAAGCAAAGAGGTTGAGCACCCGCAGCGGCCGCCGCTCGGCCCGCACCGTCCGGTAGAGCCAGTCCCAGTTTTCCTGCTGTTCGGGAAAGACCCCGACCTGCCCGCCCGCCGCCAGCCGCAGTTCCAGCCGCACCACCCCGGCCGTCAACGACCAGTCGTCCGGCGGCTGGCGCCGCACCTGCCATTCGCCCTTGGCGCCGCCACCGCGCTCATACCGCGCGTCCGCCTGCCATTCAGTTACCGGGTGGGCCGGCGGACGGTCGATCCCCGGCGCCGGACGATCAACAACATACCCGGCGAAGCGTTCGCATTTGCGCCCGTCCCCGCAATCGAGGAGCTGGTACTCGCCGAAATCAGCCATTGACCAGCATCGCCACGGCGCGCGGATGCTCGACCAGCACCCGGGCCCCGTCGCGCAGCAGTTCGTCGCGTTCGCGAAAACCCCACAGCGCGCCGACGGGATACATCCCCGCCGCCACCGCGGTTTTCATGTCCGTCCCGGTATCGCCAAGATACAGGATTTCCGCCGGCGAAACCGCCAGCGCCTGCGCCGCCAGCTGCGCCCCGCCCGGGTCGGGCTTCGGCGGATGCTGCTCGTCCACGCCCAGCACCGCGAGGAACGGCGAGCGGGAAAAATAATGCTCCACCAGCTGCCGGGTGAATGCGGCGGGCTTATTGGACAACACGCCCAGCCGCAGATTGCGCGCGGTTAAATAATCGAGCAGTTCTGGAATTCCGTCGTAGGGCTGCGTCTGCGCCGCCCAATTCTTTGCATAATGGCGGGTGAACCCCGCCGCCACCGCAGTGACATATTCCGGGCCGCGCTTGTCTGCCGGCAGGATGCGCTGCGCCAGCGTCTGCACGCCGTCGCCGACGAAATAGCGATAGGCGTCGCGCTCATGCCCCGGACAGCCGGCATCGGCCAGCGCCGCATTCGCCGCCTCGGCAAGGTCCGCCAGCGTGTCGAGCAGCGTGCCGTCGAGATCGAACAGCACCCCCTGAAACATCACCGCAGCCCCCATTGCCGCAGGTCGGCGATCAGTTTCTCTTCATTGAAAAACTGGCCGCGCCGCCACTTGCCGCGGTATTCCAGCGTCGGCACCACCCAGTCGTCGCCGCCGTTGGCGTCAATCACCCGCCGCTCCGTCGGGGCGTCAACCGTGTCCATGTCAACATAGGTGAAGGGGATATTGTTCGCCCGCAGCCAGTCAACCGTCCGCCGGCAGTGCGGACACCAGTCCGCCGCATACACCCGAAGCTGCGTCATGCCGCGCTCACTGCCCGCTGCCGCGCAGGCGGTCATGCAGGCGTTCCGCCTGCAGCATGAAGATGTCCAGCTTCGCCTGCAGGATGAGCGGGAAGGGATTGCCGTCCGTCTCCAGCGCGAGGAACGGCAGCGCGCGATCGGCATCCGCCGCCGGCGCCGCGGCGCCGGTGGCGCGCGCCTTGCCCGCCTCGGTCATTTCCAGGCCGAGCACCGACTCGGCGATGCGCGACGGCATGCAGGCGAACGGGCCGATGGCGATCACCCCGCAGGCGTGCTCCTTGATTTCGCGCAGCGCCGAGCCGACGGTGAGGATCGCCTCGCCGATCAGCTCCTCGCGGATCAGGTGCCGGCTGTGCGCCATGACCTCGCCCACCACCACCGGCTCCTTCACAATCAGCCCCGATTTGGCGATAATGCCGCGCAGGCGGCGCTCCATGCGCACCTGCACCTGCTCGTTGAAATGCACCTGCAGGCGGCTGAAGAACGGGATGCGCACCCCGCTCCCCGGTTTCTTGGCAAGATGGTTGCAATAGTAGATGAATTCCGCCACCGGCGCCGTGCGCACCACGAACCCGCGTTCCGCCAGGCGCACCAGCAGGTCGAGCCGCGAGAAATAGTCGCGGCGCACAAACATCTCCCCGATCAGCGCCACGACCTTGGCCTCGCGCAGCGGCCGGACGAGCGGAATGCGCGCCAGCTGCCGCGCCGCCGCCTCGAGCTGCACCGTCAGCCGGCGCGACGACCCGTCCGCCAGCGCCAGCAGCACCTTTTCCCAGACCCGCGCAAAGACGCGCAGCGCCGCCGCCCGGTCGGTCGCCAGGGTGAACAGCGCGCACTGCGCGTCCTCAAAGGCATCGCTGATGACCAGCGCCTCCCAGCAGGCAATGGTGAACTTCGTCCCCAGCCCGCCGTAGGCGTTTTCATCGTCGAGCGACAGGATGCCGACATTGGCGAATCCGCCGGCGGTGATGATATCGCGCAGGCGGACAAGGTACTGCCCCTGCCGGCACGGCCCGCAGCCGGTCGGCATGAAAAAGAGGACCGGATCGTCCGTGCGCCGCGCGCGCAGGTATTCGAGCATCGAGCCCGTGGTCAGCAGGAACGGCAGGCACTCTTTGCAGGTCGACACCTGCCGCCCGAGGCGCAGCGTCCCCGCCGTCGCCACCGGCAGCGCCACCGCATTGATCCCCTGCGCCCGCATGATGGCGACCATCGCCGCGGTGGAAAGTTCGCCCATCGACGGCACAATCACCGTCAGCTTGCGGTCGGTGATCCGGAATTCGCGACCGACCGCGTCGGCGATGGTCAGCCTGCCCTTGGCCACGCGCACATGCAGCGGCCGGCCCGGCGCCGCCGGGACGGCCGGCAGCCGCCCGCTGTCGCGCAGCCGCCGGTAGCTGGCGAAAATGTCCAGCGCCGCGTCGATGCGGGTGTTGATCCCCGCATCGGCGGAGTGGCTGTCGAGTTCGAGGGTCAGGGACGGCTTGTTGCCCATCAGCGTGCGGAAGTACGAGAGCAGAAACGAGTCGGGTCCGCAGCTGAAATTGGTGATATAGACGCCGAACAGCCGCGGATTCTCCACCGCCACCCGCGTCCCGCGCAGGATCTGCGCGCCCAGCCCCCAGTACATGTGCGGGTAGGACTCCCGCCCGTCCGTCGGCAGGAAATCATGCGGAATGACGGTGATCCCGCGCGACGCCAGCTTCTGCGGAATGCCGAGATTCGCCTCGCGGGCAAAGGCATTGTAGGCCCGGCCGAACAGGACCACCGCGAAGCGGTCCTCCTGTTCCAGTTCCGCCAGCGCCTGCGCCCCGAGCGTCTTGAACTCGCGCAGCATCTTCTCGAATTTGCCGAGTGCCTTGCGATAGGCCGCGCGCGCGCGCGCCACGCTGACCCCGAGTTCTTTGGCCATGCCGGCGAACGCATCCTCCGCCGCGGCGTACCCGGCGGCGAAGTTGAGCACCGGCGCCAGCAGCTGCGGCTGCGGCCGGTCCTGGAAGCGGTGCGGCAGGTAATACGGCTCGCCCTGCACGAAGACGCAGGTCTTCTGGTACGCGTCCGTGCGGGCGGTATGCACTTCCGCCACCTGCGGCATGAACAGGTAATCCGGCCGGTGGCGGAGCAGGTCCGCGAGCAGCCCGTGCGCCAGTTCGACCGGATAGCAGAACGGGGCGCCGACCCGCTCGAACCCCTCGGGGTCGACCTGCTGGCTCAACAGAACGCGGAAACCGAGCGCCGTGAAGAAGTGATAATAGAGCGGATAGAAGGTGTTGACGATGAAACTGCGGTTGATGCCGACCGTTTTGCGCCGCGACGACGCGCGCGGCGCCAGCACGCGCGCGTACTTTTCATAGACGAGCTGCTGCCGCAGGGCGACCAGGTTGCAGCCCGCCGCCAGCGGCCCGCCCTCGCGCCGCTGGTTGTAGTAGCGGTCGCAGGCGCCGCCGAACGGGAACTGCCGGCCGCCGACTTCAACCATGGCGATTTTGCATTTGCGGTCGCACTTTTCCGCACCGCCGCGGCAGGTGAACGATTTGCCGTAACTGAACGGCCGGTCCGCCAGTTCGGCGAGGTCAAAGCTGCCGGGCTGCAGCAGGCCCAGTTCCAGCCGCTCGCGGATGACCAGCGCCACGCCGTAGGCGCCCATCAGCCCCGGCTCGGGCGGCACGACAATATCCGTGCCGGTCAGCGCCGCCATGGCCACCGGCACCGCGCGGTTGTAGCAGACCCCGCCCTGCAGGAAGACCTTTTTCCCGACGGGGCGGTTGCCCTTCACCCGGTTGGCGTAGTTGAGGCAGACGGAATAGACCAGCCCGGCAATGATGTCCTCGCGGCCAAGCCCCTCCTGCAGCGCGGTCTTGATGTCGCTGCTGATGAAGGCCGCGCACTGGTCGTTGAAGTTGGGCGGCCGCTTCGCGGTCAGGGCGATATCGCCGATCGCGGTGTACTCGACCCCCAGACTTTCCTTCGCCGCCTCCTCGAGGAACGAACCCGTCCCCGCGCTGCACGCCTCGTTCATCGCGTAATCGGTCGGCACCCGGTTGGTGATTGCGGTGTACTTCGCGTCCTGGCCGCCGATCTCGAAGATGGTTTCCACCTCGGGATCGAAATGCACCGCCGCGGTGGCGTGGGCGATGATTTCATTGACGATGCCGTCGGTCAGCGCATGCAGGCCGGCGATATGCCGGCCGGAACCGGTCACCCCCAGTCCGATGATGCTGACCGGCACGGTCAGCTGCTTCGCCAGCGCCGCATAGCATTCCACCGCCGCCCGCACCGGCTGGCCGTTGGTGCGCAGGTAGACGCTCGCCAGCACCGCCAGGTCGCCGGTGCGCATCACCACCGCTTTGGTGGTGGTCGAGCCGACGTCCAGCCCGACCAGGCACAGGTCGTTGGCCTGCGCGGTGCCGCGGGAGAACTTCTTCCAGTGCACCCGCCCCGCATATTCCGCCAGCGGCGGATGGAAGGTGAAATTCGACGCCTGCTCGCGAAAGAGCGCACTGCCGCCGCGCGCGCGCAGGTCGCGCTGCCGCGCCAGCAGCGCGGCGCCCAGCGCCTCGAACCAGGGCGCCTCGGCGGGCACATAGACCAGCGGATGCTTTTCGCGCAGGAATTTCAGCACGCTGCGGTTCTGCGCCACCCCGCCGATGGCAACGATCTTTTCGGGTTTTCCCTTGGCCAGCAGTTCGACAATCTTGCCGGCCATCATCTTGCACAGCCCGGCCACCACTTCGCCCGGCGGCATCCCCAGGTTCAGGGCATGGGTGCAGTCGCTTTTGCAGAAGACCGAGCAGCGCCCGGAAATATGGTGCGGCGCGCTGGTCTCCGCCAGCGGCAGCGCGTCGGCAATCCCGAGGTTCATCCTGCCCAGCTGCTGCAGGAAGAATTCACCCGTGCCCGAGGCGCACTTGTTGCCCGTCTCGACCCGCGCAATCTTCCCGTCGCGGTCGAGCCCGTAGACAAAGAAGGTTTCGCCGCCCAGCGACACGATGGTGTCGTACTTGCCCGCCAGCCCGAGATGCGCCGCCGCCGCCTCGATTGCCTCCGGCTCCGGCACCGCCGGCAGCTTCAGCAGACTGGCGAATTTGCGGCCGGTAATGGCAATGTGCCGGAAATGATCCGGCGGACTGGTCGCAAAGAAATCCGCAAGCACCTGCCGCGGATTCCCGCGATGCTCGCGGCGCACCGTCTGCGTTACGGCCAGCCGACCGTCGGCTTCCGGCGCCACCACCGCCATGGTCACGGTTGACGCCCCGAAACAGATTCCCAGCGAACGGTCGGTTTTCATCGGTACCCCGTCATTGCCACCGGCAATGCTCCTTGCGGCTTCTGCCGGCGTCATCACCGGCGGCGGTTCAACTGCCGGATGCTATGCGGCATCCAGCAGCTGCAGCACCGCGGCGCGAACATCACCGAGGTGGAACGGCTTGGCAAAAAAGGCGGCGGCACCGGCGGCGCGGCACTCTTCCTCAACCTGCCGGCTGTTGTAGGCGGTAATCATCACCCAGCGCGCGGCAGGCGTGACGGCGCTCATGGCGCGCAGCAGTTCCAGACCGCTTTCACCCGGCATGCAGATGTCGCTGATCACCGCGTCGTACGCCTGCTCCGCCAGCAGGCTGCGGGCCTGCGCGGCGCTGGTGACCCCGTCGATGCGTTCGGCATCGTCGCACAGGAGCAGTTTCAGCATCTGGATTACCTGCACTTCATCATCAATGATCAGGATGGCCTTGCCCATGGCATCTCCTCGCCGGATGTCAACCATCGCCCCATTTTACTACGCTGCCGCCGGCGGCGTCAACCGGCTATTCCGCCACTGAGCCGCTGGTCCGGCATTCCGAGGTGAGATAAAAGTGCACGCGCGGGTACTGCTTGATGTAATGCTGCAGCATCCATTCCGACTCGACAAAGAACACCGGCTTGTCATCCTTGTCCCTGCCGATGCGTCCCGTCTTGTGGTCGCAGAATTCCGCCAGCGCCGCCGGGTCGTCAGCGGTCAGCCAGCAGGCCTTGTAGTAGTCCAGCGGCGAAAAATAGCATTCCGCCCCGTATTCGTGCTGCAGCCGGTACTGGATCACCTCAAACTGCAGCTGCCCGACCGTGCCGACGATCCGCCGCCGCCCGTGTTCGAGGGTGAACAGCTGCGCCACCCCTTCGTCGGTGAGCTGGCGGATCCCCTTGTCGAGCTGCTTGACTTTCTCCGACTTGTTGACCAGTTCCTTGAAGAACTCCGGCGAGAAACAGGGAATGCCGTGGAACTGCAGCGGTTCCCCCTCCGTCAGCGTGTCGCCGATCTTGAACTTGCCCCGGTCGTACAGACCGATGACATCGCCCGGCCACGCCTCGTCAATCAGCTCCTTCTTCTGGCCGAGGAAGCTGGCCGGGGTGTTGAACCGCAGGTCCTCGCCCAGCCGCGTGTGCCGGTAATAGCGGTTGCGTTCGAACCGTCCCGAACAGACCCGCACGAAGGCGATCCGGTCGCGATGCCGCAGGTCGAGGTTGGCGTGCATCTTGAACACAAAGCCGCTGAACGCCGCTTCGTCGGGCTGCACCACCCGGCGGTCGGCCGCGCGCGGACCCGGGGTCGGGGCGATGCGCACGAACATGTCGAGCAGTTCCCTGACCCCGAAATTGTTGAGCGCGCTGCCGAAAAAAACCGGCGCCAGCCCGCCCGTCCGGTAACGCTCGACCGAAAACGGCTCGTACACGCCCGCCATCAGTTCCGCATCCTCGCGCAGCTGCCGGGCAAAGGTCTCGCCGACATGTTCATCGAGCACGGTGCTGGCCAGCTCGCTGATGGCGATACCCGGCTCGGGCGCTTCGCTGCGCCCGGGCTGGAACAGGTGCAGGTTGCCGTGATGCAGGTCGTACACGCCCTTGAAACTGGCACCGCGGCTGATTGGCCAGGTCAGCGGCTGCACCTTGATGCTCAGCTTGTGTTCCAGTTCATCGAGCAGCGCGAACGGACTGCCCCCTTCGCGGTCGAGTTTGTTGGCAAAGATAATCACGGGGGTATTGCGCATGCGGCAGACCTGCATCAGCCGTTCCGTCTGCGCCTCGACCCCCTTGACGCTGTCCACGACAAGGATGACGCTGTCGACTGCCGTCAGGGTGCGGTAGGTGTCCTCGGCGAAATCCTTGTGGCCCGGGGTGTCGAGCAGATTGATCGCACAGCCGGCATACTCGAAGCTCATGACGGCCGAGGCAACGGAAATGCCGCGCTGCCGCTCGATCTCCATGAAGTCGGAGACCGTGGTTTTCTTGATCTTGTTCGACTTGACCGCGCCCGCCGACTGGATGGCGCCGGCGAACAGCAGGAATTTTTCCGTCAGCGTGGTCTTGCCCGCGTCCGGGTGGCTGATAATGGCAAAGGTCCGCCGCTTGGCAAGCTCCGCCGCCATCTGCTGTCCGACCGTCGCTGCCGCTGGAATGGTGTCCGCCATGCTCGTTTTCCCGGCCTGCGCCGCCCGGTGCCGTCACCAACCGCACCGGTGTCGTTCTCTGGATCTGTTCGGGACTGTCGGAGATATGCCGCCGTGTCGCTGCTGACGCATGGTACTCCCGCCACCGGCGGTGAGTATACCACCAGCGACGGGTATGCGTCAATGAACCCCCGGCTGCCGGCCGGTTGCCGGCGCCGCCTTGGTCGCGGCCAGCCGTCTGCGGGTCATCGCCGCCACGTTACCCCGCGCCCGGCCCGCCGCCTGCGCCCGTCAGCGCCACTGCCACCGCCTCGGCCACTCTGATGCCGTCCACGGCGGAGGATAATATGCCGCCGGCATACCCCGCCCCCTCGCCGGCGGGGAACAGGCCCCGCAACGTCACGCTCTGGCAGTCATCGCCGCGCACCAGCCGCACCGGCGAGGACGTCCTGGTCTCGACCCCGGTCAGCACCGCGTCCGGCCGGGCGAATCCCGGCAGCTGCCGGTCGAATGCCGGCAGCGCCTCGCGGAGTGCGGCCACGACATAGTCCGGCAGGCAGGAATCGAGCGCGCCCCACTGCACCCCGGGCTGATACGACGGCACAACCGCGCCGCCGGCCGTAGACGCGCGGCCGGCGAGGAAATCGCCGACCAGTTGGCATGGCGCATGATACTTGCCGCCGCCGAGCACAAACGCCTGCCGCTCGCACCGCTGCTGCAGGGCGATGCCGGCCAGCGGTCCCCCGGGATAATCGGCGGGAGCAATGCCCACCACAAGCGCGGCGTTGGCATTCGCCGCATCGCGCGCATACTGGCTCATGCCGTTCGTCACCACGCCCCCGGCTTCCGAAGCGGCGCCCACCACGGTGCCGCCCGGACACATGCAGAAACTGTAGACCGTGCGGCCGTTCGCGCAGTGATGGACCAGCTTGTAATCCGCCGCACCGAGCAGCGGGTGACCGGCATGCCGGCCGAACCGTGCCGCATCGATCAGCGCCTGCGGATGCTCGATGCGCACGCCGATGGCGAACGGCTTTGGCTCGCTCTGCACGCCGCAGCGGTGCAGCATTTCGAAGGTGTCGCGTGCGCTGTGGCCGATTGCCATGATGACGTGGCTGGCGGCATAACGCTCGCCCGACGCCAGGACCACGCCGCGGACGACACCGTCGGCAATGTCGAGCTCGTCAACCCGGCTGTTGAACCGCACCTCGCCGCCGAGCGTGATAATGGTACGGCGCAGGTTCTCCACCAGCTGCACCAGCCGCGCCGTCCCGATATGCGGCTTGCTTGCCACTTTTATTTCCGGGAGGGCGCCGGCGGCCACCAGTTCGTCCAGCACCTTCTGCCCGCGCTGCGCCCGGTCCTTGATCTGGCTGTAGAGCTTGCCGTCGGAAAAGGTGCCCGCCCCCCCTTCGCCGAACTGCACGTTCGATTCGGGATGCAGGACACCGTCGCGCCAGAAACTGGCGGTATCGACTGCCCGTTCGCGCACGCATTTGCCCCGCTCCAGCAGCAGCGGGCGGAACCCGTTCTGCGCCAATACCAGCCCCGCCAGCAGCCCGCATGGTCCCATGCCGATAATCACCGGCCGGGATTTCAATCCCGCGGGGGCAGTTACCGGAAAGTGGTACTGCTCAGTCGGGGTCAGGGTCACCCGATGGTCATGGGCCAGCCGTTGCCGGACTGCCGCCTCGTTCCGGACGGCAACGTCCACCGCATAGATCAGGGCGATATGGTTCCGCTGGCGGGCATCGCAGCCGCGCCGGAAGACGGTGCAGCTGACCAGTTCATCCGCGCCGATCCCCAGCCGGGCCAGTACGGCCGCCGTCAGTGCCGCCGGCGGATGGTCAAGCGGCAGTTTGATTTCCTGCAACCGCAGCATACCGTTCTCCGTTCACCAGTGCGCACTGCCGCCGCTTCAGAACAGCTGCAGCAGCGCCGCCCCCAGGGTGTGCGCGCCCGGCGCAAAGGTCTCCAGCAGCATTCCCGCCACGACCGCCAGCACCAGGATCAAGCCGTACCAATGCCAGGTGGCGCCAAACAAACCGGTCGAACGGTCATACCGCTCCAGATTCCGTACCGGACGAACCAGTGCCAGCGCCAATAAGGTCTCAAAGGCAGCGTCGGTCAGGATCATCGGCGCCTGCACAATAAGATATCCTCCGCAGGCGACAACGATCAACAACAGCGGAATCAGCATCGCCAGCGCACAACTGCATTCTCCCGCACTACCCGCGTGCGCAATATCGCCGGCGACATCAAACACCTCGACCCCGTCTGCCAGATCAGCATCGCCGGTGCGCGCCGTTGCCGGTTTTTCCGAGTCCGCCCCTTCCTCCGCCACCTGCCGCGGCCAGGTGCTGTCGCCTGACAATTCGCGGCGGATATACGCCAGCCACACCAGGCCCACCGGAAAGAAGGCAAGATAGGCGGCGGTAACCACCAGCCCGAAACGCAGCGGCAGCGACCAGACCGCCGCCTGCTTGAGCAGCTGATTGGCCAGTATCCCGACACTGATCATCACCGCCATCATCAGCGCCATATGGTGGCGCAGGCAGAAACGGCGGGCAAACGCGTTTTTCAATTTCCCGGGAATTGCCTGCGGTGCGGGTACCTTGTTTTCCGTCATCGTCAGCGAAAAGCAACGTTCTCGTCGGGTGGACGGCGGGGCGGTACTGCCGGTGTTGCCGCGGCATACCCGGTGGGGACGATGGCGATGGGACGCAGCTGGGCCGGCAACTGCAGCACCCGCCGCAACGCCGGTTCGCGGAACGAAGCGACCCAGACCGTGCCCAGTCCGCAGGCATGCGCCGCCAGCATGTAGTTCTGCACCGCCAACGCCACGTCCAGCGGGGCATACAGGTCCGCCCCGCGTGAGCCGTACTTCCGGCGCAACCGGCGGTCTGCGCAGGCAACCAGCAGCAGCGGGGCGGTAGCCACGAAGGCCTGCGCGCAGGTCGCCGCCACTTTTGCCACCTGGTCAGCCGCGGTGACAAAAGTGAAATGGCGCGACTGGTGATTGCCGGCGCTCGGCGCCCACAGCATCGCCTCAATCAGGGTCGGCAAAAGCTCCGGCGGAACCGGCCGGTTCTGAAAACACCGCACGCTGCGGCGGCCACGAATGGCTGTCAGTAATTCCATGGCTTGAGTTTACCTTATTTGATCACACGATACGAATCAGAGCAGCTGCCCTAGCCCGGCAGAATGGTGCTGCTCCCCTGCCGCCGGCGTTGCCGGTTGCCTGCAGCAGCAGCACCCGGTCGTGCCAGGCCGCCGCCGATTGTCCCGGTAGCGCTGGCCGCACCTGTTGGTTCACCCGCATACGCCACCTGCAATTTGCCCGGTGCGAAAAGCACCACGCGGCACGAAAGCAGCAGGTGCTGTCGCGCTCGGCCAGACGCGGTGTCGTGCCGGTACGGCGGGGGCAACAGCGGGAACACACCCGGTAGCATCGCCGGGTTGGCAAATGCGGTGCCGGCAACTGCCGGCACCGGTACGGGCACCGTTGCCGCCGGACTTCGCTCCGGTTATGCCTGCGCTTGCCGGTGCCCCGCTGCCGTTCCCTGCGGATAACCATCGCGATCGCCACCCCCGCCGCGTACAACCTCACCGCGCGCAGGATGCGGCCGGGGACACCCTGCGCCGCTTTCTCCCCGCCGCAACCGCATGACGCCTATCCCGCCAGCAGTGTGTCCAGTTCGAGTTTCAGCGCCTGCTTGGGCAGCGCGCCCGTAATGCGCTTCACTTCCGCGCCACCCCGGAAAAAGAGCAGCGTCGGGATGCTCTGCACGCCGTACTGCTGCGCAATATCGCCCGCCTCATCGACGTTGAGCTTGGCGATCGTCGCCTTCCCCGCATATTCCGTCGCCAACTCGGCGATGACCGGGGCCACCATCCGGCAGGGGCCGCACCAGTCCGCAT
>CAZFBR010000095.1:0-12664 GCA_964517215.1 uncultured bacterium
GGATCGACCAGGAGCAGCGCCTTGGCAATCCCCTGCTGCAGCGCGCCGGCCTGGCCGGTGAGCTCGCCGCCGTAGATGTTCGCCTTGACGTCGAACTTGTCGGTGGTCGAGGTGGTCACGAACGGCGCCATGACCATGTCCACATACGCCGGACGCGGGAAATAATCCTTCACCTCGCGGTCATTGACCATGACCTTGCCGGTGCCCGCCGTCATCCGCACCCGGGCGATCGAGGTTTTGCGCTTGCCAACTGCCATGAACGCTTCGCGAGCCATTGTCCTTTTCCTCCGTTACTTGACCGCAACCGGCTTTTGCGCCGCATGCTTGTGCTCCGCGTCGCGGAACAGCCGCAGGCGCGTCTTCATCTTCGAGCCCAGTTTGTTCTTCGGCAGCATGCGTTCCACCGCCATGCGCACCGCCAGTTCCGGCTTGAGCTGCATGATCTCACGGTAGCCCTTCTCCTTGAAGCCGTCGGGATACAGCGAGTGGTACTGCAGTTTCTTCTGGTCGAGTTTGCGTCCGGTCAGCCTGACCTGGGCGCAGTTGATCACGACGACAAAATCGCCGCAATCGACCGCAGGATGGTACTCGGGCTTGTCTTTGCCCATGAGCGCAACCGCGATCTGCGTCGACAGCCGCCCCAGCACTTTGCCCTTGGCGTCAAACAGCCGCGAGCCGCGCGGCACCCGGTCCGCGGGAATAAATGGCGTCTTGCCCATACTGCCTCTCCTTGCACTACTGCACACTCTATCCGTTTCCGGTGAGTTGCCAGCGTTATGCGAGTGCTGACTATACTATATCGCGCTGCTGCTTGTCAAGCGGCACAACCGGCTTTTCACAAATCCTGAAAATACTCAGCGCTCATTTCCGCATCACGCAATATGCTTTTCAGGATTTTTGGATGCAGCGTTTTACCCGCATGCATTGGCACGGTTACCCGGCATCCGTGCCGGTTGCGCAACACCCGATGGCTACCGCTTTGTCGGACAATCGCAAACCCCGCGCGTTCCAGCGCTTTCACCACCACCGCCGCAGTCAGGCGCGGCAGTTTCGGCGTCATACCGCAATGTCAAGCGAAGTCAGGCTCACTGCCTGCAGTTGCGGGATCTCCTCCCCCGCATTGCGACGGTCCTCGATATGCAGTTTGATGGCGTCAGTGATATTGGTCATGGCTTCTTCGTATGTATCGCCTTGCGCGTAGCACCCTTGCAGGGCAGGGCAAAATGCGTAATAACCATCGGTATCTTTTTCCACAACTACCGGAAACCTGTACTGATCCATAGGCCACCTCGCCACCGTCAGATTCGCACCGCTATTATACCACAGCAGCAGACCCTCCAACAAACTCCGTACGTTGCAATCAATTTTTAGGCGGCATCCGGCGCAATGTGCTCATTCCATCAGGTCGGCAATGATGGCGGACGACCAGCGCATCCCCTGGGCGGTAATCCACAGCCGCACGTCATCGTAGGCCAGATCCCCCGATTGCTGCCAGCGCGCCACCGCCGCGGGAAACTGCAGCACCGGATCGGAACCGAACCGTTCGCTGAATTCACAACGATCAATGCCATCGGCCATGCGCAAACCCAGAATCACCGCCTCGCGGCGCCGGATGGCATCGTCGATAATCTCCTCATCTTCGGCGGCGCACCCCCGGCTGGCGAGATAGGCGGCCAGATCCTCGCAGCGCCGCCAGCGTTTCCCCTGCCAGGTGGAGACCGCGCCCGGCCCGATGCCGATATAATCGCAGCCGCGCCAGTAATTGACATTGTGCCGGCAGCGGAATCCCGGCTGCGCCCAGTTGCTGACTTCATACTGCTCGTAGCCGCCCGCCGCCAGCGTTTCCTGCGCCGCGCGCAGCATGCGCACGGTATCATCCTCATCCGGCAGCAGCACGCTCCCCTCATTGACCCGGCGGGTGAGCAGCGTATCCTCGCCCAGCGTCAGGTCGTACAGCGACACATGCGGCGGGCGGTATCCCCGCGCCGCCACCAGCGATTCCTGCCAGCTGGCCGGGGTCTGGCCCGGCAGCCCGTAGATGAGGTCGATATTCCAGTTGTCCCATTCCGCCGCCAGCAGTTCCAGCGCCCGGCGCAGGTCCCCGTCGTTGCCGCCCCGGCCGAGCGCGGCCCGTTCCGTGTCGAGAAACGACTGCACGCCGACCGAGATTCGGGTAATGCCCAGCCCGCGCAGCAGATCACACCGCGCCCGCGTCACCGTCTCCGGGCGCATTTCGATCGTCCACTCCGCCTTGGGCGGGACGCGCCACGCCTGATTGATGACCGTCACCAGCCGGATCAGTTCGCTGTCCGTCAGCAGGCCCGGGTTCCCCCCGCCGATATACACCGTGCCGACCTCCCGGTCCTGCCACTGCCCGATCTCATCCAGCATCACGGCGAGCACCTGCCGGCGCACCGCGTCGGGCACCACCACCGAAAAGAAATCGCAATAATCGCATTTCGCGGCGCAAAACGGGATGTGGACATACGCCCCGGCCGCCGTCATGACCGCCGCCGTCCGGCCCGCCAGCGGTCATGCGCCGCCGTCAGCCCGGCCGCCGCCCAGATGGCCAGCAGCGGATGCAGCGGCAGGCGGAAACGCAGCGTGCCGTAGTAGACCGCCACGAACGCCAGCATAAACGCCAGATAGGCATACAGCGGCCAGGCCAGCCGCCAGCTGCCGCGCAGTTGCCACATGCCCCAGAGCATGAACGGCAGCAGCGGCGCAAACCAGGCCAGCGACAGCGCCTGCTGATACCAGGCGGTATGGCCCGACGATTCCGCCGGCACCAGCGCCCAGACGCGCGCCAGCTTGACCAGGGCCATGCGCAGCGTGTGCAGCGGCCGCTCCGCCATGTAGGTCAGCGCCAGGCGTGTCAGCGTGCGATTGAGCACATGCTCGTTCATCGCCGTGGAATTGGGCACATCGCGATCAATATCGTAATCGATGCCCTGGCCCATCCCGCCGCCGAGATGATTGCAGGGATTGTTCCCCGCATACAGCGCCATCCCCGACTGGTTGGTGACGGGAACGAAGGCATGAAACACATTGTAGTTGCGGATAATCCACGGCAGCATGACCGCGACCGTCATCAGCCCCACCACCGCTATCTCCAGCAGCCGCCGCCGGCGCGGCGCGCCGCCGTACCACCACCAGCCAAGCGCAAACAGCGGGAAATATCCCTGCAGCACGGGGCGGGTCAGCGCCGAGAAGCCAAGCACCGCGCCGGCGAGCAGCCACCATGCCAGCCCGCGCGGCCGCGCCCCCGCCTCCACCAGCAGCCAGAGCAGCAGCAGCGCGAGAAAGGTAAACAGGGTCTCCGTCAGCAGCAGCACGGAGAAATAGAAGGTGAACGGATCCAGCGCCAGCACCGCCACCGCCGCAACCCCCGTCCACTCGCCGCAGCCCAGCCGCCGCGCCAGTTTCCACACCAGCAGCTGGATGCCGATCACCAGCAGTCCCTGCGCCAGCAGCGTCACGAGGAACGGCCGCGGAGTCAGCCCGAACGGCGCAGTCAGCAGCAGCGGATACAGCGGCGCATACCACGCCTTCATGCCGTTGCAGTCGAACCCGTTGCCGGCAACCAGGTTCTGGGCGATCATCACGTACGCGCCCGCATCCGTGCCGACCAGATGCCGCTCGCCGATAAACAGCCCCGCCCCCAGATGATTCAGCAGCGTCAACGCCGCGAGCAGCCACAACCACGTTGCCGGCCGGCGCAGCACGGTCATGCCGGCACCGCCGCGCAGGCACCGCCGGCCGCCGCGCCGGTCGGCGCGCAAACCGCCGGCACCGCCAGCCGCACCGGGGACGAGCCGAAAACAGCGCTCACAGGGCCGTCACGTCCGCACGGAAGCGCGCCAGCGCATCGTCAGTCAGCGGATGGGTCACCAGGCCGGCGAGCAGCGGCAGCGGCAGGGTCAGGTCGGGCGCACCCAGTTCCAGCAGGCGTTCGACTTCGTCACGCGTTTTCACGCTTGCCACCAGCAGCCGCAGCGTCGACCCGCGGTGCTGCAGCGCGCGCAGCATGCCCGCCACCAGCGCCAGCCCGTCCCCCGCTTGTTCGGTGTAGCGATGGCAATAGGGTGCCGCCCACTGCGCCCCCGCCTCAGCCGCCAGCAGCACCTGCGCCACCGAGAAAACCGCCGTCACCGCCGTCGGGCAGCCGCGTTTCGCCAGAACCGCGCACACCTCGATCCCGACCGGGGTGCAGGGGATTTTCAAAATCAGCCGGTTGGGCGCCAGCGCCAGCAGTTGCTCGCCCGCGCGCAGCATCGCCGCGCGTTCGCCTTCACCAACCTGCGCGAAAACCGGCCGCGCCGTCGCCGCCACCACACTGCGCAGCACGTCGCCGTACCGTTCCAACGACAGCGAGCCGCCCCCCGCCGCGCGCGCCACCAGCGTCGGATTGGTCGTCACCCCCGCACACCAGGGGAGTTGTTCCGCCACACGTATATCATCCGGTTGTGCTGAATCAAGGTAGAATGCCATATCCTTTCCGCAAAGAAACGAACATACTGATTATACTACCCTTGCCCAATCGCAGCAAGCGCCTCCCCAATAACCGGGACAGTATACTCTATTCCCTCCCGTTCATCGCGCGCCGTTGCACGCGCAATACCAGACGGGCCCGGTGCCCCCCGACCGGCAGCGGCAGCATACTCACGCGCTCCGCACATCCGGTTGCGACGACAGCGGCAATTTGCTACGCTCACCGGCGGCGAACTTCGCCCGGAGGAACGGCCCGTGAATATTCGCGAAGAGAACGGCGTCACCATCGTCACCATGGTCCCGAAATTCGACGCCTTTGCCCCGCGGCGCGACGAACCCCAGCTCATCCAGCTGGTGAAGGACGGGGTGCGCGCGCTGGTCTGCGATTTCTCCGGAACCACCTTCATCTCCAGTTCCGGCCTGCGCGTGGTGCACGCGCTGGCGCAATCGCTGAACAGCGTCAAGGGAAAGTTCGCCGTCTGCGGGCTGTCGGAGCCGGTGGCCAAGGTCTTCAGCATGGCGGGCTTCGACAAGATCATCGCCATCCATCCCGACGCCGCCAGCGCGGTCGCCGCGCTCAGCGGCGGCACGTCCGCCTGATCTGCATGGGCAATACCATCAAGCTGCTGGTCAGCATTGCCATCATCATCGCCGTGCTGGCCATCGTCCTGAACGGGGTCTCGCTCCGCGAGCTGGGCGGCGCCTTCGCCCGGGTGCAATGGTCGTGGTTCCTGCTGGGAATGCTGGTCTGCCTGCTCATCTTCTGGCTGCGCGCCCTGCGCTGGGGCATTCTGCTCAACCATCTGCGGCCGATAACCACCCGGCGCATGTTCCAGTATTTCCTGGCGGGCTCATTCGGCAATTTCCTGCCCGCCCGCGCGGGCGAATTCATCCGCGCCTACATCATCAGCGAGCGCGAGAAGGTCCCTTTTTCCGCCTCGCTTGCCACCATCGTCCTCGAGCGGCTGTTCGACATGTTCTTTGTTCTGCTCTTCCTCGCCATCCTCTTTGCCGCGCGGGCCGACGTTTTTGCCAGCGCACTGACCTTTGCCGCCGGCGGGCGCGAATGGAACCTGGCCACGGTCCTGCAGCAGTTCGGCTATGTCAGCTTTGTCCTGTCGCTGGGGCTGCTCGCCTTCTCGCTCTGCCTGCACTTCCGGCCGGCATTCACCCTGCGCTGCACCAACGCCTTTCTGCGCCCGCTCCCCGCCAAGGTTGCCGCAAAGATTGACGGCATCATTCGCATGTTCCTGCAGGGGCTGGGCGTGCTGGGCAACCGCCGGGACCTGGTCGTCACCATCCTGCTCAGCGCCCTGCTCTGGGTTCTGAGCATCGTCAACTATGTCCCGTTCTTCCCCGCCTGCAATGCCGTGCCCAACACCGATTATGCGACCGCCGGACTCATGGTCGTGGTCTTCGTCGCGGCGTTCATCACCATCATCCCGTCGCCCGGATTCCTCGGCAGCTATCAGCTGGCCTGCACCATCGCGCTGGCCGACATCCTCGGCATTCCCAAAGTGGATGCCGTGGCGTACGGCTTCGTCGCCTGGGCCGCCGGGTTCGCGCCCATCCTCGTTCTCGGACCCATCTACCTCATGAAATTCGGGATTTCCATCACCAGCATCAGGAAACCGGACTGATTCAGCGGGACAGCGGCACCGCGGAAAGATCGATCAGCTGCGGCTGCAGGTATTCCGGCTCGGGCGGCGCAATCGCCGTGATCTCGTCGTCCTCAAGCCATGCGTACCAGCCGCTGTCGTCAGGCAGCGGGCGGAAGCTAACCGTCCCGCGCACCCGCACCCAGTCATCGATCCGGGTCTCATCAAACCCCGCGCGATTGGCCACAGCCATGTACACCGGCTGCGCATCGGCGGCGCAGCAGACCATCACCAGCCGGGCCATGACCAGCGCTCCCGGCGGCAGATCGATGGCATCCGCACCCGGGAGCACCGTCAGCTGCCCGACCAATGACAGACGATAGGAATGCGCGGCGATCTGCGTATCGTTCAGCGCGTCCAGTTCCACATAAACCCGCTGGCCATCGCATTCGCGGTAGCCGTCGGCATCAACCGGCGCGGGCGGCAGCTTTCCCTGCCCCGCCCGGACGCCGCCCAGTGGCATATCCTTGAACGCCATCAGTTCCGCCAGCGACGGAAGCGGCCGCCACCACACGGCGGCGGCGGCAAGCAGCACCAGCAGCGCCATGCCTCGTTCCTGCCACTGCAGCCGCACCCGGCGGGCAAGCAGCGCCGCCAGCACCAGCAGCAGCACCACCCCCGCGCCCGCCAGCGCCACTTCAATCGGCAGCACAAAGCGCGGCGCCACATAGCGGGTCAGGCGGCCCGCCCAGGCCACCCGCGCCAGGCCCGCAGTGAACAGGGCCAGGGCCAGCAGCGCCGGCAGCGGCAATGCCGCGCGCGGGGTGTTCATCGCGCCACCCCCGCCAGCGCCAGCAGCAGCGCCAGCAGCAGCACGAGCCCCGCCAGCGTCAGAAACGCGCGCAGCGTGAACTGCCGGCCGAAGACCCGGCTGTACATTACCGCCAGTTTGATATCCGCCACCGGCCCGAACCAGAGGAACGCCAGTTGCGCCAGCGGCGTCAGGCCGGTCATGGCATAGGCAACAAAGGCGTCGGCCTCGGAACAGACGGAGAGGACAAAGGCCAGCAGCATGCCCAGCGGCACCGCCAGCAGCGGCCACGCGCCCGCCAGCGCCGCCACGCGCGCCGGCGGCAGCAGCAGTGCCAGCACGGTTGCGGCCATCGCCCCGACTGTCAGATAGGCAAGAATGCGCACCGCATCGGTGACAAAAACCGCAATCAGCCGCACCCAGGCCGGCGGCAGGGCCGCGGCTTCGTCATGGCCGGCGCAACCGCAGGCATGGTCATGCCCGCAGGCCGCGCGTTCAGCGGCGACGGGCGGCAGCGCCCGGGCCAGCAGCAGCGCGCCGCCCACCGCAATCACCAGCGAGCCGGCACAGCGCAGCGCGGCAAAGGCAAGGTTATCGTTGAACGCGACCAACGTTGAGTAGAACACAATCGGCTGCACCGCCGGTGCGGCAAAAAGGTATGCCAGCAGCGGGCCATTGGCCACGCCCTTGGCACGCAGCCGCGCCACCACCGGCACAATCCCGCATTCGCACACCGGCAGGACAATGCCTGCCAGTGCCGCCACGAGAATATTCAGCGGGCCGCCGTGACCCGCCACGCGGCGCAGCGCGGCGGCGGGCACAAACACTTCGAGCAGCGCCGACAGTGCCGCCCCGAGCATGATGTAGGGAAAGCCCTCGATAATAATGCTGATCGTCAGCGCAGCAAAAGCGGTCATGGTATCCTGCACACCGGCAGCGGCATGGCCGCCGCTGCCTCCGTAAGGCAATCTTGCCCAAACGCATCGGTTCGCTTCTGGTGCTTTGTCGCGCCGTCGCCGCCCCCGAACAACTGAACGCGTTCTTCTCCGTCCCCCGCGCGCGGCGGCACGGCTGGGGCCGCATCCGGGTTCACACCATGCCGCCCGCGCAGTGCTCCCCGCACCGCCGCCACCGTGTTACTTGGCGGGCGTCAGCAGCGTCACATCGTTGGCAGTCAGTCCTAACCTGGCCACCTGGGTTTCCCCCGCCGGCGTCAGCACGAACCGCCGCCGCCAGGTTGCCAGCTGCCCGCCGGCAAAGAACGCCGCAAACTCGCCGGCGGCCAGCTTCTGCCATTCGCCAAAACCGGCGTGCTTGCCGCCGAAGGATTCAACCGATTTTGCCAGCACATAGACGGGCGGGGTATCCGGGAAGAGGCCAGTACGGCGGAACGCATCCGGCACGAACGGCTGCAGCTGCAATACCAGCTCGGGATACTGCTCACGCAGGCCCGTCTGGCGATAGCCCTGCCCGTCCTTGAGCACGCAATAGTCGGGATTGAGTCCGCGATAGCGCTTGCCCAGCGTCAGGTCATTTTTCGCATCAACGATGTCACCCTGCCGCGCGCACAGCAGCTCCAGCTGGCCCGTCGGGCAGAACGCGGCATTGGCAAACGCCGGTTTGGCGGCAAAAGTCCAGCGCTGGAACGCCGTCGCGTCAACCGCCGCGGTCGTCCCGGGCATGGCAATCAGATCCTCGGGCAGCTGCGCGTCGGTATAGACCTCCGTCAGCTTCTGCTCAAACGCCGCGAGCGCCGTCATCCCGGCCGGGGCAAAATAGAACACATGCAGCCGCTTGTCCACCGCCAGTTGAAACAGGTTGACGCCATCCACCGCACCCAGATAAAACGCCGTTTCTCCCTCGATGCTGTAGCCCTGCCCAACGGTAAACTCGCGCGCCATGGGATCCCTCCGCGGCTATTCGCCGCCGTCGTCTCCTTCGCCGGCACTGCTGTTGCGGTCATTGCGGCTATTCTGGTTGTTCCGGTTGTTCCGGTCGCTGCGGTTATTCCGGCTGCTCTGGCCGCCCTGGTTGTTGCGGCCGCCACGGCTGGTGGTGGTAATGCCAAAGACCTGTTCCTTGTAGGTGTTGTACTGGTTCTTGGCATCGGCATTGCGGTTCCGGTAATGGTCCGAATTGCGGAATGCATCGCGGTCTTTGGTGCTGTCCGTCCCTTCGCCAAGCACACAGCCGTACATCAGGTTGGTGTAGCTTGTCGGCTGCGGCCAGAACATCGGCGAGAGGTGGCAATACGCATCGACGTCGTCGGGGAACTCGAACGGCACATTCTGCCGGATATCCTTGAACCCGGCGATGAGGAGTTCCATCAGCTGGCGCAGGGTCTGGTCCCCCTTGTCAATGCCCTCCTCGGTGATGTCGATCGCTTTTTCGACGTCGTTCATGACGAAGATCTCGTAATCGTTGCCCTTGTCGAACTTCTTGTACACCTCGAGGGTGCCGTAAAGCGGCTGCCCGTCGATCATCACCAGGTTGACGTCCTCAATCTTCGCCTGCTGCAGCGAGACATACGGGTCGTCGCCCGTCATCTTCACCACGGTGATGTCCGCCCGCAGCCCCGCCTTGATCTCGCCGACAAACTCGTCGTAGCTCGAAATATTCGCCGGGTTGATCGTCATCATCTCGTACATCTGCCGCGCCGTCAGGTAGCCGTCGAGCTGCTTCTCGTTGTACTCGGCAACCACCTTCAGCTCCTCAATCATCCCGGGCGTGCCCGAAGGCGCCCAGTCGGGCGCAAACGACAGGTTGCGGAACGCCACCCCGTGTTCGATCGCCCCCTTGATGTCCGTGGTCTCGTTGTAAAGGATCAGGTTGGAGAGCGGCGACCAGACCGCCTTCATGCCGGCGGCAGCAATATCGTCCCAATCCGCGCCGCGCAGCGCCGTCGAATGGATCCCCACCATTTCCTCGCGCAACATATTGAATGCCTTGAGCTGCTCGAATTCCTCGTGGATCTTGGCGTCGATCCCCTCGCAGAAGTGCATGATATAGCGCACGGCCTTGCCGCTGGCGAACGCGTTCGTCACTTTTTCGCGATCCGCCTCCGCCCGCTTCCCTTTGTACCACCCGGAGACCGGCATCACCGACTGATTGATGCGGTCAACCCCGAACAGATTGCCGTTATTCTCAACGTTGCGGCAGAGTCCGTAGGAACCGTTGAAGTCGCCGTCGTACCCCTGCATCATCGTCGTTCCCGTAAGCAGGCCGCGGATTTCGCCCCACTTCGTGGTCTCGGTGGTCATGTTCTTCTGGTCTTTGCCGAAGTAATTCTTCAGTTTCTTCCAGTCCTTGTACCGCGCATCGCCCGGCCACACATCACGATTGGGATAGATGTCGTAGGTCGGCGTCCACAGGTCAAACGCATTGTAATGGACGTGGTTGTGCATGTCGATGAACCCGGGGTAGATGCAGCTGCCGGTTACGTCAACCAGCGTCACATCCTCCGGCACGTCGCCTGCGCTGTATTCACTCACGCTCTTGATGGTACCCACCGGCCGTTCGCCGATCTTCCGGCCCAGATCCTGCTCCGCATATTCGATCACCACCAGCCCGTCGTTGATGACCTTGTCGCCCGCCACCACCGTGCCGCGCAGCGCCACGGTTGCCGTCTGCCGCGTCTCCACACGATCGCCGCTGCCGCCGTTCTTGATCGACGCCAGCACCGCATCGTTAACCTTGAGGTTATTGCGGAAGAAGTCGGGATCCTTGCCCGCCGGCCCGGGATCGCGCGGACGGTCATCATTCACCACCGGTTTCGAAGTATCCGGATCTGCAGGGCCGGTATCGCGCATGGCATACCATACGCCGACCGCAATCAGCGCCACGACCAGGATGCTGATGCCGATGATAAGTCCGAGCTTCGTCTTCTTTTCCATTATGTTCGTCTGCCTTTGGTTGCTGCGAATTTCCCGTCCGGCGCGAAGCGCGCAGACACTTTTCCTATCAGATCCATGTAACATTTTATTGTACCACATAACTTAATAAAGGTCAACAAGAAACATCATGCGGACCAGCCGCGGCACGCTACTGCAGGGGGATGGTTACCTGTACCACACTGGTGTCATTAGCCACGCTGCTTGCCTGGATCGGCAAGGCGACTGTCGAACGCAGACGCTTCAGGGAATTGAGCGGTACGGTGGCGCTGATGGCGCTGCGCCCCATACTGACTCCACTTGCCTGATTGGCCCGCAGCGCATCGACCACCCGCCCGCTGGCACCCAGATTGACGACACCGGCGGCGGTCGCCACTGTCGGAGCCGGGGCGGCCACCGCCGGTGCTGCTGCCGGTGCTGTCACCGGGGCCGGCGCCACTGCCGGGGGGGGCACCACCGCCCGCATCGCCGGCGATGCCGCCGGCGCGCGGGACGGGGCATTCAGTGCCGTTGTTTTGATTGTCGCCGGTACCACTGGCGCCGGGCGTGCCGTTTCCACCGGGATCTGCGCCGTCGGCGCCGTGCTGCGGGTCGCCGCTGCCGGAGCGGTCGCGGTCGTGCGCGCCGGCGCGTCGTCGTTTTCTGCGATCTGTTCCGCTTCCGCCTGGTCGTCGGCATCATCTGCCGGCGGGGCGGTTACGGTCTGGCCGGCCAGCGGCACCACCGTCGCCGGTTCCGGCGCCTGTTCCGTCGTCACCGCCGGCGTCAGCCCCTGCGAGGTCAGCAGCGGCGGAAGGGCATAGGTCATGACCAGCAGCACCATCGCCGCCGCCGCCAGCGAGCCCATGGCCGCCGGCCGGCGCCAGAACGGCCGGACCACGCGGCGGGTCGCCAATTCATCCGCGTCGATGGCGCGGTTCAAATCGACAACAATATCGCGCGGCAGCGGCGGCGCGGACAGCCCGCCCACCAGGCGCTGCGTGCGGCGCAGGCAGTCGGTTTCCGCGCGGCATTCCGGGCAGACCGCAAGATGCTGCTCGATCGCCGCCAGTTCCGCGGGCGGCAGTTCCCCGTCCAGCCACGCGCTCAGGTTGTCCCGCACTTCCCGGCAATCGTTCACAGCGTCCCGTCCTGCATCAGCGGTCGCAGCAGCTCCCGCAATTTCAAACGACCGCGATGAATCCCGGTCTTCACCACACTCAGCGAGCATTCCATCGCCGCCGCGATTTCCTCATAACTGAAATCGCGGTAATCGCAGAGCAGAATCATCATCCGCTGGCTCTCCGGCAGCTGCGCCAGCGCCGCATCAATCTCCCGGCTCAGATCGCCGTCCATGGCGATGTTCTCCGGGGTCGGCTCGGGCGACGGCAGCCGCGCCAGCGGATCCTCGCCGTTGCCGTTATCCTCGTCCGGGCCGTTGGTCAGCACCACTTCGTGCTTGCGCCGCGACTGCGCCGATGCGTACCGGTTGCGGCAGGTATTGACCGTCACCCGGTACAGCCAGGTGCCGAACTTGGCGTCGCCGCGGAACTGATCCAGCTTGCGGTAGACCTGCAGGAACACGTCCTGGGTCGCGTCCAGCGCCTCGTCCCGGTCCCGGAAAAAGTGCAGCGAAATTCCGAACACCTCCTGCTGATACCGCCGCACCAGGGCGTTAAAGGCCTCCCGGTCGCCACGCTGCGCCGCAGCCACCATGGCAATGATCGCGGCATCATCACCCTGCCGCTTTGACAGGGTTAGACCAGGATTAGTTGCGGTCATACGGTATGGAAACGGGGCAGCAGCGGGGCCAGCACCGCCAGCGAACGGCGCAGGCGCGGTTCGTCGTAATGCTCCAGGGTCAGGGTGGGGCGGGCGCCGCGGCGCAGGACCTC
>CAZFBR010000096.1:0-12609 GCA_964517215.1 uncultured bacterium
AGGTGCATGACCCCCGCCGGGGTGCAGGGGAGGAACCGCGGCGTTTCGCGGACCAGCAGCCCGATATTCTCCGGATGGAAGCAGTCGGCATCCTTGCGCGGATCAATGCGCCGGGCGATCTCGTCCTCCAGCCCGCGCAGCCCCGCAGGGAGCGGCAGCTGCACCAGCAGGGCATGCGTCGCCGCATCAGCGTTGGCCGCCGCGACCGCCGCCAGCAGCTCCGCCCGCGTCGCCGTCGCCGGCAGGGCGACATGCCGCGCGCCGATCCCCAGTTCATTCGCTTTTTTCAGTTTGTTGCGCACATAGACCGCGGAGCCGGGGTCATCGCCCGCGCTGATCACCGCGAGGCCGGGAATGATGCCGCGACTGCGCAGGGCCGCCGTCCGGCGGCGCACCCCGTCGATAACGGCGGCTGCGGGCGCGTCGCCGCGCAGGCAGCGGGTCTCCATGGATACCCGCCCGTTACGGCTGCTTCGGGAAGACCAGCATCTTGATCGCGGTCTTTTCGTGGCCGTCGATGTCAAGATCGACGAACCCCGGGACGCAGACCAGATCGATGCCGTTGCAGGCGACAAATCCGCGCGCAATGGCAATGGCCTTGACCATCTGGTTCACAGCGCCGGCGCCGATCGCCTGCATTTCCACCTTGCCCTCTTCCTTGAGGAACCCCGCAATCGCCCCCGCCACCGAGGTGGCGCTCGACTTCGTCGAGACCTTGAGTAGCGCCATGGTCACAGCCCCCGTTCCGCGTAGTTCTCGTTCAGCCGTTCCAGCTTCGTCACCGTGCCCGTCGCCGGGTCGCACTCCAGCAGGAGCGCATTGAACAGGCACGGGCCGCCGGCCACCTCGAACCGCACCGGCATCCCCGTCACCATCTTGTGCAGCGCGAGGTCGGGCTTGACCCCGATGATGCTGTCGCGCGGCCCGGTCATCCCGACGTCGGTGATGAACGCCGTGCCGCGCGGCAGCCGCCGCTCGTCCGCGGTCTGCACATGCGTGTGCGTCCCCACCACCGCGGTCACCCGCCCGTCGCAATGCCACGCCAGGGCGCCCTTTTCCGCGCTCGCCTCCGCGTGAAAATCGATCAGCGTCAAATCCGCCTGCCCGCGCAGCTCGGCGAGGATCCGGTCCGCCGCGTCAAACGGCGAATCGCACGGCTCCATGAACACGCGCCCGAGCAGGTTGATCACCGCCACGCGCACGCCCTGCTTCTCCACCACCGTCCAGCCCCGCCCGTACGCCTTCTTCGGCAGATTGGCCGGCCGCAGCAACCGCTCCTCGTTCGCCTGCAGGAGCGGGAAAATGTCCTTGCGGTTCCAGATATGGTTGCCGGACGTCACCACGTCCGCGCCCAGCTCCCGCAGTTCGGCGAACAGCTTCGGGGTCAGCCCGAACCCCGCCGCCGTGTTCTCCCCGTTGACGATGACGAAATCAGCGGGATGCGCGGGCAGCGCGCGCTGCAGGCAGTCGCGCCCGACGCCCCCGATGATGTCGCCGACAAACAGCAGCCGCATGCCGCGGCCTTACTTCGCGTACTCGACGACGCGGAATTCGCGGATCACCGTCACCTTGATCTGGCCCGGGTAATCGACTTCCTTCTCGATCCGCCCCGCCAGGTCGCGCGCCAGCACTTCCGTCTCGTTGTCCTTCAGCTGGTCCGCGTGCACCATGACCCGCAGCTCGCGCCCCGCCTGGATGGCGAACGACTTTTCCACGCCCTTGAACGATTCCGACAGCGACTCGAGCTTTTCGAGGCGCTTGATGTAGTTCTGCACGTTTTCGCGCCGGGCGCCCGGCCGCGCGGCGCTGATTGCGTCCGCCGCCTGCACCAGCACGCCCTCGACGGTCTTGATCTCGACCTCGGCATGGTGGCCGGCGATGCCGTTGACCACCGCCTCGGGCTCGCCCGCCTTGCGCGCCAGGTCGGCGCCCAGCGAGGCATGCGAGCCCTCGTTTTCCTGGTCGATCGCCTTGCCCAGGTCGTGCAGCAGCCCGACCCGCTTGGCCATCTGGATGTTGGCCCCGATCTCCGCGGCCATGGCGCCGGCGAGATGCGCGACTTCGACGCTGTGCTGCAGCACATTCTGCCCGAAGCTGGTGCGATACTTCAGCCGCCCGAGGATGCGCACTTCCTGCTCCGGCAGGCCCGCCAGCCCGACCTCAAAGCACGCCTGCTCGCCCGCTTCGAGGATGGTCTTCTCCATCTCAGACTGCACCTTCTTGACCACCTGCTCGATGCGGTTAAACTGGATGCGCCCGTCGGCAATCAGCCGTTCCAGCGACTGCCGCGCGATCTCGCGCCGCACCGGATCGAATGCCGACAGCACCACAACATCCAGCGTATCGTCGATAATCAGGTCCACCCCGGTAATGCGCTCGAACTCGCGGATATTGCGCCCCTCACGCCCGATGATGCACCCCTTCATCTCCTCCGACGGAATGGCCAGCACCGACACGGTGATCTCCGCCGTCTGCTCCGCCGCGATGCGCTGGATGGCCAGCGTCACCACGCGCCGCGCGCGCCGGTCGGCGAGGCGCTTGGCCTCCTCCTCGATGCGCTTGAGCACCTTGTTGGCCTCGAACTTGGCCTCTTCCTCGACATTGGAGATCAGCATCTGCTTGGCGTCGTTGGCCGACATGCCCGACACCTTTTCCAGTTCCGCCCGCTGCCGTTCCAGCGCCTGCGCGGCCTCCTGCTCCATTGCCGCCAGTTTTTCCTTCTGCGCCGCCAGTTCCGTCAGCTGCTGGCTGAGTTTTTCGCTCTTGTTTTCCAGCTGGTCTTCCTTGCTGGCCAGCCGCTGCTCAACGCTCTTGACTTCCGCGCGCCGGTCGTTGATCTCGCGCTCCAGCTGCATCCGTTCCTTGTACAGCTCTTCCTTGCCGTCCAGCACCGCCTGCTTCTTGACGCCTTCGGCCTCGCGCTTGGCATTTTCCAGCAGCCGCTTCGCTTCACCCTCCGCCGACGCCTGAATTTTTCGGTCAAGATACACCCGGAAATAGAAACCAAACACCGCACCGGCCACCAGCCCGGCCATAATCAGCACACTGTAAAACTGCTGCGCCCACTCCACTACCGCCTGCATATGCATAGTACCAACCTCCATCTATATTAAACCGGCCAACTGACCGGGGAACCGAGGCGGCCGTCTGCCGTCCGGAACCAAAAACACCACCCATGCCGAATGCACCAGGAACAGCGTTCTAACTATATAAGCATAACGCCATACTGTCAACTGCCCGCCACGAAACGTTACCGCGCCAGCAGCAGCTGCTCCGGGTCAAGCCACCAGCCGCCGCTGTTGTCCGACAGATGCACCCAAGTCAGCGGGGTGCCGGCGCGCCGGCCGGCAACCGTCGCCGGGTACCGCCCGCCGGTCAGCTCCGCCACGCCGACCGGGCTGCCGCCGTCCGCCAGCTGACGCGGCGGATCGTCCATCCTGATCCAGCCGCTGTCTTCGTCATCCGCACGCCGGCACAGGCAGTTAAAGACCCCCGCCGGCGTGGTCAGGGTGCCGGCGGCGGACGGGACCGGCCGGCCGCGAAACAGGAGCCGGCCGTCGCACCCGCGCCCCAGCACCGCCGGCGCTGTTTCATGACGCCACCAGGCCCGCGGATCGGTTTCCACGAGAAAACGCACCGTCACCGGTTCCGCCAGCGGCTCGCCGTTCAGCGCGCGCGCCTGCGTGCCCACCGTTACCGCCACTTCCCCGCCCGCGGGCATGGTCAGCTGCAGGAACAGCGACTTGAGTTCGGCGTCATAGGCGGCGCCGTCCGGGGAGAGCAATGTCGTCCCGCCGCGCCCGTCCCCGACCTGTATCCGCACCGCGCCGGCCAGCGTGCGCGAGTCCATCTCGCTGTCAAAGGTGAACCGCACCCGCGCGCTGGCCGGGATGGCGACCGCACGGTCTTCCGGCCAGGTCGAAACCACCGCCGGCGGAAGCGGCGGCGGGAGCGGCGCCGCCGTCTGCCAGCAGCCCGCCAGCAGCAGTGCCAGCAGGCCCGCCGCTGCCAGCTTCATTTGCCTTTGCTGCGCCGCAGCCGCCGCCAGACGCCCGCAAAGAGCGGCACGCCGTAATCACTGAAATTTTTGTCGTTATTCCAGAAATCGTCAAGATTCTTCCAGCCGACCCTGCCGTAATCCACCGCCTGCACCATCATGTCCAGCCGGTCCGCCATGCGCACGACCTTGGCTTCGAGCGAGGTCATCTCCTCGAATTCCAGCCACTGCGCGCGGTACGACTCGCCGTCGGGCAGTCCCGCCGTGATCCGCTCGATGGCGATTGATTCCGCGCCGAACTTCGCCTCCTTGCCCAGCAGGTCGACCGGGTCCTTCGCCAGGTCGGTGAGCAGGGTCTCGGGCAGTTCGTGCACAATCGCCAGCCGGATGGCATGGTTGGCGTCGATGGTCGCACCCGCCGCCTTGAGCGCGTCCGCGAGGAGCATGGCGATATAGATCACCCGGAAGGAATGGTCCGCCACGCTCTCGCACGGAATGATCCCGCGCATCTGCCAGCCCATGCGCGGAATGCGCTTGAGCGTGCCCGCGCGACTGATCTCCTCGAGGATCCGGTCAAGCTGCCGGTCGCTTATTGTTCTTTTTTTTGCCATGGCCCGTTCTCCTGTTCAGTTTTGCACCAGACCGCCCGACATAGAGAATAGGCCAAGGAGGGCCTCACTCATGGGCGAGCTCTGTCTGCTGATCGCATTGATCCTGTTCTGCTTCCTGGTCCAGTAATTCTCCCGGCGGCTGCGCGCTATTTGGGCAGCGTCAGCTCCAGCTGTCCGCATTCCCAGAGCGCCATGCCGCCATACAGCCGGCCGTAATAATTGGCCTTGGTTGACGACGGGCTTTTGAACCAGTCCATCTGCCCCCAGTAGGTGTGCTGCGGATGCTCGTACAGGTCGCGGATCAGGCAGGCGACCTCCTTCGGATGCCAGTTGTGCCGCAGCACCAGATCACCCACAAACCGCTTGATGTTGATCGGCTGCAGCAGCGCGGGGTACGGATTCTCCATCATTTTGCGCGTATTGTGGTGGATGCCGGCGTCAGCGGCCGCGCGCTGCAGCGCCTGGCCCCGCGCCAGGCCCGGATGCCGGTCGAATTCCTGGTGGAACGCATAGAGACCCGACCGTTTGTACAACTCGATGAAGCCCAGCATTGAATCGTTGGCGCGCGGGATGGTGCCGTCATGGGTCGTGGCATGCTCCGCCGCCTTGTCCACACTCCACATCGCGCTCAGCAGATGCTCAAAGTCGCGGTGCTGTTTCAGGGTGGTGCCGTCGTAGTACGTCTTGAGCACATCGACCAGCGGCGGCTGCCAGTACATCCCGTATTTCTGGATGTTCTTCTTGTGCAGCGAAAAGGGCGTGCGGATGCCGCGCATGAACGCCGAGTCACCCGCCCAGGAATTGTCGTAGTTGATCGATTTTTCCGCGCTGTCGCAGATGGTGACCGGGATCGACCCCTCATTCTGGTGCGCGTTCTTGGCGATATAGCCGAGGAATTCCGACAGCCGCCCGAGCCCGCTGAAGACGCGGCCTGCGGTCAGGTCGACCCCCTCGCGCCGCTTGATATCGCCCGGATCGCGATACTGGTAGCAGCCGATCAGGTCGTCCTCGAGATACCCGACCGCCGCCGTTGCCGTCCACGCCTTCGTCCCCTTCTCGATCCAGAACAGGATATGCCCGCCCGACGGGGTCAGGTCCATGAGGAAGGGGAGCTTGTGCTTGATGAAAAAGCCCTCGAGGAATTTGGTGACCGGCATCAGGTACTTGCGGAAATAGTGATGCTGCGTCTGCATGTCCGCGTAGAGCTGGAAGTTCTCGTGCGACAGCGAGATTTCGAAATCGATCGGCGCCAGCACGCGCTCGTTGTGCGCGCCGAGCACGGGGATGTGGATCTGCAGCCCCCACTCCACCGCCATCTTCCACAGCTGGTCCGCCGATTCAACGGTCACCAGCAGCCCGCCCGGGCGCCAGCCATGCTGGATGAGTTCCGTCCCCGCCCCGATAATATACGAGCAGCCCCTGCAGGTGCGCTGCAAACGGTCAAAGATGATCCGGTAATAGTCCTGGTCCGTCATGACGCTTCCCCTCCCAGAGAAGAAATTGAGTATAGCTAACTGCATCAGGGCTGGCAACTCTGCGCAGCTTTTGTCCGGCCCGCGTTGTCAGATAATCCCGAGATAGGTCGTCTGGAAGCCGGGGGCGTATTCTTTTGCCGCCAGCGTGAACCCGGCGCGGGCCAGCATCCCCTCCATGACCCAGTCGTAGGTGCTGTGCTCGTCGCGCACATGCACCAGCGCCTCGCCCGCCAGTCGCGCATTCGCCATGCGGCCGATCCCGGCCAGCCATTGCCCGATCTGCGCGTCGAGGTCGGCCGCCGCCGCGGGAAAGACGATGTCGAACAGGAAGAACTTCCCGCCCGGCCTGAGCATCCCCGCCACGCGCTGCAGCGCCCGCTGCTTCCAGAAATCAGGGAGGTGATGCAGAGCCGCCACGCACACCGCCGCGTCGGCCGGTTCGCCGGCATGTTCGTAGGTCAGCAGCCCGGCATGATGATAGCTGATATTCGTCAACCCGGCGCCGTCGGCCTGCGCACGGCAGTAGTCGAGCATGGCCCGCGAGATATCGACCGCATGGATGTGCCGGCAGACCGGGGCGGCATGCAGCGTGAAGGCGCCCGTCCCCGACCCGAGATCGATGACGGTACTCTCCCTGCCCAGCCCGAGCCGGGCGACGATTTGCGCCGTTGCGGCCGCGTAATCGCGGAAGGTGCGATGCATCGCGTCGTACGCCGCCACCTCTTCGCGACTGGCATAATCGATCCCCGCACAGGCAAACTCGTCGTACTGCCATTCCGGTCCATTCACGGTTCCACCACCTCCGCTGCGCGTTCCTTGACCATATGCACCAGGGTCACCTTCGCCGAGACCGTTTCCGTCCTGACCGCGCGATACCCCGCGCGCTCGTAGAGCCGGATATTGCCGGTGCTGCGCGCGCCGGTGAAGAGTTCGAAGCGCGCCGCCTGCGGCAGGCGCGCCTCGATCGCCTGCAGCAGCGTGCTGCCGATCCCCTGCCGCCGGCAGTCGGGATCAACCACCAGCCGGATGACCTGCCCCGTCGTGCCGTCCAGTCGCGCGCGCACCGCCCCGATCATGCGCCCGCCGCGCACCGCCTTGACCGCAGGACAGTTGCGCAGTTCCGCCTGCAGTTCCGCCAGCGGCTGGGTCAGCGCGGGAAGCGACCAGTCGTCGTACAGCTCCGCTTCCGTGCGAAACGCCAGCCGTTGCAGCGCCAGGATCGCCGGCGCATCGTCAGTTCCCGCATCGGCAATCTGCAGCAGGCGGCATTCCCAGCAGTCAAGCAGGCCGTCCTCCGGGTCGTGGCGCTGCCCGGTACGGACGAACCCGTTGTTGACCAGCACCCGCGCCGAGGCGGGATTGGCAACGGACGTATTGGCGGTCACGGTTGCCGCACCCAGCTGCGCGGCCGCGGCCAGCATCGCCGCCACCCCGGCCGTGGCGTAGCCGCGCCCCGTCTCGCCGGCAGCCACCCCGTACCCGATCTCGACACTGTCCGGCGACGGCGAATTCTTGAAGCAGGCGGCACCGACCGCCACACCGCAGTGAGGGTCGAGCAGCAGGTATGGTGCGCACCACAGCCACGCCTCGCCGTTCTGCTCGCGCAGCAGCGCCATTGCCGCCACAATCGCCGGGACCAGATCGTCCGCCGCGCATCGCCGGCCGCGAAATTCAGTCATGGCGCCGCGCGCCTGCACCGCCATTGTTTCCTCGCGTGTCAGCAGCAGGAGTTCCACTGCCGGTGCGAGCGGCAACTCCATCGTGTAGGCGGTCACGGTGCACAGGCAGCAGCGTGTCCCGCCCGTTGGCGCAAAACCGAGGCGCCGGTAAAATTCACGCGCCGTGGCGGTGCTGTGGAGGAACAGCCGCGTCATCCCCGCCGTCCGCGCCGCGGCCTTGATCGCCTGCAGCAGCGCGCGCCCGACCCCGCGCCGAACATGCGCGGGCGACACATAGCAGGCCGTCACCTCGCCGTCGTTGTTCAGCCCGGCCACGCCCGCGATAGCCCCGTCGGGGGCAACCGCCACCCGCCACACGGTTGCCGGATTCGCCAGCGCCGCCCGCAGGCCGTCGGGCGTCTTGTTGGCCGTCCAGCGCGCAATGGTCCCCGCGTCGCCATGGTGGTCGGCCGTGCACAGCGTCACCACCGAATCACGCCACATCGCCGCCAGCGCCGCGCAATCCGCCGGCACCGCCGGCCGTATCGCATATCCGTTCATTACCGGATTCGATTTCTGCTCACACCGCGCCGCAGTGCAGGCATTGCGGCCGGTGCATGCAGCGCAGCTTCCCGCACTGCGGGCAGGGCCAGCGCCGGCGTTCGCTGCGGACAAACGCCTGCCGGCCGCCGGTGCGGATTGCCTCAAGATTGGCCAGGAGGTCCGTACCGTAACGGGTGCGGTACCGCGTTGCCAGCTGCCGCAGGCGCCGGCAGGGAAACTGGTTGCAGACAAAGCAGAACCGCGACCGCCGTCCCGCCAGTTCCGGACAGTTCGCGATCCGGCAGGTGCGGCAGTAGGCCGGTTTCGCGCGCCAGCGGCTGGCGCAGCCGGGGCAGCGATTGCGTTCCCGCTGATAGCCGAGACAGCGGGCACAGTTAACCCCGCAGGGCGCCAGCAGCCCCGCCGCCGACAGGGGGCGTGCCGCCGGGCGCCGACCGCGGCGCTTCGTGCCGGTTGCAATTGGTCTGCCGCTCTTTTTGCGTGCGTTCATGATGCAAGCGTACGCCTCGCTTTTCGGCCTGTCAAGTTCCCGGCGATTTGACCTGCGCCACCCGCCAGCGTATTCTTGCGTCATGCGTTTTTCAGCCGTTCTCCGTTCGTGCCCGTCTCCCGGTCGGGAGAGGTAGCGCGAGTGCGGGGGCGCTGCATTGCCCAGCAACACCCCGGCCCCCGCAGCAGCGGCCGAGGGCAACGCTTTCGGCAGATGCATCATTGCGCATCACCGAAATGGGGAGCATGCCATGACTGTTGCGTTCGCCGTGCCTGATGATTTCGCGCTCTGGCTCGATCTTGCCCGCGAGGTCGAACCGCTCTTCGGCCCGATGGCCGCTGTCCCGGAGTTCCGCCAGGCCCTGCAGGCAGCCATCGCTGCCGGGCAGGCGCTGGGCAGCGTCAGCCCCGATGCGCCGCGCCGGCTCAACGGCGGCGTGATCGTTGATCCCGCGGCCAACGACATTGCCTGGCTCGCCGTCACCGCATCGGCACGCGGCGCCGGGCTGGGCGACCGGCTGCTGGCCGCCGCGCTGGCGCATCTCGATCCCCAGCGGCCGGTATCCGTCACCACCTTCGCCGCCGGCATTCCCGCCGGCGCGGCCGCGCACCGGCTCTATCACCGCCACGGCTTCGTCGTCATCGCTGCCGGACCGGTCAATCCCGCCGGCTACGCCACCGACGTCATGCAGCGCGCCGCTGCCAGCCATTCCTGAATCATTCCATAATCCGCAGTCAACCGGATATCCCGGTTGGGCAGACACGCATGTTGCGCCGCCAGTGCCGTTTCCACGGTGGTGCGTTGTTTCCTGTAAAATGGAAAAGGGTATATCCATCCCGGCGCTGCAGGATGGATATACCCAATGAAATTCAACCCAATGAAATTCTGTCTGAAACCGGCTTACGACGATAGCGATACCGGTTATAACCGGATTGGACAGCATACGGCATTGACGCCGGTCTGCCAATAAGTTACACTAATTCGTAGTTGTGCCGCTGCTCATCCGAAGCAGCGGAACACGCTACCGCAGGGGTTTGGGCTATGAATGCTTTGCTGGTAATTCTGCTGCTTGTGGCGGCCGCTGTGCCGGCATACGCATATATCGATCTGGGCACCGGCAGCTATGTCGTGCAGATGGCTGCGGCCTTTTTGTTCGGGTTCATCTTTGCCATCAAGCTATACTGGAAACGTTGTCTCGGGTATGTGCAGCGCCTGTTTGGCCGCAAGCAGGACCATGACCCGGCCGCTTGATGCCTCATTCCGCGATCCGCACGGGTTTCTCTTCCGCCGCGACGGTGTGTTGCTGCGCCAGGTCAATCAGGCCGGTCGTGCTGATTTCGAATTGCTGCACGCCTCAAAACTATACGACCATCTGACCGACGCCGGGCTGCTGGTGCCGCACACCGTCGTTGCTGACCCGCCACTGACTGCCGACGGCTGGCAGGTTATCCGCCCTGAACCACTGCCCTTCGTGAGCTATCCCTACGAATGGTGCTTCAGCCAGCTCAAGGCGGCCGCGCTGCTGACCCTGCAGCTCGCCGTCACCGCGCTCGAGCACGGCATGCAGCTCAAGGATGCCAGCGGCTATAATGTCCTCTTTCGCGGCTGCCATCCCCTCTTCATCGATACGCTCTCCTTCACCGCGCATCACGAGGGAGCGCCGTGGCCGGCGTACCGGCAGTTCTGCCAGCATTTTCTGGCACCGCTCGCACTCATGGCGTATCGCGACGTGCGCCTGGGCCTGCTGCTGCGCGACCATCTCGACGGGATCCCGCTCGACCTCGCCGCCGCGCTCCTGCCGTTGCGCGCCCGGCTGCGCCCGGCGCTGGCCATTCATCTGGTGCAGCATGCGCGCAGCCAGCGCCGCCACGCCGGCGATGCCGCCCGCCCGCAGGGGCGCATCAGCCGCTTCCAGTTGCGCGCCCTGCTCGACAACCTGCAGACGACCGTCGCGTCCCTGCGCTGGGAACCGCAGGGGACCGAATGGGCCGACTATTATGCCGCCACCAATTATTCCGCCGCGGGACAGGCGGAAAAAGAAAAGACGGTCAGCCAATGGCTTGACCGTCTGCGACCGGAAACTGTCTGGGACCTTGGCGCCAACGACGGACGCTACAGCCGCCTGGCCGCCGCACGCGGCGCCTGCACCGTCGCCGCTGACGGCGACCCGGCCGCTGTCGACAAGAATTTCCGTCAGGGCGCGGCCACGAACGAACTGCAACTGCATCCGCTGCTGCTCGACCTGACCAATCCGTCCCCCGCGCTCGGCTGGGCGCATGGCGAACGCGATTCGTTGCTCGCCCGCGGTCCGGCTGATTGCGTCATGGCGCTTGCCCTGATCCACCATCTCTGCCTCGGCAACAACCTGCCGCTCGACCGCGTGGCAGCATTCTTCGCCCGGACCGGGAAACACCTCATCATCGAATTCGTGCCGAAAGACGACAGCCAGGCGCAGCGGCTGCTCGGCACCCGCGGCGACATTTTCCCCGCCTACACCGAAGACAATTTCCGCGCCGCCTTCGCCGCGCACTTCACCCGGCACGAGCGTCGCATGTTGCCGGACAGCGGGCGCACCCTTTGGTTCTGGCAAACGCGGCCGTAAACCGTTCTGCAACCCTCCCGTCCGCACACCTTACCCGAAACGTTTCACCAGTCACTCCACCCGGCGAACCAGGTCCGTGACGTCAAACGGGGCTTCGTTTGTGTTGTACGGAGTATAGTAGGTGCGGTCGGGGAGCAACGGCAGGGTGCAGCCGAACAGCTGCGGCGCCAGCAGGCGGAACGTGTTTACCGGGCTGCTGGTATCGGTGAACCCGGCAAAGGGCACCGTGGACCAGCAGGCATTGAGTATGCTGCTGCGTTCGCGGATCTGCGCCATCGAGGGACGCGACCAGTCCTGCCGTTCAAAAAGCGTTCCCGGGCCGTGGTCCCCCTGCACAATAATAACGGTGGGGCGCGCGGCATTCAGCTGAATATGCGCGGCGAGTTTGAGAAACAGACTTGACACATACTGCAGTTGCCCGATATACCGGTGCTGGGGCTTCCAGTCGAACGACGGCCCGGACGACTCATTGCCCGCCGCGTCAAACAAATACGGCGGATGCGGACTGATGATATGCGCCATGATGAACCGTGGGGCGGCATCACGCTGCGCTGCGACCGCCGTCAGCGTGCGGAACGACTGCGGCATCGTCCGGCGCATCTGCCCGGCATAGAAGTTCATAGCCGCGCGGCGCAGGGCCGTGGTCATCAGCAAGTTTTGCATAAAGACGCTGAGCACACCGGACTCATAACTGACGTCAGCATGCCGGTTCGTTACGCACGGTCCCAAAATGGCGTTCAGGTGAATGAACCGGTAACCCTGTTGTTTAAGCATCCGCACCAGCCGGTTGTTTTCAACGAGGAGTTCGAGCGTGCGAAAACCAGGTTGCGGCCCCGGCATGAAATAGCTCAGGTTCAGGGTGGCAGCAAGCGAAACGGTCGTAGTGGTGTAGTTGCAGGTGCTGTGGCGGGCGACGCGGAACCCCTGCCGCTGTAATCCGTCGAGGAAAGGCCTATTGTCGAACCCGAACACCGTGCGCAGCGCATCCTCGCCGGCATAGCCGTCGAGCACGATGAAATAGATATCCGGCCGCAACGCCTCACCCAGGCGCGGGCGTTCCCCGATGTCGTCAGGCATCTGCCACATGGTCGTGCCGGTGGCTTCGTGCTGCCAGTTCCTGACGCCGATCGTGACCACCACCACGAGCAGCAGGATCAGGCTCACTGCATTGGCCACCCTGGTCGCGGCAATAAATTCGCGGCGGCGGCGGCG
>CAZFBR010000097.1:0-12537 GCA_964517215.1 uncultured bacterium
TATGCCAGCGTCAGCAGCGCGCACACTCCCGCCACCCACAGCGCCGTACCATGCCGTTAGATCTTCCCGCATCCGCTCTTCATCTCCATCCCTCACCACCCACCAGGGGCCGTTCTTCTCCATTGATACATTTGCCGTTCAGAATGAATCATCCCCGTCATAATTTGCTCGTAACTATTCAACCCGTCTGTCCCCTCTCCCACCGGGAGAGGGCGACGCGCAGCGTCGAGGTGAGGGGAGCAACGGACGCCCCACGCATCTTCCGGAGCGACCCTACGGGCCACCCCGACCCTCCCCCGGAGGGGGAGGGAGCAGGAACGACAGTCTGAATAGTTGCATTCGCTCTTACACCATCGTGTTGCCGTGCGCAAGTATGCGGCATATTCATTATTCACCCGCTCCATCCAAGCGAAAAACGCGCTCGAACATCAACCGCCGTGGTGATTATTGTTCTTGACCGTATCGGCACGGGCTGCGTTCTCTGATATTTGGAGTTTGTGCTGCCACTCTCTGTATCAGAGCCGGTCGCACGTTTCACCGTGTCCACAGTTCAGCATGTGCATTGTATCATTGTAGAAGAATGTCCCCCTTGATTGGCCCCTCCGGCTGGGCAAGACAGGTTTCGTAGAGGCGGAGGGTGGCGCGGGCGCAGGCGGTCCAGGTAAAGCCGGCGGCGCGCGTTCTCCCGTCGACGCTGAGGCGGGCGCGCAGGTCAGCGTCACGCCACACGCGCAGCACCGCCGCCGCCAATCCGGCCGCGTCATCAACCCCGGCCGTCAGGGCGGCATCGCCCGCGGTCTCGGGAAGGGCACTGCTGTCGCTGATGATTACCGGGCAGCCGCTCGCCATCGCCTCAACCACCGGAAGCCCGAAACTCTCGAACCGGCTGGGGAACAGGAGCATCGTCGCCGCCTGATAGAGCGGCTGCAGTTCGTCGTGCCCCGTTTGCGGGATGCGGATCACCCATTCAGGCCAGCGTTCGGGGATGCCGTGCCCCGGCCGCCCGACGACCACCAGCGGCGGCAGGTCGGGCTGCTGCGCGCGGGCGCGGGTGAGCGCATCGAGCATGACGGGGATGTTCTTCTTCACCGATACCGTGCCGACGTTGAGCAGAAAGCGTTGCGGCAGCCGGTACTTCGCCCGCACCGCCGCCAGCGCCGCCGGCGCGGCGACAGCCAAAAAACGTTCATCCACCCCGAGCGGCGTCACCGCCACCTGCGCGGCCGGCACCCCCAGTCCGGCAATAATGCGCTGCCGCTCCGTTGCCGACACGGTGATGATCTGCCGCGCCCGCGCCGGCACCAGGCGCATCTGCCGCGACCAGTACCAGCGTTCCACCGGCGCGGAGAGTTCGGGATGAACGAGGGGACTGAGATCGTGCAGGGTCGTCACCGTCGGCCCGCCCCACGCGGGCGGGGCGACATTCTTCGTCGTATGCAGCAGGTCGAACCCGCGCGCGGCGCGGGGCACGAGCCATTCGTCCCACAGCGGCTGCCAGCCGCGCCAGCGCCAGCCCGCCGCAATGACCGGCCAGCCGCTGCCGCGCAGGAACACCGCATCCGCCGCGTCGCTCACCAGCAGCGTGAACTGATGCGCCGCCGGCAGCGCCGCCAGCGCGCGGACCAGCTCGCGCGCATAGACCGCCGGGCCGCCCCCCAGCGCCATGGTCCGCGCCTCAATCAGAATCCGTGCCATGCCCGCAGCTCAGGCGCCGTCGGCCGCGCTGCGCCGCCGCGCGCAGAGCAGCCACGCCGCCACAGTCCGTCCCGCGCGCACGATCATTGGCGGATGGCCGGCTGCGTCCCGGCGTCCGTCGCCGCCTGGTCGCGCGTGTCATGCTCTTCGCGGGTGAAGATGCGCAGGACATTGAAGGGGAGGGCGATGATCTTGCCGCCGATGCGCAGCGTCCCCTCGACCAGCAGGCCCAGCGACCGGAAGCGGTTGTCGATGGTGTTGCGCAGCCCCTCGCTGATCGCCTTGCGCATTTCCAGCTCGAACTGCGGCTTGGCGAACGTCCCGCGCACCTGCCATTCGAGGTCGATGCGATGCTGGCGGTCCTGCAGCGAATCGATCAGCGTGGTCGCCGGGTAGCCCACCACGCGGCGCTGGTCGAGATTGAGCAGGTACCGGTTGACTTCGGGCGCGTAGATATCCGTCTTGAGGTTCAGTGCCACCTGATAGTCGCCGCTCGGCACCACATCACCCGTCACATCGAGCTTGCTCCGCCCGACGCTCAGGTTCCCGCGCTTGACCAGCACCCGCCCGGGCATGAACGACAGTTCGCCCTGCAGCACCGCCGCCAGCTCGCGCTCCTTGCGCAGCAGGTCCTCGATCTCCCACGACGCATTGGTCAGATCGAGGTTGAAGACGTAATCCGTGGTTTCACCGGACCGGGTCATCCGCAGCATCCCCTTGCCCGCACCGTCCCACGCCCCGAACTGATAGGCGTGCTCCCGCCAGTAGGGGATCAGCTGCCGCAGCTCCGCCGGCTGGCAGCGGTCGCTGAGCACGGTAAAATCGGCCAGCTCATGCGCAAAATCACTTTCCCCGGTAATCCGGAAAACGCTTCCCCCCGCCTGCACCTGGGCGCGATTGATTTTCAGCGTCTCACCGGCAACTGCCGCGCTCACCTCGGCGGTGAACGGCATCCCCGCCGCTTTCGTCAGCCAGTCGCTGTACGACAGCTCCGCCCGGCCGCCGTTGACCTTGGCCTCATAGCGCTGGCCGGCCGTATCCACGGTACAGCTGATTTCGCCCGCCAGCGGCCCGGTCCAGCGCAGCGCGGCCAGCGGCCCGCGCACCAGGCGCGGCAGCGCCCGCAGATCGTTATGCAGCAGGGTATGCGCCACCACCAGCAGCTGCCACACCCCGCCCGGGTGGGCGGCGTATTCCAGCCGGCCCCCGCTCTCGCCCAGCTTCCAGCTGCTCGCCGTCAGCCGCCACTGCGGCCGCCGCTGATAGGTGCCCGTCAAACGCAGCGGCACACCCGCCGCCTTGGTGAAACCCGCGCTGCTGACAGCGGCGGCATCGAGATTGAGATCGAGCGCACCCGTCGTACCCGTCGCCAGGGTGCCGCTGGCACTACCGTCAACAGTAACCCCCGCCTCCGCCAGAACCGCGCGCAGCACCGGCGACAGTCCCGCCGCCACCGTCACCGGCAGATTGCTGAAACTCAGGCCCCAGCCGCCATCCGCCGCGGGCGTCGCGGTCAGGGCGCCCGCCTCCAGTGCCACCTGCACCTGGTCAATCCGCAGGGGCGCATCATTCGCCGCCGCCGCGGTCAGGCGCAGCGGCAGCGCCCGCCCCGCCGGCTTCTCCAGCAGGTCGGACCAGCGGATGGCCGCCTTCTCCAGGTCGGCCTGCAACCGGACGCTGCGCGCGCCAGCTGTCCGGGCAATCGCCAGTTCACCGGCAAACGTTCCCGCCGCTTCGAAGTCGGGCAGTGCCCGGCCCGCCACCGCCGGCAGCCAGCTCAGCGGGAAGGCATTGCCGACGACCGTCAGGGCATAATCACCGTTCCCCGCGCTGCCGCGCACGGTCAGGTCGATGTCATTGCGGACCAGATGGGCCGCATCAATCGCCAGCGTCTTGTTGCTGTCGCGATAGCTCAATTCCAGCGTGCCGTCACCCGGCGGCAGCTGCACCCCCTGCCAGGCCAGGCCGGCGTCATCCGCGGTGATCTGCGCACTGCACAGGTACCCGTCCGGCTGGAAGCGCAGCCGCGTCTCCGCCTTCAGGGTGCCCCCCGCGGCCCGCACGCCGGCATGATCCAGGTAGGGCCAGGTCCATGCGCACGGCGCGCGGTCGATTGCCGCCCGCATCGTCACCGTCCCGCGCTCGACGAAGACCGTGCCGCTGTACTCGAGCGGCGCCACCCCGGCCACGTCCGCATCGCCGTCGAAGGTTACCGTGTATTCGCCGTGCTTGTTCAGGATCACGTCGCCATCCACATCCTGGCAATCCCACAGCACCGGCGAGTCGGTGCGGAAATCACGCAGCAGATAATGGCCGTCGTCGATCTCCAGGCCGACCTGGTACGGTTCGGTGTCATGCGTGCCGGTCTCGAACAGCCCCGCGGTATTCCAGCTCCCGTCGAGATAATGGTCCATGTGGACCTCGGGCTCATGCACATCAACGCTGGCCACCTGCACGGTGTGCCGGGCCAGCGGCCGGTAGTCGAGATGCACCACAATCTTCGGGGCATACGCCAGGAACGGGATGTTCTCGCCGTCCCGCGCGCGGATGGTCACCTCGCGCAGCACGATATCGCCCAGCAGGTTCATCCGCGCCGAACCGATCGCCACTTCGCGGGTGATGGTGCGGACAATCGCCGTCCCCGCCACCTGCCGGGCATACTCCGATTCCCAGGTGATGTTGGGAAAGAGCCCGTAGAACGCCAGCAGGCCGGCCGCCAGCGTCCAGGCGAGCCAGCGCAGGTAGCGGAAGCCGCGCCGGGTCAGATGCAGGGACCGACGCACCGCCTCGCCCAGCGCCCGCCAGCGCCGGCGCCAGCGCGCCAGCCGGCGCCGCCGGCGCATCGTCATGCGTGCCGCTCCCCGCGCCGCATTACCGGCGGGCGGCGAGCAGGCGATAGATTGCCTGTTCCGTGGCGGTATCGTCCGTCGAACTCACCCCGTACTCCCGGCCGCTGTAGGTCAGCGTGATCCGGCAGACCGTATCCGTTGCGGCATACTGGTAGGCCAGTCCGCCCGGCGCCGCCAGCGGCGTTGCCAGGTAGGGCTGGCTGTCGGCCGCCGCCCGCTCCGTCGTCAGCACGGCCAGCCCCTCCGCAGTCGTCGGATAGCGGCCGTGGTCGGTGCGGAAACGCTCCAGCTGCCGCATCGCCGTTGCGAAATCATGCGCCACCGGGGTCAGGTCAAATCCGCCGCTGGTGGCGATATTGACGTACATCAGGAACGCCGTAATCGCCAGTGCCGCCACCGCTGCCAGCGGATAGACGGTGAACCGGCGGTCGCGCAGATAGTCGCGCCACGTTTTCGGCGGCGCCGGTGCCTTGAATTTTGCCATGGTCCTTCTCCACATGAACCGCCCGCGGCAGCGAGTTCCCGCCTGACGGGCACATGCCGCCCGTCAGCCGCGCGGTTGTTGGTAGTATACCGTCTGTGCGTGCAACGATCCGCTACGGTGTCAGCCGCTGCAGTTCAGCCAGCCACGCTTCGCGGCGCGCACGCCAGGGTTCTTCGGTCGCCTCCCAGGCGACCATGTTCTCGAATTCAACGATAAGCCCGACCAGCTGCGGCAGGGTGGCGGCCGACTGCACTGCCTGCCGCCATGATGCCTGCCGCGCCCGCCACAGCTCTTCCTTGGCCGCCGGCACAATCGACGCCTCAAACGCGGCCAGCGCCGCGCCCAGCGCCGGGACGCTGCCGGCGTCTGCCACCGTCTGCCGCCAGCGGTCGCGCATGCCGATCCACGTCCCGGCTTGCGCGGAAAGCTTCAGGGTATGCTCGAACTCCAGCAGCAGTTCTCCCGCCTGCCTGAGCTGCGGTGATACGCGACTTATCCCGGAATCGGCTGCAACCGCCATGACGGCAACGGCAGCTTCCGCCGCTGGCGCTGCTGCCGGCGCAACGGCAGACCGTTCAGCCGACCCGGGCCCGGTCGTGCCTGACGCCAGCAGTTGCGCATACTCCGTCAAGGCGCGCTGCAGTTCGGCTGCGGTTGTCACCTGGACGACACGCATGCGCCACGCATACCGCTCCGGCAGGACGTCAGCGGCAAACGCCACCGGCAGGACTGCCGCATCAAAAGCCAGCAGCTGCTCCGCAAGTTCGTTCGGGGTACCGGCCTGATGCACCGCCTGCTGCCAGACGCCATGCCGCTCAGGCCAGCTGCTGTCCATGGCAGCGGCAGAGACCGTCGGCGGCACCGCCAGCAGCAGGTCGCCGCACCGCGCGATGCTTGCCGTATCGTCACCGGCCAGCGCCGCCACCGGCAGCAGCGCCGCCAGCAGCGTTATCCCGAAGGTCAGGAGTGCCGCACTCATCCGCATCGTCACACGTCCTCATCCATTCCATCAATCCGTGTCCGGCCGCAGCGCGGCCGGACACGGCGAGTACCGTTATTGCAGCGCGGAAACCTCGCTCACCCAGCCGTCACGACGGCTGCGCCACGAGTCGCCCATCGCTTCCCACTTGACCACACTCTCAAATTCAAGCATCAGCGCCGCCAACCGCGCCATCGATCCGGCGCTGCGGACATCTGCAATCCAGCCGTCACGCCGCGTGCGCCACGAGTCACCCATCGCTCCCCAGGTAACCGACGTTTCAAAGACAATCAGCTGGTCCGCCATCGCCCGCACCGAGCCGGCATTATCCACCGCCGTCAGCCACGCCCCGCGCCGGCTGGCCCAGTCGCTGCTCTGCGCCTCCAGCTTGGTCACCTGCTCGAATTCCTTGAGCAGCGCGCCCAGCGTCGACGTGCCGGAGAAGCCGGCGGAAACCGCAGCCGGGCTGTTCCCCCCCGTCGCCGCCTGCACGGCAGTCACCCAGTCGCTGCGGCGGGTGCGCCACGCCTCCGCCTGCGCCTCGAACTTGACTGAATTCTCCAGCGCCAGCATGACCTCCGCCACCTGCGTCCACGACGACGCTGCAGCCACCTGATCCAGCCAGCTGCTGCGTTTGCTGCTCCAGTCGCCCACCTGCGACTCATACTTGACCGACGTTTCCAGTCCCCGGATCTGCGCCGCCAATGCCTGCGGCGTATTGGCCGCCTGGGTTGCGCTGACCCACGCGCTGCGCTCCGTGCGCCAGCTCTCCGCCTGCGCCTCGAACTTGACCGAATTCTCCAGTTCCAGCAGCAGCGCTGCCAGCCCGGCCGCACTCCCCGACACTGACGCAGGGGCAACTGCGGCCGAGCCGCCGCCCGTCAGCGCCTGCACCTTCTGCAGCCAGGCACTGCGCTGGTCCCGCCAGCTCTCGGACTGCGATTCAAACTTCACTGAGGACTCAAAATCGATCAGCAGCTGCGCCACCTGGGCCAGCGACGACGCCGCACCCGCGCGGGTCAGCCACCCGTCACGCGTGCTGTGCCAGTTGTCCGTCTGCGCTTCCCACTTGACCGAATTTTCCAGTGTTTTCAGCACCGCCGCCAGCGTCGGGGCGGAGTTCGCCGCGTTCAGCGATGCCAGCCAGCCGTTCCGGCGGTCGCCGCTCCAGTCCGGGGCCTGCGCCTCATACTTGATCGAGACCTCAAAGTCCCTGATCAGCTGCGCCAGGGATGCAACACTGCCGGTCGCCGCACTGCTGCCGCCCGTCAGTGCCGCGCTCCCCGCGCAGGTGCGCACATCGCTCAGCCAGCCGTCACGCCGGTCGCGCCAGCTGTCGGCCATGGCCTCCCACTTGACCGAGGTTTCAAACGTCACCATGGCCGCCGCCAGATCAGTCACCGTCCCGGCTGCGTTCACCGCCGCCAGCCAGTTCGCACGGTCGCTGCTCCAATTGTCGCTCTGCGCCTCAAACTTGACCGAGGCCTCAAATACCCGCAGCTGTTCCGCCAGCGCCGCCACCGACCGCGCGCCGCGCACCGCGGCAAGCCACGCCTCGCGCCGGCTCATCCAGTCGCTGCTCTGCACATCCGCCTTCGTCGCCAGTTCAAACTCGAGCAGCAGTTCACCCAGCTTCGCCACACCCGCCGTACCCGACAACGGCGCCGCGTACCCCGGCAATGCCATCGTCAGCAGGGCCAGCGCCAGCAGCACCAGCATCAGCTTGCTCTTCATCGATTTCCTCTCCCGATAAGGCGCCTCAGCGCCCGGATTATTGTCACGACAATCCTGCTGCACGGCCGATCCTCTCGAACCTCGCAACAGCCCATTATTATAGCACAAATCAGCGGGTTGCGCCCGACTCAGCGTCCCGCCCGGTCATGGCTTGCAGCTGCGCCCGCCAGGCGCCCGCGCGCGTGCGCCAGCCGCCGTCCAGCGCCCCTGCCAGCAGTGCCCGCCCCAGTTCCAGCGGCCGCGCCGCAACCATCCCCGCATCGCGCGCGCCGGCCACCCGCGCCCGCCAGGCCGCGCGCCGGCCCGGCCAGCTGCCGCTCAGGGCGCCATCGCCAAGCGAGCCCTCCAGAGCGAGCGTCTGGGTGATGATTGCCGCCAGCGTGCCGGCAGTGCGGTTGGCCGCCAGCCAGTCGCCGCGGTTCTGCGGCCAGTCAGCGGTCTGCGCCGAGTACAGCAGCATCTGCTCCAGTTCGTCCAGGCGTTCCGCCAGCGTCCGCGCCGCCAGCAGCGCCGCCGCCGGTTCCGCCGTTGTCGTTCCGCCGCCGTTGACCAGCCATTCGCCGCGCGCCAGCCAGTCGCCACGCTCGTCATGCCAGCGCTCTTCGGTCGCCTCCCAGACGACCGCCTTCTCCAGCTCCAGCAGCAGCGCCGTCAGGACAGCAACGGTGTTCGCACACTGCACCTCGCGCCGCCAGCTTTCCCGCCGCTCCGGCCATTCGTCCTGCAGGGCGGTCAGACGCAGCGAATCGGCGTATTCGCGCAGCAGCGCCGCCAGCTCCGTGACTGTCACTTCCGTCCGTTGCGCACGCGCCTGCCACTGCCGCCGCTGCGCCGGCCAGCTGCCGGCCTGTGCTTCACTCTTCGTGACCTCTTCCAGCTGCTGCAGCAATTCCGCCAGGGACTTCCGCTGCGACCTGTCCGCCGAGACCGCAACCACCGCCGTTGCCGGCCGCCCCGCATCGGCTTGCACTGCTGCGTCCGCTTCCTCTGCCCATGCCTCCCGGCGCAGCTGCCAGTCCGCGACCATCGCCTCCGGCCGCAGTGCCGCCGCCAGCGCCCGCAGCCACGCCACCTGTTCTGTGATCGTCTCCGCCGGCAGGGCATGATCATGCCAGCCGCTATCCAGCGATTCCGGGCGCAGTGAGCCGGCGAGCTGCCGCAGCAGCTGCGCCAGTTGTGCCGGTGCAGCCGAAGTCACCGCCGCCACCCAGCTGTCGCGCTGCTCCGACCACCCCGTCTCCTGCGACCGGGCGAGGATGTTCTCCTCCAGTTCGAGCAGCAGCGCGCCCACGCGCGCCGCACCTGGCGCCGACAGCGCACCGTCAATCGCCGGCGGCATGGCGCTCCCGCGATAGCGCTCCACTGCGGCCGTCCAAGTATCGCGGTCGGCCGGCCAGCGCTCATGCAGGGCGGACCAATCGATATTGTCTTCCAATTCCAGCAGCAGTTCGCACCATTGCGCGCGGCCCTGCGCCGTCCCTGCCGCTGCCAGCCATGCGCTGCGGCGAACGGTCAGCCAACTTCCGCGAAACGCAGTCGTGGCATAGGCCGCGCCCAGCTGGCGCAGCAGGACAGCGGCCGTTTCCGCTTCGCTTGCCCGCGCGGCCTGCTGCCGCCACTGTTCACGCTGCCGCCGCCAGTTCTTGACAAAGTATTCCGTCCGCGTCGCCTGCTCCAGCTGCAGCAGCAGTTCACCCGCCACCGAGTCCGCCGCATCCGCTGTCGTCAGGTTTATCGCTACAGCCGGGCCACCAACGGCCTGCACTTCGCGACGCCAGTCCGCGCGACGGTCGCGCCACAGCTCGTCCGTCGCCGCTGCGCTCAGGTTCTCCTCCAGCGCCAGCAGCACCGCCGCAATCGCCTCCTGCGACCGCCGTTCCAGCACCGTCGCCCAGCCCGGGCGCCGGGCGCGGCCGTCCGCCGTCAGGGCATCGTCCGTCAGCGAGGCGCAGAACTCTGCCGCCGCCCCCGCCACCGCACTGTCCGTTGTCGCCGCCCGCAGTGCGCGCTGCCAGTCCAGCCGTCGGGCGCGCCAACCGCCGTTCTGGGCGGTGTATTTGGTGTTCTGTTCGAGTTCAATCAGCAGTTCGCGCAGCTCGCGCACCGCAACGGGCGCGCTCTCCGCCGCAACGTTGCTGTCGCTGCCGTTGAGCAGCTCCGCAAAGATCCCCGCGAAGACGTCCTGCCAGGCCGCGCTCCCCGGCCGGCTCGCTGCGGTATCCGCCGCCAGTGCGGGCGCGGCCAGCAGCATAATCAGCACGGAAAGCAGGACCGGGAACGCGCGCGCCATCAGCGCACCCGCCGCCCGCGCCGCGCGGCATAGGCTGCAGGCGCCCGGTCGGGAAAGTAACACCGCCGGGCCAGGCTCGCTGCCGCCACCGCCGGATCGATATCGAACAGCAGGGTTTCCTCATCCGCCCCGGCCCGCGCCAGCACCTCACCTGTCGGGGCGAGGAGGCAGCTTTCGCCGAGGAACTGCAGCGCCCCTTCGCATCCGCTGCGGTTCACCGCCGCGACATAACAGCCGTTGGTGAAGGCCAGCGCCGCCAGTTCGAAGAGCCAGCTCCCCGCCGCGCCCACCGGACTGGCAGCGGGGATGATGATCAGCGCCGCACCCGCCAGCGCCAGCGCGCGCGCTGCCTCGGGGAAATGCCGGTCGTAGCAGAGCAGCACCCCGAGCTTCACTCCGCCGCAGCGCATGACCGGGAAGTGCGTCCCCGGCCGGAACAGCTTCTTCTCACCCGCCGCGGCGGTGCCGGGGAGATGCACCTTGCGGTAGCTGCCCGCGATCCGGCCGCGGGCGTCGATCAGCACCGCGGTCAGGTACGGCTTGCCCTTCGGCTGCCGTTCCGCCACCGAAACCAGCACCGCAAGCTTGAATTCCCGCGCCATGGCGGCAACATTATTGATATACGGACCGGGGACCGGCTCGATATGCGCCCGCCCGTTCCCCGGCAGGACGGGGAAATAGGGTGCGTTCGTCAGTTCCGGGAAGATCACCAGCTGTGCCCCCGCCTTCGCCACCGCCGCCAGATGCCGCCGCACCCGCAGCAGGTTGTCGTAAATGGGCAGGTCCCCGCACGGACACTGCACCAGCGCCAGCCGCATCGTCATCGTCGCTTTCTCCATAACCACCAGCCATCGCTATCGGTCGGCATGCCGGGTACCACCGGCATCCGGCAACGCAGCTCAGCCCGGGCAATCCTGCCCTGACTGTTTCAGACAAATAGTAGGCCGATTTGGTTGCGCTGTCAATCCGCCGTTGACGCTGCCAAGCCACTCGTACAATTATACCGCCTTTGATGCGATGGTCGCCGTAGCGTCTGCTCGCTGACCCATAATCTCGCACTGTTCGGGCTGGCGCGCGCCGCCGCCTGGTGGCATCGGGTCACTGCCGGCTGGCAATGGCCGGCGCTCAACAACAACATCGTCATCATCGCCCGGGCCGTTCCCGTTTCGCCCCGGCCCGTACCGCCGCTCCCCGGTGCCGTTTGACAGCGACTTCCCGCCGAATTATACTTAATAATGTTGTATCGGCGGGCGACCGGCCTGCCGCTATCACGCGCTGAGGGAACGGCAATGAACTACGATTTTGCGTATGTGGCACCCGCCAGTCGCGCGGAACTGTTGCGGCTGCTCGGCAATGCCGAGGGCTGCAAGCTCCTCGCCGGCGGCACCGACCTCGTGGTCGAGATCCGCAACGCCCTGCGGAAACCCGCGGTCGTCGTCGATATCAAAAAGATCCGCGACTATCGCCAGCTTGCCTTCAGCAGCAAGACCGGCCTGGTCATCGGGGCGGCAGTCACCTGCGCGGACCTGCTTGACAGCAAACTCGTGGGCAAGCGTTTCCCGGCCCTCACGCTGACCGCCGCGCATCTCGGCTCCAACCAGGTGCGGCAGCGGGCGACAGCCGTCGGCAATGTCTGTAACGCCTCGCCCTGCGCCGACGTGGCGCTCGCCCTGCTGGCGCTCGACGCGTCGGTGCAAATCGCCTCGACCCGCGGCACCCGCCTCGAAAAGCTCGAGAATTTCTTCCTCGGGGTCAAGCGCACGATTCTCAAAGCGGATGAGATCGTGGAAAGGGTCATCATCCCCGCCGCGTGGGCCGACGCCAGGAGCGGATTTGAGAAACTCAAGCGGATCAAGGGTCACGACCTGTCGCTGGTCAGCGCCTGCCTCGTGCGCAAGGGCAAAAAGCTGCGCGTTGCCGTCGGCTCGTGCGCGCCGACCCCGGTGGTCTTCGCCTTCGCCGCGAACACCCCGGCTAAAACCGTGGTCAGGACCGTGCTGCGGAAGATCAGCCCGATCGACGATGTGCGCTGCTCGCGCGAGTATCGCCTGTTCATGCTCGAACAGTATCTCACGAACCTCGTGGAAAGCGTGTAGGGGGCCGCCATGAAGATCAAGGTCAAAGTCAACGGCAAGTGGACGCAGCGCAACGTCGATGAGAACCGGCTCCTCCTCCAGTTCCTGCGCGAGGACCTCGGGCTGACCGGCACCAAGGAAGGGTGCGGCCAGGGTGAATGCGGCGCCTGCACCATTATCTTCAACGGCATGCCGGTCAATTCCTGCCTCGTCTTCGCCGTTGAGGCGGACGGGGCGGACATCCGGACGATCGAAGGCGAAGCCAAGAACGGCGCCTACTCGAAGATTCAGCAGGCCTTCAACGACCATCATGCGGTGCAATGCGGCTTCTGCACCCCGGGCATGATCATGTCCGTGCGCGCGCTGCTGGCCAAGCATCCGAAACCAAGCGACGCCGTCATCAAGGAGGCGCTCGACGGCAATTTCTGCCG
>CAZFBR010000098.1:0-12439 GCA_964517215.1 uncultured bacterium
CATCATGTTGATGCTGTCGCCGGTGAGCAGCAGCAGGCCGGCCATGCCGATCAGCGAGAGCGGCAGCGAGAACATGATGGCGAAGGGGACGAGGAACGACTCGAACTGTGCGGCGAGGATCAGGTAGACGAGGAGGATGGCGAGCATCATCGCCTCGAGCATGTAGCCGAAGGTCTCGGTCATCCGCTCCGCCTCGCCGCCGAACGCCACCCGGTAGCCGGGGGCATACTGCTGGGTGGCGGTGAACTGCTCGATGCTGGCCATGGCGTCGCCCAGCGCCAGGTTGTCCAGCGACGCCGAAATGAGGATCTCGCGCGAGAGGTCCTTGCGGCTGATCTCCGACGGGGTGATCGCCATCTCGCGGGAGAGGATGTTGTCGAGCGGGACCAGGCCGCCGGCGGGGTTGGTGACGCGCAGCAGGGCCAGCTGGGCGGGGTCCTGGCGCAGGGCGAGCGGCAGGCGGACGCGCACATCGCGCGCCTCGCCGGCGTTGTCCTCGTACGTCGAGACGGCGGTGCCGCCAACCAGGGCGCTGACGGTGTGCATCACGGTGGCGGAGTTCAGGCCGAGGTCCTGCGCCTTTGCACGGTCGACCAGGAGGCGGTATTCGGCGGTGTTGTATTCCATGGCCATGCTGATGTCAACGATCCCCGGGGTCTGGCGCATGTGGTCGCGGATCGCCGTCGCGTACTGTTTCAGGGTGGCGATATCCTCGCCGCGCATGCTGACCTGCAGCGGCTTCTCCGCGCCGCCGGGTCCGCCGGTCTCGGTGATGGAAAACTCAATGCCGGGAACCGTCTGCAGCCGTTCGCGGATTTCCTGCTGCACGACAAACTGGCCGCGCTGCCGCTCCTTCTTGGGCTTCAGCCGGATATAGAACGAGCCGTTGCGCACCGTGCCCTGATCGCCCGCGCCGACAGTGCAGAAGGTGTGGCTGATCTCCGGGATCCCGTCGAGCCGGGCGAGGATCTGGCTCACCCGCGTTTTGGTCTCCGTGAGCGAGGCCTGCGGGGCGGTGGTGAAATTCACCTGGAACTCGCTTTCGTCCGATTTGGTCATGAACTCGCCCGGCAGGCTGGCGAGGCAGAGCAGTCCAAGGACGAAGGTGGCGACGGCGGCAGCGAGCACCGTCCGGCGGTGGTTGAGCGCCCAGGCGATGACCCCCTTGTAGGCGTCCGCCATGCGGTCGAACCAGTTGTTGAACGCCTCCAGCCAGCGGGCCAGACCCTTGCGCCGCCCCTTGTTCTCCAGCGCCGGGTCGTGCCAGCGCGAGGAGAGCATCGGGTCGAGGGTGAAGGAGACGAGCAGCGAGACGCCGATGGCGAAGGCGATGGTGATGCCGAATTCGTAGAAGAACTTGCCGATGATCCCCTTCATGAAGGCGACGGGAAAGAAGACCGCCATGATCGACAGCGAGGTGGCGAGCACGGCGAGGCCGATTTCGGCGGTCGCCTCGCGCGCGGCGGTGAAGTGGTCCTTGCCCATCTCAATATGGCGGACGATGTTTTCGCGCACGACGATGGCGTCGTCGATGAGCATGCCGATGGCCAGCGACAGCGCCATCAGGGTGAGGATGTTAAGGGTCATGCCCAGCGCGTTCATGACGATGAAGGCGGCGATGACCGACACCGGCAGGGTGAGGCCGGTGATGACGGTCGAGCGCCAGGAATTGAGGAAGCAGAAGACGATGAGCACGGTGAGGATGCCGCCGATGACCAGGGTTTCCTCGACGTCGGCCACGGCGTCGCGGATGAACTGCGAGGCGTCGCGCACCACCTCGATGGTGACGCCGGCCGGCAGTTCCTTGCGCAGGTTGTCGCATTCCGCGATGACGGCGTCGGCGATGCCGACGGTGTTGGCGCCCGACTGCTTCATGATGTCGAGCCCGACCGCCGGCTCGCCGTTGAGCAGGGCGAGCGAGCGCTGCTCCTCGATCCCGTCGTCGACGGTGGCGACTTCGCCGACGGTGATCGGACGACCCTCGCGCTGGGTGAAGATCATGGCGCGGAAATCGGGCACCTGCACCGGCTTTCCCGAGAGGCGGACGGTGTATTCCTGCTGGCTGCCGGTGATGCGGCCGAGCGGGGTGTTGACGTTTTCCGTCTTGAGCCCCGCCACCAGCTCGTCCACGCCCATATTCAGCGCGGCGAGGCGGTAGGGATCGGGCTCGATGTTGACTTCCGATGACGAGGTGCCCGAGAGCTGAACCTTGCCGACGCCGGTCAGGTTTTCCAGCCGGCGCTTGATTTTGCGCTCGGCAAGATCGGTCAGATCGCGCGGGGCCATGGCGGCGGAACGGATGGCCAGCGAGATGACCGGGGCGCCGCCGATGTCGAGCTTTTGGATGATCGGTTCCTCGATATCGTCAGGCAGTTCGCCGCGGATGGCGCTGGTCTTGGTATTGACGTCCTGCGCCGCGTCGTTGATCTTGGTCTCCAGGGTGAACTCGATGACGACGACCGACAGCCCTTCCTGCGAGGATGACGTGACGTGCTTGACCCCGCTGATGGGGTTGACCGCCTCCTCGATCTTCTTGGTAACTTCGCGCTCGACCGATTCGGGCGAGGCGCCGCGATAGATGGTGGTGACGGTAACCACCGGGATATCGACGTTGGGAAACTGGTCGATCGCCAGCTTGCGGTACGAAAAGATGCCGAGCACAACCAGGGTGAGCATCAGCACCGCGGCGAAGATCGGCCGCCGGATGGAAAGATCGGAAAGGAACATGACGCGCGCTCCCTTACCGGACCGCCGCTGCTGCCGGCGCCGGTGCCGCGGGTCGGGCCGTGACCGGCACTGTCGGGGCTGTGCCTCCGGCCGTGGCGACCGCCGGCGCGGACGTCGCCACGGCAGCGGCGGCCGGGGTGCCGGTTACGCTGACCCGGTCGCCGTCCTGCAGCTGGTAGCTGCCGCCGGTGACCACCTGCTCGCCGTCGATCAGGCCGGAGGTGATCTCCACGAATGCCGCGTTGCTGCGCCCGGTGCGGACGGTGGTGCGATGGGCGATGCCGTCAACCACGACAAAGAGAATGCCCTGAGCCGACGCCAGGTCCCAGGTGACCAGCGCGTTGCGCGGCACGGCGAGCACTGCGCTGCCGCCCCCGGTGACGATGCGGCCGCGGACGAACATGCCGTCCTTGAGCGGACCGGTGCCGTTGTCGAGCTCCGCCATGACCTGGACCGCGCGGTCGGCGGCGTTGACCGCCGGGTTGACGTACTTGATCGTGGCGGTGAAGGTTTCCCCGGGGAGCGCGTCGGTGCTGAAAACGATGGGGAGCCCGGGACGCAGCGCGGCGCTGGCGCGCTCGGGGACGCTGACGGTCAGGTTGAGGACCCGGTTGTCGACGACGCGGAACATCTCCTTGTCGCTGACCACGGAGCCGACATTGACCTCGCGCGCGGCGACGACTCCGGCGATCGGGCTGCGGATGATCTTCTTGCTGGCGTAGGTCTGTGCCTGGGCCAAGCCCTCCTGCGCGACCTTGAGCTGGGCGCGCGCGGCGCTGGTTGCGGCGCGCGCGGCATCGCGGGCGGTGCCCGCATCGTCCAGCTGCTGGCGGGTGACGAGGCCGTAGTTCTTGAGGTCGGTTGTGCGCGTGAATTCGCGCTCCGCCCGCTGTTCGCCCACTTCCGCCTGCAGGACCATGGCCCGGGCTGCCTCCACCGCGGCGCGCGCCTGCTGCAGCGAGGCATCCGCCTCGCGCGTGTCGAGCCGCGCCAGTGTGGCGCCGGCGGCCACCGGGACCCATTCGTCGACGTATATCTGCAGGACGGTGCCGGGCGCTTCGGGCCGGACGCTGGCGGAATGCTTTGCCGCGAGCGTGCCGACGACGTCGATGCCGTCGGTCAGCGGGGCGAGCGCCGCCGTGACGACTTCAACGGCGACCGGGGCCTTGCCGGCGGTCGCGGTGTCACCGCCGGTGGCGGTGGCCTGGTCCTTGCCGCAGGAGCAGCCACCGGCCAGCGGCAGGGCGGCGAGCAGGATGGCGAGGAAAATGTGCGAAAGAGGCATGCGGTTCATGACGGTTTCTCCGTGGTTAGTTGGCAGCCGGTGCCGTCGCCGATGCGGCGAGGGCATCCCAGATGAGGCTCATTACCCGCTGGACATCGGCGAGTTTCGGTGCAGTTTCCGGGCGGAAGACGGCATTGGTGAAGTGGATATGGGCTATCCCCAGAAACACCCAGGCATAGTCACTGAGATTGCCGCGGCGCAATTCGCCGTTCGCGACGGCTTCCGCCAACAGCTCCATGACGAAATCACGGAATTTGTCGCGCTGACAGTGATGGTCGAATGCGGGAGCGCCCTGCTGCGGACTGACTTCGATCGAATGCAGCACACGGGCAATATCGCGATGTTCGTCGAGCATGGTGATCATGCCGGTGAAGAAGAGAAAGAGTTTTTCCCGGGCGGTACCGGGGGAGGTGCGGACCTGTTCCACCATGCCGGAGAAGATGCGGTCCGCTTCTCCCACCAGATGCATGAACAGCCCTTCCTTGTTCTTGAAATAGTAGTACATGACCGGCTTGGTGACGCCGGAGGCCTCGACAATCTCACGCACTGAGGTTGCGGCATAGCCCTTGGTGGTGAATAACTGGATGGCGGATTTGATGATTTTCTGCCGCACGAAATTATCAGACGCTTCGAATAAGTGCGCAACTTGTCGGGACATAATCCCCTCCTTGTATCAGTACTTACTGGTAAGTATACTACAGGGAATGCGAAATGTCAACGGCAATTATACTTAACGGTATACATGTTTTATAAGTGTAAGAATTGAAAATACATATCGATAATTTAGAAGCGACAATATGGTTAAGTTAATTGTATTGTATCATTGTAATCATTCTGTTTACCGGTTGCGGACTATTATATGATCGGCAAGTGGATGATGGATGGGCAGGGTCAGAGTAAAAACAGTTCCCTGATCGCTCGGGGAAGTGGCGGTCAGCGAACCGCCATGCTGGCGTGCAATATCGCTGGCAAGCGACAGGGATAATTCCCCGGAACAGGTATCTCCGGTGGTATGGAACGGTTCAAACCAGCGTTTCAGTTCGTGGTCGGGGATGGCCGGACCATTGTCGGCAAAGGTTAGCGTGAGGGTCGTGTCGGTGATGCGAGCGAGGGTGATGGTGAGCTGGACTGCGTTATCCGGTGACTGGTCGCGGCAGAGGCGGTCGTGGATGCTGGCGAGCAGGGTGATAACCGCCTGCAGCAGCAGTTGTTCATTGCCGAGAATGGTGCCGGTGCTGTCGTCAATTCTGGTGACGATTTCCAGTCCGTGCCGCTGCAATTGTGTGCGCATCATGGAGAGCGGATAGTCGATCAGCCGCCGGGCGGGAAAGTGCCGGCGCGCATGTTGCGCGACCGGCCGGGTGAACTGGCGCATATTGCGGATGACTTCCGCGAGGCGGTCGACCTGCTGCACGGCATGGCGGAGGTTGTGATCGATCTCTCCGGGCGTGATCGGGATCCCGTCGCGCAAACTGAGGACCACATCCTGGCAGTAGTTGCGGATGGCGCCGAGCGGCTGGTTGAGTTCATGGGCCACCGCGGCGCTGAGGCGGCCCATGGCGGCGAGCTTCTCGTTGTGCAGGAACTGCTCGCGCAGGGTGTGTTCGCGGGTTATGTCACGGATGCACTCGATGGTGCCGATGCGGCGCCCGTCGCTGTCATGGAAGGGGGCGACCGCGAGGCGCAGGTGGGTGCCCCGCCCCTGATGCAGCTTGGGCGCAAAGACCTCCGCTTCGAGAATGTCGCCGCGGCGGTGGAGGTTGCGGTAACAGGCGGGCAGGGTGTTGTCGTCCGCCAGACAGGCAAGCAGCGGCCGGCGTTCGCCGTACCAGGCGACGGAAAAGTCGCGGCAATCGGCGCCGACCACCGCCTGATCCGCGGGCAATCCGCTCAGCGCGAGGAAGGCGGGATTGCAGGCGATGATCCGGCCGGCGCAATCGATGGTGAGGGTGGCGTCGGGCAGGTGGTTGAGAATGCTGCGCAGCTGGGCGTGCTGCTGCTGCAACCGGCAGGCGGTTGCGCGGGCGCTGGCGGCGGCGGTGCGCTGGAAGCGGATGCGGCGGGCGAGCAGGGCGACGATGAGGAAGCCGCCGGCGAGGAGCAGGCCGGAGAGCAGGAGGAATTTTTGCGCCGACCGGAAGCCGAGCTGGAGAATCTCCGGCTGGCTGACCAGGCGCAACCGCGCCACGGTGCGGCCGTCGATATCGCGCAGCGGGGAAAGCACGGTGACCGGCGCGTCGCGTTCGACGACAATCTGTGTCGTGCCGGCCGCACCGGCGCCGGCAGCGGTGACGGGATCGAGCGTGACCGAGCAATTAAGGGCGCGGCCGAGGCGAACGAGTTCGCTGCCATCCAGCCAGCAGCCAAAGACGAGCATGCCCGCTGCCATCGGGGTGCCGGACGCGGCGGTTACCGGACAGGCGGCGACAAACAGCGGTTGGCCGTCAACCATCAGCAGTCCGTTGGCGGGTCCGGTTCCGGCGGCCACGGTGCGGAGGCGCTCGCTGCGCGATAATGCCGCCGCCAAGCGCGGTGCGGCGGGGAGGAAACGGTCAGCGGCCGAAGTGGCGGAACGGGTGTAAACCGGGGCGCCGGTGCGGTCGCCGAGCAGCAGAAAGTCCAGGTGCAGTGCGTGCAGGGTGCTCGCGGCCTCGGTTTCCATGATGAACGGGCGGCTGCGGTCGGCAAGGAAACGCCGGCAGTTGCTCCGTGCCGCCCACTCGCCGCAGGAGGCCGCCAGGTTGGCCGCCTGCATCCGCAGAATGCTCTCGATTCGGACGAGACGATCCGTGGAAGTGCGTTTCTCCAGTTCCCGGTAATCGTCGTAGAAAATGAGATTGCTCAGTATGGTGAGAGCGGCGAGGGAGAGGATGAACCCGACGAACATGATGAGCGGCAACGGTTGGCGCCGCCACAACCGCGTCAGGCGGGGAATGCGCATGACCGGATTACTGTCGCCACGGCGCCGGAGGGGGAATGGTTGACGCGGTGGCGACCGGGGCGATGCGGTGCGGTGGCGATGGCCGGGAGGGGAATGACATGGCCTGCTCCTGTTACCGGCATGGCGCGCATGTCGGACCAGCGCAGGCGCCATTCTGCGGATAGTGTACCACGCGACTATTAGTCCGGCATTTGTTGCGCCGGTAAGGGCGTAGTCGTGGTCAGTGGTTCCATAGCGTGCCGATCATTTGCCCGGGATTTGTTGCGCCCGCGGTTGTGCCGGCGGCGGGGCATCAGTATCCGGCCAGGTCGCCAGCACCAGCAGCAGGTCGTCGCGGCGGATGCCGCCGCGGCAGCGGTCGGATTGCCCGGTAAGAGTGGCAAACAGTGCCGCCGGCGCGGTGACCGGCCAGGCGCCGCACCAGCGGGCGACCATGGCGGGAGCGATGGGGGGCTTGCCTTCCGCCACGTCGAGCAGGCCATCGGTGTACAGCAGCAGACCGCCGCCGGCCGGCAGGGCGGCGCGCTGGCGCGTCAGCGTGAGCGCGGGGAGCACGCCCAGCGGCGGACTGCCGCCGGCCAACGGTGCAAAGGCACCGGTCGGACCGGTGAGCAGCGGCGGCGGATGCCCGCAGTTGACCCAGCGCAGTTCATGACGGCCGAGGTCGAACTCGAGCCAGAGCGCCGTCATCATCATGCCGGTGCCGGCGAAATGATAGATGACGAAACGGTTGAGTCGGGCCATGGCCTCGCCCGGCTCGGCGCCGGCGGCGAGGATGAGCTCAACCTCGGCATTGATGCGGTTGACCATCAGGGCCGAGGGAATGCCGTGGCCGGTAACGTCGGCAATGAAAAGTGCCGCCCGCTGCGAGTCGAGCAGGCGGGCCTTGAAATAGTCGCCGCCCAGTTCGAGCAGCGGCTGATAGCAGCGTGCCAGGGTGAGCGGACCGAGCTGCCCGGCCGGACTGATCAGACCGTCATGCACGCGCGCGGCGAAATGCAGATTGCCCGCCAGCTCCTGCCGCGCCGCATCGGCTTCGCGGGCGCTCAGGAAGGAAAACTGACGCTCGCGTTCGCGCAGCGCCTGCAGGCAGACCACCAGCACCAGCGAGGCGCTGGCAAACAGGTCGGGCATCATCCCGCGGCGCAGCGCGGCGGCCTGCAGCAGCAGCGGGACGCTGGCGCCGAGCACCGCCTCGCGCGCGTTCCAGGGAAAGAGCAGGCCGACGAAGAAAACGATGACCGTGCCGGTGGCGCTGGACCACTGCATCAGCGGGGCGCTGGCGATGAGCGGCACCGCGACGGTGGCAAGGGCAACGGCCTGCTGGGCGCGCAGGGCAGGGCAGCGCAGGGCCAGCCCCGCCAGTGCGCCCTGGATGATAATGACCGCGGCGATCAGGCGCAGGGCAATGGCGGGAAACCAGGCGGGGAAGAGCAGGTGCCCGGCCGCAAAGAGCGGGAACATGAACGCGATGGCGGCCAGCGTGGGGAGCAGCCGCCGCCGGAATTCACCGACCCGGAAGGCGCGGTACGCCGGCTGCAATTCAGCGGCGCGACGGTGCTGCCGGCGCAGGCGGAGCATGCCGAATGAATGCTCCGTTCCTGCCGGTGTGGTTGCCGCCATTGGCATTATTGTCGGCAGGCGGCGCATGAAACTTGTCGCTCGCCGTTGCCATGCCGCCGACCAGCGGGCGGCAAGACCCGGCAGTGCCGTTGCATTGCACATGGTCAGCGTCTGACGGCGGCCGGTTGCGGACCGGACGGCGGCACATGGGTTGCGGCCAGATCAACCAGCATATGCAGGTCGAACGGCTTGCGCAGATGGCCGATGATGGTGGCCGGGCAATCAGTATTCGCCAGCAGATGATCGAAACCGGACATGACAATGGCGGCCACCTGCGGATTGATGGCGGCCAGGCCGCGCAGCAGGGCGTAACCGGTCAGCCAGGGCATGTCCACATCGGTGACCACCAGGGCGATCTCCCGCCAGTGTTCACGATACCAGGTCAGGGCGCGCAATGAATGGTATTCGCTGTGGACGGCATAGCCGTGATGCTTGAGATAGGTTTGCAGGCAGAGGAGCAGTTCGGTGTCGTCGTCGACCAGCAGGATGCCGCTGCCGGCGGGGAGGGGGTCGCCGCCCTCTTCAGGGCCGGTTGCTGCCGGAACATGCGCGTCACCGTCCGGAAACTGCGGGGGAATGGCGGCTGCGCCGCCATTCCCCCGGGGTACTGTGCAATGTGCCGGCACGGTTCGTTCAGAAGCGGAAGCCGATGATTGCCGACGGGGAAAAGCCGCCCGCTTCGGCGTCGATGCCGGGATACTCAACTTCCGTCTTGGCGTATTTCAGGTCGAGGCCGAGCGAGAAGTTTTCGTTGATCGGGACCACCACGCCGGTGCTCACCCAGAAACCGACCCCGTCCTCATCGGCACTGGCGCTGATCGCGCCGAGGCGCGCGGTCGCTTCCGCTTTGCACCAGTTGACGCCGCCGCCGATGAACGGCTGAAACGAACCCTGGTCGAAGTACTTGCGCACCCCGAGGTAGAGGTCGGTGCAATTGCCCTCAACATCGACATTGTTGAAGCTCCCCTCGTCCTTTGAGTAGGTGGCATCGAAGGCCACCAGTACCGGCCACTCCTTGGCACCGATGTCCAACCGGATGCCCGCACAGCCCTGCTGGTCAACCGGATCCCAATCGCCATCATCCATCAGTTTCATGCCCGCCAGGATGCCGATGGGGGCGGGACTGCCGGTCAGCCACTCGGGAACTTCAGCAAACGCTGTGGAAACAGAACCAACAGTTAGACAGAGAGTTACAGCCAATATCAATACATGTTTCATGACGCATCCTCCTCAACCAGTTTATACGCCGGTAAGCGGCGAATTGTTCATACCTAACGATAAGTATCGCATTAATCACTTATATTATATTGAATATGCACCCTTACTTATCGGTAAGTATAACACGGGGCGGCGCGGATGTCAAGAGGGAAATGGAAGAAAATGCATAATGTGTTGTTGGTTATTGATTAGAATGATGGGTGCTGCGCTATTTGTGTGGGGTGTTTGCCAGGAATTCGCGGGCGGTGCGCGCGATTGTCCAGGGAAAGCGGTTGGCGTACAGCCAGTGGATGGTCAGGCGGCGGAACATATAACTGACCCCTGCGCTGGTTGCTTTGCCGGCGGGCACGTCCGGTGTGTCAGCAATGGTGAAACTGACGCCGGCGAATTTCTCCCGCCACGCGGTCATAGTGGCGGCGACGCCGTAATCCACGCTCACCACATGCTGCCACGGGATGAAGAACGGGGTGTAGCGGAAGCCGGTGCCGAACGCCAGACCATCCGCGGTCAGGCGCAGCATGACCGGCGGGAAGAGCGCGTACCAGAGGCATTGCGCTGCGACGACGCCGCCGAGCAGCCAGAACAAGACCGCGCCGGCGATGGTCGGGATGAGGAAGAACCCCGCCGCGACGAAGAGCAGGCCGATGGCGGCGAGGCCGAGGAGCAGGAGGCGGTTGACCCGGACGACGAATTCCCCCGCCGCCATCAGACGATGCGGCGCGCGAGGAAGGGGCTGATGCGCGTCACCACCTCGTAGTTGATCGTTCCCGCCCATTCTGCCATCAGCTCGGCGCTGATCCGCTCGCCGCCGTCGCTGCCGAGCAGCGTGACCGTGTCCTCAAGCTGCACGCCGGGGATGTCGGTCATGTCGGTGATGGTGAGGTTCATGCAGATGCGCCCGAGCACCGGCGCCCGCCGGCCGCGCACCAGCACGTACGCGCGGTTGCCGAGGGCGCGGTCGTAGCCGTCGGCGTAACCGACGGGGAGGATGCCGACCCGTGTCGGGCGCGCGGCTTTGAAGGTGCAGCCGTAGCCGACAAAGCTTCCCTCGGGCAGTTCCTTGAGCTGCACCACCTGCGTGCGCCACGACAGCACGGGCTTGAGGTCGGGGATGAACTGTCGCCCGACCTTTGCCATCTGCAGCGTCTCGCGTGACGGCCACAGGCCATAGATGCCGATCCCCGCGCGCAGCATCGTGTAATGCGTCTCCGGAAAGAGGATGCTCGCCGCTGTGCAGGCGGTATGGATCACCGGGGGCTTCATGCCGCGGTCGGTGAGCAGCGCCAGCGCCGCATTGAAATCGGCGACCTGTTTTTCCGCATAATCGTGCGACAGGGTATCCTCGATATTGGCGTAATGGGTCGACATCCCGTCGAGGATGACGTGGGGCGTGGCGGCGATCAGGTCGGCGAAGGCGGCAAGGTCGGCCAGCCGCACCCCCTGCCGGCCCGTGCCCGTCTCGATTTTGATATGCACCCGCGCCGGCCGGGCCGCGGTCGCCGCGGCGCCGAGCGCGGCGATGCTCTCGCGGTTGAAGACGATCATGCGCAGGTCTGCGGCCACCGCCTCGCCGACCCGTGCCAGCGGGACATGCCCGAGCAGGACGACCGGCTTGCGCACCCCCAGCCCGCGCAGCTCGAGCCCTTCGTCGAGCGAGTTGACCCCCAGCCAGTCGGGTTCGTCACCGAGGAGCTGCACCATCTCCCGCACCCCGTGGCCGTAGGCGTGCGATTTCACCACGGCGCAGAACTGCACGCCGGGTGCGGCCCCCTTTTTGAGCTCGCGCACGTTGTGTGCCGGCGCGGTTTTGTCCAGTTCCACCCAGACGAGAGAACTCATGATGACACTCCGTTTCTGCTGCGGTTCTTGCGGGTGAATGTAGACCCTTGCCGCGGTCCTGTCAAGTGACCCGCGCTTGCCGGTCGCCGTCGGGCGTGCTACCATGCCGCCCACGGAGGCCGACAATGGATATTCTGCGCACCATGCTCACCCTGCAGGAGGAAGGCAGGCCGTTCTGCCTGGCCACGCTCGTCGCGGTTGATGGCTCGTCGCCGCGCAAGGCGGGGACGCGCATGCTGGTCTTTCCCGACGGCACCATCGGCGGCACTATCGGCGGCGGGGCGCTGGAAAAGCTGGTGATCCGCGACGCAGCGGCGCTGCTGCGCGACGGCGGCGAATCAGCGAAGATCGTCTACAAGCTGTCGACGAAAAAAGTGCGCGGCCGGCGGGTGGCGGTGGAGACGGGGATGGTCTGCGGCGGCAGCGCCGAGGTGCTCTTCGAGCCGTTCGTCAACCGGCCGAAGATCGTCTGCTGCGGGGGCGGGCATGTGGCGCAGGCGTTGGCCAAGGTCGCCGCTGCCGTCGACTATCCCTTCTGGGTGATCGACAATCGCGCCGGATTCGCCACGCCGCGCCTCTTTCCGCAGGCGGAGCGCCGCATCAAGGGCGATTTCGTCAGGCAGCTCGCCACGCTCCCGATTGATGCGGGGATGGCGATTGTCATTGTCACCTACGGGCATGCGCACGATGCGGTCTGCCTCAAGGCCGCCTTGGCGACCCGCGCCGGGTATATCGGCATGATCGGCAGCCGCAGCAAGGTCAGGGACGTTCTTGCGCGGCTCAAAAAGCAGAAGGTCAGGGTTGAC
>CAZFBR010000099.1:0-12355 GCA_964517215.1 uncultured bacterium
AGCACGCCGCTGCTCGCGCGGGCGGCGCGCAGCCTGCCGCCGTCGGCAAAGCTGCTGTTTATCGGCGAGGCGCGCGGTTTCTATTGTCAGCAGCCGTGCCTGGTGCCGTCGGCAGTGGACGGGTTCTGGCTGCAGCAGCTGTTTGCCGGTGTGCCCGACACCGCGACAATCAAGGCACGGCTGACGGCGCTCGGCGTCACGCATATCGTGCTGCACGCCGGTGAACTGCCGACGCTGCGCCGTGAATTTGGCTATCTTGACTGGCGGTCGTGCGACGACGAGCGGCGGTTTTATGCGTTTCTCGCCGCGTGCCGCGCCTGCGATCGACAAGGTCCGGTTGCCCTGCTCGCCATCCGTTGAACTGGCCGTCGTCCGCACAGTATGCTATTTTCAGGCGGCACGCCCGACCGGCGGACGGAGGGACAGCCGGCGGCGCACAAAGGACGGATATGCAGACGATCAATGACATGCTGCCGACGGGCGACCCGCGGCTGCCGGCGGTTTGCGCGCTCGTGCGCGAACGGCTGGCGGCTGCCCGCGGCAGCCACGATTGGGAACATACCGAACGGGTGACGCGGCTTTGCCTGAAACTCGGTCCGCCCGAGGGCGCTGCCATGGGCATCCTGTTGGCGGCGGCGCTGCTGCATGATCTTGGCCGCGACGAGGAGGATCGCAGCAATGGCGCGGTCTGCCATGCGGCGCTGGGCGCGGATCTCGCGCGGGTGGTGTTGCCGCCGCTCGGGTATGCGGCAGATGAAGTCGGGCACATTGCCGAATGCATCGCCGCGCACCGGTTTCGTGACGCCACGGCACCGGCCACCCGCGAGGCGCGCGTGCTCTATGATGCGGACAAGCTGGATGCCATTGGCGCGGTGGGAATCGGGCGGGCCTTTCTTTTCGCCGGCGAGATCGGGGCGAAGCTGCACGATCCCGACTGCAGTCCTGACCGCTGCGCCGCCTATGGCCCCGACGATACCGCCTATCGCGAGTATCTGGTAAAGCTGCGGCATATCAGCGGGCGGCTGCTGACGGAGAGCGGGCGCGCGCTGGCGGGTGAACGGCATGCGTTCATGGTGGCGTATTTTGACCGCCTGAACCGCGAAGTGGCGGGTGACGCGTGAATGCCGACGATATGCAGCGGAATGCCGGGCAGTGGTGAAACCGGCGGCGTTGCGCGCGGCCGACTGGCTGCGGGTGGCGGTGGCGGTGGCGCTGGGTCTGGCCGCCTTTGCAGCGGTGCTGGTGACCACGCCTGACTACGGCTTGACCTGGGATGAGGGGAAGTTTCTTGACACCGGCGAACGCTATCGCTGGTGGCTGCACGGGGTCGCCACCGGGACCTTTTCGCCGCTGGCGGCGGCGCCGCTGCAGTATGCCTGGCTGCATACCTGGGACCACCCCCCCCTGTCACGACTGCTTTCCGTGGTGACCCTGCAGCTGACCGGAAACCGGTTGGGGGTGATAGGGGCGCAGCGGTTGCGCAGCGTCCTGCTGCTGGCGGTTACGGTGGCGACTGGGACGTGGTGGCTGGCGCGCCGCTATTCGCTGCTCGCCGGACTGGCGGGCGGCTGGGCGATGCTCTGCCTGCCGCGGCTGTTTGGTGACGCCCATCTGGCGACGACGGATATGCCGCTGGCCTGTTTCTGGCTGCTAACCGCACTGGCCTTCCACCACGAATGGGAGCATCGTCGCCGACCATGGCTGACGACGGCCGGGTTGGCCGCCATGCTGCTGACCAAGCATTCCGCTATTCTCATCCTGCTGGCATTCGTTCCGTTTATCGCGGCCGAACCGCGGCGCGGCGGGAAGTTCCTGGCGCTGGCGCTGGGCGGGGCGCTGCTTTGCTATCCGCTGGTGCAGCCGCAGCTGTGGGTCGAACCGCTTGCCAGTTTGCGCCAGTCGCTGACGTTTTTTGTCATGCGCCAGAATGCGTCGCCGTTGCCGGTGCTGTTTTTCAATGAGATGTTCCCGTTCCGCGCGGGCTGGCATTACGGCGTGACCATGCTGCTGGTGACGGTGCCGCTGGCCGTGCTGGCGCCGGCGCTGGCGGGACTGGCGGCGGCGCTGCGCACACGAGAGAGGGCGGCGCTGCATCTGGCGGTCCACGCCTGTCTGCTGCCGCTGGTACTGGCGGTGCCGTTCGTGCCGACCTATGACGGCGTGCGCCTGATGCTTCCCGCCCTGCCGTTCGTCGGCATGCTGGCGGGACTTGGTTTGGCGCAATGGCTGCACCTGCCGGCGGCACCATGGCGGTGGTTGCTGGTCGCGGGCTGGCTGCTGGCCGCAGGACTGCCGCTGTGGCAGTATGCGCCACGCTGGCATTTGACGTATTACAATGAGCTGATTGGCGGCTTGCCCGGCGCCGCGCGGGCGGGGATGGAGACGACCTACTATGGCGAGGCCCTGGGGCCGGGCGAACTGGCCTGGTTGAACCGCAACCTGCCGGCGCGCGCAAAGGTTAATTTTGTCTGCATCAGTCCGTGGACGCTCAAGTATCTGATCAATACGGGACAATTGCGCGCCGATCTGCAGTTTGACAACCGGAAACTGTCGTTTGCCGCGGCTCGCCGCGAGGGGTTTGACTATATGCTGGTCTATTATCGCTGGAGTTTCCTGCATGCCACCGCCCAGGCGGCGGGCGGCGGGGTGTTGCCGCCCGCCGCGGTGAAACCGCTGTTGCAGACGACCTTTCTGGGCGAACCGATGGTCGCGCTCTTTGCGGTGCAGGCGGGGCGCTGAACGGTGGCGGTGCGCGCCGGCGGGACCCGACAGCGGCTGACGGCCAGCCAATTGCGTGGGGTGCCGGCATTGACGGTTCCCGCGGGGTGAGGTACGATCAGCGACATGGAACAGCTGACAGCAACCGCAGATCGGATCAGTGGTTTTATCGGTGACCAAGTGCGGCGGTCGAACCGCGCGGGGATTGTATTGGGTCTTTCCGGCGGGGTGGATTCGGCACTGGTGGCGGCGCTGGCGGTGCGGGCGGTGGGACCGGAACGGGTCTGGCCGTACCTGCTGCCGTGCCGGCAGTCGCGCATGGCGATTGACGATGCGCAGCTGGTGGCGGCATGGCTTAACCTCACGACCGAAACAATTGATTTGCAGGCGGCAGTAACGGCGCTGCAGCAGACCCTGGGCAATGAGCAGCCGCTGCGTCTGGGCAATATGATGGCGCGGCTGCGCATGATCACGCTGTATGACCGGGCCTTGTTGCGCGGCGGACTGGTGGCGGGAACGGGGAACAAGAGCGAGTGGCTGCTCGGCTATTCCACCCGCCATGGCGACGCGGCCTGCGATATTGCCCCCATCCTCGACCTCTACAAAACACAGGTATGGGCGCTGGCGGCGCATCTCGGGGTGCCGGCGCGCGTGATCGACAAGGCGCCGACGGCGGATCTGTGGGACGGGCAGACCGACGAGGGCGAACTGGGGCTGGCATATCGCACCGCGGATGCGGTGTTCATGGCGTTGTACGAGCGCAAGGAAACGCTGGCGGCAGTGCGGGAAACGTTCGGTGCGGCGTTGGTGGACCGGCTGCTCGACCGGGTGGCGATCACGGAGTTCAAGCGCCAGCCGGTGCCCTTTCCCGCGGTCCAGAATCTTGTTGCCTGATTTTTCCGGGAACTGACATGCGGCGGCGACTGCTGCCGTGGCTGCTGCTGACCCTGGCGCTGCTGGCGGTGTACGCGCCGCTGCTGGTGCGCGGGTCCGCCTATCGTCATGGCGATCTACACGACTGCACCATGCCGCTGCTGGCATGGAAAACCAGCTGGCTGAAATCAGTTGCGGCCGGCGACCGTGCCGTTCCCGCCTGGAACCCGCATATCCTCGGCGGCCGGCCGGAGGTGGTGGACGGCACCGTCTACACCATCCTCTATCCGCCCACTCTGGCCTATCTGGCAGGACAGCGCAACGCCGATTCCCGGCAGATTCCGGTGACGCCCTTTTTCGCGATCAGCAGCGTGCTGCACTGCGTGTGGGCCGGCTGGGGCATGCTGCTGCTGGGGCGCACCCTGGGGCGCTCGCGCGTGGCGGCCGGGTGCGGGGCGCTGCTCTTTGCCGGCGGCGGGTTCTTTTCCGCGCGGCTGTTTGCCGGACAGTACCCGCACATCTGCAGCGCCGCGTGGCTGCCGTGGTTTTTCTGGATGCTGCTGCGCGCGCGACGCAGTCCGCGGCGTTTTGGCCGGCTGGGGTGGGGAGGGGTGGCCGGCGTCATGCTGGCACTGCAGGTGTATGCCGGGTTCCCGCAGTTTGTCCTGATCACGCTGACGGGTGCGGTTTTGCTGTGGCTGGTTGACGGGCGGACACTCGTGCTGACGGGCGCGGTGGCAGCCATCCTGGCCGTGCCGGTGCTGCTGCCGGTGGTGCGCTTCATGGCAGAGTCGCAGCGCACTGCCGGCATGTCGCCGGCAGAAGCACTGCGTGATTCGCTTGGCTGGCACAGTGTACTGACGCCGGTGATGCCGCTGGGGGTGATCGATCCGTTTTCGCACGCGGGGTTGGCGCGGGTGACCGAGTTTTGGGAGACCTGCGGGTTTGTCGGCTGGTCGCCGTTGGTGCTGCTGCTCGCTGCTGCCGGCGGGCTGTGGCGGCGGCGCGTACTCCGGCGCTGGCTGCTGCTGGGCGGGGTCTCGCTCCTGCTGGCGACCGGGCCGCACTGGCTGCAGGCAGTGCCGGTGTTGTCGCTGCTGCGTTCGCCGGGGCGCTGGCTGCTGCTGACGGTAACGGCGGCGGCGGTGCTGACGGCGTATGCAGTCGATCACCTGCGCCGCCGGCGCGCGTGGCGCCCGCTGCTGGCGTGGCTGCCGGTGTTGCTGACTGCGGAACTGGCCTGGCTGGCGTGGACGCTGCTGCTGCCGCCCTGTCCGTATGCGGTCGGAGTGCCCTACTGGTCGCAGGATACGGCGACCGTGCGGTTCCTGCAGGCGCAGCCCCCGCCGTTCCGTATTGCGGCGCTGGCGGATTATCCGCTGCTCAACGAGGCGATTTATCACCGGCTGGAAAGCATCAACGGCTATCAGGGACTGGTTCCGCGGAGGTTCTATGAGGTGCTGCGCCTGCACGATCCGCAGATTGCGACCGCAACCCCGCTCTATCTGCATCGCCCGGATAATCCCGCGTTCCGCCTGCTGAATGTCGGTTTCGTGGTGACCCGGAGGGCGCTGGAGTCGACCGATACCCGCTGGCAGGCGCCGGTCTTCACCGATGGAGCGGTGCGGGTCTATCGTCTTCCCTGGCCGGCGCCGCGGGTGTGGCTGCCGCGCGCCTATCGCGCCTGCCGCACTGAGGCGGACGTGCTGGAAGAACTGGCACGGCCTGATTTCGATCCGCAGGCGCTGGCGGCGGGGATTGGCGGCACCAGCAGGGTGTATGACAACGACACGGCGACAGTATTGTCGGCAGCGTACGGCGATCCCCGGCGGGGCGAATGCGTACTGATGGTGACGGTGATGGAACCCCGGATGCTGGTGGTGAGCGAACATTATCTGCCGGGGAGCCGGGTGCTGATTGACGGCCAGCCGGCCCGGAGTATGCCCGTGGACCATGCGCTGCTGGGGGTTGTGGTGCCGGCGGGCAGCCATCGCGTGACCATCAGCCATGAATAACGATTTGACGAATTGTGCGGCCGGCTGATACGCTGCGCATATGAAGCCGTTGCTGACCATTGTGCCGACGCCGATCGGCAATCTTGACGACATCACCCTGCGCGCGCTGCAGGCGCTGCGGACATGCGACCGAATCGCAGCGGAGGACACGCGCCATACCGCGAAACTGCTGGCGCGGCACGGCATCGACAAGCCGCTCATGGCCTGCGAGGCGCACGGCGAAGAGGGGGCGGCGGCGCAGATCGTGCGGCGGCTGCAGGCGGGGGAGACGATCGCGCTGGTCACCGACGGCGGCATGCCCGGCATTTCCGATCCCGGCTACCGGGTGGTGGCGCAGGTGATTGCGGCGAAGCTGCCGTTCACCGTGCTGCCCGGCCCGTCGGCGATCGAGCCGGCGTTGCTGCTGTCGGGGCTGCCGTCGGACCGCTTCACTTTTCTCGGGTTCCTGCCGCGCAAGGGGAAAGAGCGCGCGGCGGCACTGGCCCGGCTGGCGGCGGCGGATGAAACCTGTGTGATCTACGAGTCGCCTGAACGCATCGTTGCGACGGTGGCCGAACTGGCCCGGCTCTTTCCCGGTCGCGCCGCGGCGGTGGTGCGCGAAATTTCCAAGCTGCATGAGGAGGCGGTGCGGTTCACGCTCGGTGAGGCAGTGCCGCTGCGCGCGCAGGGTGAGTGTGTCCTGCTGGTCGGGCCGCGGCTGGTTGCGCCACCCGTGGCGGATGACCGGCCGCTGGCGGAGCAGGTGGCGGAATACGAACGGCTGGGGTTCAACCGGCGTGACGCACTGAAGGCGGTGGCGGCGGCGCGCGGCATGAAGAAATCAGAGTTATACCGGGAACTGCACGGCGATGCGGACCACGACGGCAGCGGCGACTGACCGGCAGGCACTGGCCGCCTATCTGCGGCAGGGCGGGATTGCGGCGGTGCCGACCGATACGGTCTACGGGCTGATTGCCGTGGCGGGCAATGACGCGGCGGCGCAGCGCATCTATGCGCTCAAGGGCCGGCCGGACGACAAGAAACTGATCCTGCTGGCGGGCGACCGCGCAACGGTGGCACGAAACGCAACCATCGCGGGTACCGCCCGGACGCTGGCGGAACGGTACTGGCCGGGACCGCTGACGCTGGTGCTGCCGGTGCCCGGCGGCGCGCCGACGGGTTTCCGCGTGCCCGACCACGACTGGCTGTGCGGACTGCTGCGCGTGCTGGCCGCGCCGGTGGTCTCCACCAGTGCCAACCTGAGCGATCGGCCGCCGGCGACAACGGCGGCCGAGGTGCGCGGCTATTTCCCGGACGCGGATTTCTGGCTGGTCGACGGCGGCCCCGCACCGGGCGGCATGCCGTCGACGGTGCTCGACGGCACGCTTGATCCGCCGCGCGTGTTGCGTCCGGGCCCGATTCTGCTGTGAGGTGGCGCGCCGCCGGCGCGGTTGTCTGCCCGGCAGCGCCCGGTGGGGCGGTTCAGCGCGCGGCGCACCGCTGTTCGATCTGCCGCAGGTCGGCGTCAATCTCCCTGGCGAGCGCGGGGTACTGGTCGATCAGTTGCTGCGTTTCGTCAGAAAAATCAGCATCGGCATCGCGGGGTACGGGATGCTGCACCTCGGCCTGCACCGCGGCAAGGTCGGCGCGAATTTGCGGCAGCAATTCGCGAACAACATCGGGATGGAGCACGCGTTCACGGACAAGCTCGGCGAGCAGCCGGGCGCGGGCCTGCAAGCGTTGTGCGGACTCGTTACAAGGGAGGGCGAAGGACGGCATATAGCAGGTGGACATGCCCTCGTCTTCAGTACGATAATGGTTGACCTCGTCTTGCAGTTCGCGGCATTCGACTGCCAGCAACCCGGCTTCCGGACGGTTTAGCAGCTCGGCTGCTTTCATATGTTCGATGGCGATCGGCAAGCGTTCCATTTCGCTGTTCAGAATCTGTTCCTGCTCGCTATTGAACGGGTATTCAGTGCGATAACCGGCGGCGATGGATTCCGCCTCGAAGCGGGTGATCAGATAGCGGCGATTCTGCACGGTATCCCGTGAGTTTTGCGCGCTGCGGACGATGGCGGAGAGGAAGTGGAGCGCACGGAGGCGATGATCCTGTTGCGGAGAAAAATTGCTGTGCGGCAAGGGATACGCCGGAGAATCGTCAAGCGTGGCAAGCAGGGCGCGAATTGTATCTGCGGTTGCGGTCACCTGCGCGGCATCAATCGTATTTATCACCACCACACGGTTGCTATCGGCCTGATTGGCAAGAAGCGCCTGACGAAGTTGATGTGTGAGTCTGATCAGCTCCACTTTGGCAGGAGGGAAAAGCCAGTTGTTTACCGTCGCGTGGTGCGAGCGCATTTCCTTTTCGCGGGCAGCGGCTGCTGATTCCCGGCGCTGCTGGGCATTATCGTCCTCACAATCATCCGATTCTTCGGTCTGGACAATGGCGTCGGTTTCCTCAGCATCCGGCCGGTCGGCGGTGCCGCATCCCCCCAGCGAGAGCCAGCCCAGCAGTGCCAGGCCGGCGGCCAGCAGCCGTCGCCGCCAGCGCGGTCCGGTTTGCGCAAGGGCATGGGGATCGCGGCGCACAAGCAGCAGGAGCAGGACCACCAGTGCACCGGGAAGCAGCAGGGTGCTGACGATCATGCGCTGGGGCATGGCGTGTTCCTTTCTGGTGCAATGAATGCCCGTATAATAGCTTACCGACAATAGCACGGCAAACAGGTTTGACGGGATGCAGGGATGGTGGTAAAATCTGAAAGCAAGTCGCACATGGCGGAACATCCGGATCGGCGGAGGAGCGCATGCGGGCGGACAGATGGCGGAAACTGCAGATTCTGCGTCGGAACCGGAAGCGGCTGGCATATCTGCTGGCGGCGGCAGCGGTCGTGCTGCTGCTGCTGGCGCTCAACCGCGGCGATGCGATCCCGTTCAGCAACTGGGGAACGATTCCTGCGCTGATTTTTCTCGTTGCCGGCATTGGCCTGGCATCATTCCTGACCCATCGCGGCATTCTCGGTGGCGGGCACAGCCTGGCGGATTATAGCGCATCGGAAGTGCTGCGCGTGGCGCTGCAGCAGGTAAAACTGCTGGCCTACTATCTGTCAGTGGCGACGGTTGGCCTGCTGGTCTGTTACCAAGGGGTGACGGAGGATATGGTGCAGGCTATTTTCAGCACTTCCGGCACCAGCGCGGACACCGGCGCCAGCGTCACGGGCGGCCGCAGCAGCAATCTGCCGCCGTTGGCGCGCCTGCAGCCATACCGGCAGGTATTGCAGGCGCGCATGGCGGTGATCAATGCCCAATCCCGCACGCTGCCCGGGGATGCCTTGAATGACTACTACTATCGTACGGCGGCACAGCAACTGGCGGCACGACTGCCCGCAGCGACCACGGCAGGAGCGCGGCGGGAAGAAGTGCGGGCTTTTCTGGTCGGCACCGGCACCACAATGCTGAATCCGGCGGGGAGCGGCAGTTCGTCCGGGAGCGGGAGCGGCAGCGGCGGTACCGGAAGCACGCCGACGCTCATGGGGAGCACCACGGCACAGCAGTTATTCTGGAAGGGCGCGCTGGAAGTGGCAACGGGCGGCGGCACCGGCGGCGGGGACACGGGCACCGGCGGCAGCAGCACCGGCGGCACAGGAACAACAGGGACAACCGCACTGACGGAATCGGAACTGGTGGCCCAACAGGCGGGCGAACTATTCTCGGCGCTGCTGCTGGCGCTTGATGACGAGTTGGAAGCCATGCTCGCGCAGATCGCCAGCAGCGGCAAATGCATTGATTGGGTGACGATTCTCGGCACGCTGCCGACCGGCATAGATCCGCAAACCATGGTGCAGCAATACGGCAGCCTGCCGTCGGAAATTGTGGCGCAGATTGTGGCGGAACTGCTGCGCGGCGGAACTGCCGGGGGCGGAACCACTGGCGGCGGGACCACCGGGGGGGGGACGGGCACTGACACGGGGGGCGGGACCACCGGCGGCGGCACGGGCACCGATACGACCAGCTGGCCGTCAATTGAAAGTGAAGTGCTGCGGATTTACCGGGCGAATTACAGTGAAGCAACTCATCGGCGTGAATTGATGGATTCGTATCGTCGTGCCGATGGGCACGATACCGCGTGGCTGGCGCAGCGGATCAGTTCCATGACCCCCGCGGAGCGGGCAGCATACGAACGCGCTGTGGAAATTGTCGCGCATGACGGCGGCGCAACACTGAATGAGCGGTATCAGTCCTACAGCGGCTGGGATACCGCAGCCCTGCGTGAATTATATCGGCGGTATCGTGCCGCACAGCAATAGCCGGCACAACTGCAGCTTCAGCGCGCGGCGAACGGCCGCTGCGGCAGCTGTGGCCTGGCCGGAATAAAAAACCGGCCGCCACCGCCATTGCTGACGGCTGGCTGGCCGGTGCGGTTCGGAAAAACCGGCCGCCGCCGCCACATGTGACGGTCGGCTGGCCGGCGCGGTTCAGGTTACCAGGGCAGCCGCAGAAAAATCCACCCGATCAGGGTCAGGAAAAACAGACCCAGCAGGATGATGCCGGCGATGGCCAGCCAATCCCGGAGGCCCTTGCTTTCCGCCATCAGAAAATGAATACCCGGGTGCCGACGTCGGCGACGTTATAGACCGCTTCCAGATCGATGGCGCCGACGCGAATGCAGCCGTGCGTGGCTTTGCGACCGAGCGAGCCGACATCGTTGGTGCCGTGGATGGCGTATCCTTGGCCGAGATCAAGCTTGAATTTGCCCATGACGCCGGGCACGCCGCGCCAGCGTTCGGGACCGGTGGGCACCGCCTGGCCGCGCTCAATCCACGCCCAGGCCGGACGGTACCACAGCGGATCGCGTTCCTTGCTCAGCACGGAAAATTCGCCGCGCGGGGTGTGGAAGTAGTAGCTGCCCACGCGGCGGTCCATGCCGGTGGCCACGGTGCATTCGCGCAGCACGCGCCCGCCGCGCACCAGATACATGCGGTTGCTGGCGCAATCGATGGCACAGGCGTATTCATTTTCCAGGTTCGGCAGTTGCGCGAGGATGGCTGCGGCCGGATCGGCGGCGGCAGGAGCGGCCTCCGCATCGGTGCGCAGCCGGGCGCGCAGCTCGCGTTGCGCGCGGTTGAGTGCCGTGCGCTGCTGGCGGCCGGTCTCAAGTTCGCGGCATTCATCGAAAAAGGTCACGTCCTGGTCATTGCCAACCACCGCCAGCAGGGCGTAGCCGCGCGTTCGCTCGTCACGGTCGACGGACGTGGCCAGTTCGCGCGCCCGCGGCCGGGAGAATTCCGCCAGCCGGCGCAGGGATTTTTCCGCCGCCGCCCGGGTCTGGCGGTCACGGTCCTGCAGGAGCGGCATGAGCGCGGCTGCCATTTCGTTGCCGGGATGTTCGACGGCGAGTTCCGCCGCCGTCCGGCGCACCCCGGCATGGTCGTCGCCCAGCAGCTGCATAATGCTGGTGCGCGCGGCGGGTGATGCCATGCCGGCCAGCAGGCGCAGTCCCAGCGTCCGCTGCGCGGCTGCGGCCGAATTGAGCAGATGTTCCTGCACGTAGGGCAGGGCATTGTCCCCGAACCGGGTGAGCGCTTCTCCCGCTTTGTACTGCACCCAGGGATCCTGATCGTGCTGCATGACTTCCAGCAGGCGCGGCAGGGTGGCGGCATTGCCCAGCGCCCCGAGCTGCATGACTGCTTCGGTGCGAATCAGCCAGTGCTGATCATCGAGCAGCGACTGCAGGACGGGAAGTGCGGTTTCCCCCAGCCGCCCCAAAGCGACGACTGCCTCATGGCGGATAATGACATAGCTGTCGTTGCGGGCGGTATGCTCCAGAAAGTCAAGGGTGGTGTTGCGCGCGATGGCGGCGGTGCTGTTGGCCGGCGCATGCTGAATATTGGCCAGGGTGAGGTCGTCACCGCCACCGCCGGCGATCTCCGGCAGCTGCTGATCGGCGGCAACCAGGCGATGGACCTGCAGCAGCAGGATCCCGGTGGAGACCGCGGCGGTCAGGGCGATGGCAGTACGCGCGCGCTTGCGTGACATGGGACACACCTCATCCGTGAGATGGCAGAGTGCCCTGTCCGCGCCCTGACGTCTGCCATCCCCTGAAGAACCACGCCGACTCCCGGCGCAGTATATTCATATGGATGGTGCGACAGGGCGCGCAACAACGCACCCGCTCTTTATGGTTATCGTCAGAACTTATTGATACTTTAATGGGATACAAAAAGATCCCGGATACAAAACAATGGCCGATTCGTTGACAGACCGTCGATTATCTGCTATAATCACCAGTCGCTGAAAAAACTGAGGAGGCGGATATGGCATTTATCAACAGCAGGGAAATGTTCCAGAAGGCGTATGCGGGTGGTTATGCGGTTGGCGCGTTCAATGTCAACAACATGGAAATCATCCAGGGCATCACCGAGGCCTTGACGGAAGCCAAGGCGCCGGTCCTGCTGCAGGTTTCGGCGGGCGCGCGCAAGTACGCGCGGCATGAATATCTCATTCACCTGGTGCAGGCGGCCATGGAAGCGACGGGCGCGAACATCGTTCTGCACCTCGATCACGGCGATAGCTTCGAGCAGTGCAAGTCGTGCATCGACGGCGGGTTCACCTCGGTGATGATCGACGGCAGCAAGCATCCGTTCGCGGAGAACATCCGCATCACGAAGCAGGTGGTCGAGTACGCGCACAGCAAGGGCGTGCCGGTCGAGGCGGAACTGGGCAAGCTGGCGGGGGTCGAAGACGCGGTCAAGGTGAGCGCGGCGGATGCCACC
>CAZFBR010000100.1:0-12282 GCA_964517215.1 uncultured bacterium
CGCCAGATTGAAAATGCGGAAACTCAGGTAGACCCCGATCCCGAGCAGGGCGAGGATCAGACCGATGGTGACGGAGCCGATGAGCAGGGTCATGCGCCCACCCCCGCCAGCGGCGCCGACCAGAGCGCGCCGCGCACGAACTCGCTGTCACCCACCCCGGTGGCCGGGCGGCGGTCGTGCAACAGGTGCAGCACCCCCAGCACTTCCTGGGTCGCAAGCAATTCGCGAATAATCGTACCGGCATCAATTTTGCCGTCAGGCAGCGGGCGATAGGATACGATCAGCGCATGGCAATGCGCGCTGAGCCCCTCCGCCAGCGGGCGCAGGAGCGGGGCCAGCGCGGGCGGTTCCGCGCCCGCCGTCGCCGCCACCCCCACGACCAGGGCCAGGGCATGGCGGTGGGCGCGTTCGACCGTATAGCCCAGCCATTCGCGCACCGCGGGGTGGGCGAACTTGTCGCCGCTCCCCGTCATGGGCGAGCGCCGCAACGCCGCGCCCACCAGGCCCGTGGACTCCGCGACAATCATAAACCCGGCCGCCGGCGCCTTGGCCTCCGCCAGTGCGCGCTGCGCCAGTTCCGTCAGGGTCAGCGGATCGTCCGTTGCCGCGAACCGCGCCAGATGGCGGAAACCGCCGGCAAGCTTGAGCCCGTACAGGACACTCACTGCCGGAACGAATTGTGCATCGCCGGCCAGATAGTCGGGGGTTTCGCTGCCGTCGGCGGGCAGATACGCCGCAGTGCCGCCGGCGGCGATAAACTCGCCGTAGCGGTCGCGACATTCCGTCGCACTGCCGCCGAATGCGCCCAGCCCGAAACCGAACGCGTTGGCGGGGAATGCCACCGTCTGCGCATCCCCCTCCGCGTAGGTGTCGCGCGGGGAACCCAGCATTTCCACCGTCAGTGCCGCCCCGCGATCAAGCGTGAAACTGTCCGCCGCCGCGGGCGACACCGTCGCCGCGGAGTGTTTGGCCAGCAGCGCCGCCACGCCGCTCATGGTCAGGATTGACTGCACGCGGTCAACGGCATTGATCAGCCGCAAGGCGCCACCGATGGCGCCCAGCTCCTTGATCCCCTTGAAAATCACCCGGATGCCGGCCGAACTCATGAAATCGACCCCGGCAAAATCAAGGGTGATCTGCCGCGCTCCGCTGCGAACGATATCGCCCAGCTCGCGGTCAAGCTGCATTGACCAGTGCGCATCCAGACGGCCCGTCACGGCCAGCGTAACGCCGTCAGCGGTCGGTTGTCGAACTAATTCAAGCATATGCGCCCTTCAACCCGGTAGCAACCAAAGGTAACGCGGAATAGTAGCACGTTCATCGGCGAATGTAAACTACCGGCCGGCGGCTGCGGTATCCAGCGCGCCGTCATGCCAGACCGCATCCGCCCGTGACAGCACTGCCGGCGGCAGCTGCCAGCCGCGCGTTGCCGCCAGCGCGTCGCGATTCAGGTACAGTCGCGGCGGGGTCACATCCTCGATGCGCACCGTGGCCGGATCGCGACCCGCCAGGATCTCAGCCGCCAGTGTGCCGGCAGAACGGCCGACCTCGTAGTAATTGGCGCCCAGGGTCACCAGCGCCCCCAGCGGGCTATGCTCCGGATTATTGGTGAAAACCGGGATGCGGGCCGCGGCGGCAACTCCGATAACCGCATCGGTCGCCACCTCCACTGTGTTGTCGCCGCCGATCCAGATGGCCTCAACCCCGCGACTGGTCAGCGCCTGCGCCGCCTCACGCACGCCCGCTGAATTGTCAACCGTCGTTTCCACCAGCGTTATCCCCAGTTCGCGGCAGATCGTGCGCGCCTTTACCAGACAAGCCGCGGAGCATGCCTCGGCCGGAGACCAGATCGTCCCGACCCGCTTGAGATCCGGTTTGATTTCGTGCAGTACGCGAAACAGCTTTTCCACCGGCTGGAACGTGCCGATACCGGCGAGATGGGCGGGATGGCCGAGCGGGTTGTCACGGCTGATCCCGACCCCGGCGCCGGCAGGATCGGTAACGATGCTGAAAATATGCGTGGTGCGCCCGTCCTTGTTCGCATTCGCCACCGTCTGCAAACCGGGGGTGCTTACCGTGATCACCATGGCATAGCTGCCGTCGGTGATCTGCCGGGCGATGGTATTGGCCGTGCCGATGTCATTCTCCGCATTGAACTGCCGCACCGTGATCTTTTCGCCGTCCCGCCAGCCATGCTGCGCCAGTGCCTCGCGTATGCCCGCAATGCCTTCGTTCAGGGTTGGGCGCGAGGAATACTGGAACAGGGCAATCGCCGGTACTGCCGCCGGCGCCGCCTTGCGATTGTGCATATCCGCACTGAGCAGTATCCCCGCCAGCAGCAGTGCCAGCCCCACCGCCGGTCCCAACCGCTTAATCACCATCATCCCATCACCCTCTCTCCCGCTCAGAAAACAACATTCCCTGGACACCCCGTGCCCTATGGCTGATGATACGCGCCGCCGACGGCGACCAAATCGGCCGGATACGTCATTCCCGCAAGCGACGGTCTCCGCCCTTAGGGGGTGCGGAGGAGCTTCCAGGGGTTGGCCTCGATATCCGCCGAGAAGCCCTTGAGATTGCGCGACGTGGTTTCAAGGTTGGCGAGGATCTTCTGCAGATTCTCGCGGTTCTCCGCCGTGATCCCATTGGCGGTGGTGCTGAACGTGCGCACCGCGCTCGCCGTGGCGTCGATGTTGGCCGCCACGCTGCGCAGCTCGCGCAGCACCTGCGGCAGTTCGCCGGAGGCGATGCTGACGTTGTGCACCGTCGTGCGCACATCGGCGCGGTTCTCGCTGGCCACCGTGTGCAGCGAACTCATCAGGCCGTTGGCATTGTCGACCGCCGTCCCGGCATTGGCGACGATGCGGCGGATCTGCGCCTGCACGTCGCGGTCGCTGACGATTGTATTGACCCCCGACACCGTCGACTGCAGCACCTCGACAATCTGCTCGCCGCGCTGCATGATCTCGGTCATCATCAGCGGATTGCGGCCGCGGATGCTGGCCCCGGCGGCGAGCACGGGCAGGGTGTCGCCGTACGGCACGATCTCAACGTACTTCTCCCCGATCATGCCCAGCGTGTTGATCCCGGCATAGACATCCTCGCGCAGGGGAACATCGTCGCGCACGCGAATATGCACGCGCATGCGCGCGCTGCTGTCCCCGGACATCTCGATGCTTTCGACCTTGCCCACGGTCAGCCCGGCATAGCGCACGGGCGCGGCGGGCTCGAGCCCGTCGATGAACCCGAAGGTCACCACGTACGAGTTGTTGCTCGACAGGATGATGGTCTTGTTGAGCACGAAGACCATGGTGATCAGGCCAATGATCGCGGCGGCGGTAAAGATGCCGACGATCATTTCCTGGCGCGGGTTGGTGCTTTTGCTGGCCATGTCCGGTTCTCCCCTATACCTTGTTGTCCCCGTGGATAATGAACTCCAGATAATCCTCGCGCGAGCGCCGCAGCGGGATCGGCCCGTCGGGCAGCCCGTTGATGAACTGCTTGATCAGCGGGTCGTCGCTGGCGCGGAACTCGTCGGGCGTCCCCACCTTGACGATCTTCCCCTCGTGCAGCATCGCCATGCGGTCGGCGATGCGGAAGGCGAATTCCATCTCGTGCGTCACCACGACCGAGGTCATCTTCATCTTGTGCGCCAGGTCGCGGATCAGCAGGTAGATGACGCTGCCGACGATGGGATCGAGCCCCGTCCCCGGTTCGTCGTAAAAGACCAGCTTCGGATCGAGCGCAATGGCGCGCGCGAGCGCCACGCGCCGCTTCATCCCGCCGGAGATCTCCGACGGCATGAAGTCCTGGAACCCGGTCAGCCCGACCATGTCGAGCTTCATGCGCACCATGATGTCGATGATGTTGTCCGCCATCCTGGTGTGCTCGCGCATCGGCAGGGCGATATTCTCCCCCACCGACAGCGAATTGAACAGCGCGCCCATCTGGAAGCACATCCCCCAGCGCGTGCGCAGGGCGTAGAGCTCGTCGTCGCGCATGGTGACGATGTCCTGCCCGTCGATGCGGATGCTGCCGCGGTCCGGCTTCTCCATCCCGTTGAGGCATTTCAGCAGGGTGGTCTTGCCGCAGCCCGACCCGCCCATGATGATAAAGGTCTCGCCCTGCTCGATGGTGAAACTGACGTCCTGCAGCACCCAGCGGTCGCTGCCGTAGCGCTTGGCGACGTTCTCGATCTCAATGCGCATGCGTCATCATCCCAAAAAGTAGAAAAACGCCGTGGCGATGCAGTCGGTGCAGACGATGAGGAAAATGGACATGACCACCGCCTCGGTGGTGGCGAGGCCAACCCCGGCAGCCCCCTCGGTCACGTTGATCCCCTTGTAACAGCCGATGCCGCCAATGATCAGGGCGAAGAAAAAGCTCTTGATGAGCCCGGTGGAGACATCGCTCAGCACCATGAAATAGACCGTCTTCTGGTAGTAGAGCTCGGGATCGACCCCGACGATATAGACCGAGGTGAGCATGCCGCCGGCGAACCCGATCAGGTCGGCGAGCACGGTCAGGCACGGCAGCATGATCATGATGGCCATGAGCCGCGGCACAACGAGAAAACGCACGGGGTTGAGCGCCATGACCTCGAGCGCATCGATCTCCTCGGAGACCTTCATCGTGCCCAGTTCCGCGGCGAAGCGCGCGCCGATGCGCCCGCAGAGCATGATCGACGCCATCAGCGGGCCCAGCTCGCGGGCGAGCGAAATGCCCACCATGCTGCCGATATACATCTCCGCCCCGAACTTCTGCAGCTGGTAGGCGGCCTGCAGGGCGAGGATCATGCCCATGATCGCGCCGATGAGGCCGACGATGGGGAGCGACTGCACCCCGATGATCATCATCTGGTTGAACAGTTCCCGGCGCCGGAGCGGATAGCCGCGGAACGGGCGCACGAACCCCCAGACCGCGGCGTCGCGCAGCAGCAGGGTGAAGCGCCCGATGTGCAGCAGGTTCTTCATCACCCGCTGGCCAAGCGCGACAAACACGAACTGCATGCTATTCGACAGTGAATACCGGCAGGAGATTGGCCAGTTCGAACACCGAGCGCACCGCCTCGGTCATCCCGGCCAGGATCAGCGTGCCGTGGTAGCCGTTGGTCTGCTGCAGGCATTCCACCAGCGTGGCAATCCCCGACGAATCCATGTAGCCCACCCCGGCGAGGTTGACTTCGATGCGCGGCGTCTTCTCCCCCGTCAGCCGGTTGAGCACCTCGCGCAACTGCGTCGACGTGCTCAGATCGACATCACCCGTCACCAGCACCCGCTGGCGGTCGACCTGCGGCTCAAGCTTCACTTCCATGGCGTCATCCCCCCGGCAATTGCTTGACCAGCGTGAGGATGGTTCCCTCCGGCTGGCTGATATCGTAGTCCACGCGATCCATCGTCGCGCGGATGAAGTGCACGCCCAGGCCGCCCGGACGAACTTCATCGAGCGGCCGGCTGCAGATCGCGTCGGGCGCCACTTTGCGCCCCCAGTCGCGCAGGCGGAAGGTCAGCGTCCCGCCGGTGCGCTCCGCCGTCACGGCGATGCGGCCGTCGCGCCGCCCGTCGTAACTGTGGCGCATGATATTGGTCAGTGCCTCATCCAGCGCCAGTTTCAGCTTGTTCACACAGTCCGCGGTGAGCGCGCAGTCCGCGCCAATGCGCTCGGCCAGCGCGCGCACCACGCGCAGAAAGCGCGGGTCGCTGACGAACGCCAGCGAGTAGGTGAACGTGCATGGGTCGGCCGCCGGCGGGCGCCAGGCCAGCATGACCACGGTCAGGTCGTCATGCAGCGCGGGCTGGCCCTCGGCGGCATTGACTTCGGCGAAGACGCGCGAGGTCAGCACCGCCAGCGGCGCCGCCTGCTCCTCCAGCACCCGGGCCAGGCCCTCAAGCCCGAGATCACCCGCGAACGTGCCCTCCGCTTCGGTCACCCCGTCGGTGTAGAGCACGATGCGGTCGCCGGGCGCCAGGCGAACCGTCTGCGGAATGATCACAATATCCTGTATCACCCCGAGCGGCGGCCCGCCGCCGTCGAGCACGAACGAATGGCCGCCCGCGGCGGCCAGCAGCAGCGGCGGCAGATGCCCCGCCCGGTAGCTCACCAGCTCGCCGGTGGCGGTATCGAGCACCAGCACCCCCAGGGTGACGAACATCCCCTTCTGGCTCTGCTCGAACAGCTGGTTGTTCAGCCGCACCAGGCCGGCGCCCAAGTCGGGGGTTTCGTTGAGACGGTAACGCAGCATATTCAGCAGATTGGCCATGTACAGCGCCGCGGGCACACCCTTGCCCGACACGTCGCCGATGACAATCACCTGCCGCCCGTCGCCCAGCGTGAAGAAATCGTAAAAATCGCCGCTCACCGACCGGGCGGGGATATTGGCCGCATGCAGCTCAAGTTCCGGGCGCGGCGCGGGCGCAGCGGGAAGGAACGAGCGCTGGATCATGCGCGCCATTTCCAGCTCCTGCTCCATGCGCTGCTGGTCGAGCAGCTTGCGGTGCAGCGCCGCATTGGCGATGGCGGTGGCGAGCTGCCCGCCGAACACGGTGAACAGTTCAAGGTCGTCGGCATCAAACGGCGCCCCGTCCTTGCGGTTGATGACCTGCGCCACGCCCAGCAGCTGGTCCTTGCTGGTCAGCGGAATGCAGATGAGTGACTTGGTGGTAAAGCCGGTCTTCTTGTCCCAGGAGGGATCGAACCGCGCGTCCGCATAGGCGTCGGCAACGAGCAGCGGCTGGCGGTTCTGGGCGACCCAGCCGGCGATCCCCTTGCCGACCTTCACCTGCGCCGCCTGCAGCTGGTCGCACACCTCGCCCAGGGCGGTAACGAACTGCAGCTCGTCACCGGCTTCGTCAAGCAACAGCAGGCATCCCGCCTCCGCCGCCATCACCTGCTGCTCAATGGTCAGCGCGCGACGCAGAACCTCCTGCAGTTCGAGCGTGGAATTGAGCACCTTGCTCACTTCCATCACGCCCTTGAATTTTTCGAGTTTCTGCAGCAGCTTCTCCACAGACACCATTCCCTGATTAATTGCCGGATACCGTGATGGTAACAGAATCGACGACAGCGGTCAAATAATTGGCTGGTTGCCGGCGGGGCGTGAGCTGAGGCCACGCAACCCTGTTTGCGTTTCGCGCGTGTGCGTTGTTCCGCGGATGCCGCGCGGATCAGGCGATCAGCCGCCAGCCGCATTGTGCGGCCAGCATGATTCCGCAGCAGCCCACCACAATCCCCGCCAGTGCGGCAACTTCCATCCGCAGCTGCTCCGCGGCCAGCGCCATGTTCCGCTCATCGCGTGTCATCGTCATCGCCCCCGCGCCGGAGATCGGCGTCACGCTTGCTATGACAGGGTCTGCGGGGAAAAAGTTGCCAACAAGCGCGGGGGCTGCGCAGGGGGCCAAGGCATCGCCGCACGCGCAATCAATCGGAGCCGTCACCTTCGGGCGCGGCGGGCAGGGCGCGGAATTCTTTGGTAATGGCGAGATTCTCGCCGCGGCTGGCCAGGTCGTCCGGCGTGCAGAACCTGCCGTCGCGACCGGCGGACACGATCACATAATTGCCGAAATCGTTGAACTGCATGACCAGTTCGTCATCCAGCGGATGCAACCTTCCCTGGAAATAGAGCCGGTACTCGCGCTGCCACGCGTCGGTGACCACGCCCCGGTCAATGCCGTTCATGTCGAAGCTGCAGAACGAGCGCAGAGTCAGTTTCACCGGGTGGCGGTCGCGCTCCGCAGCACGCAGCTCGCTGTGCAGCGCACGGTCGAGCCGGGACAGATGCTGGCTGGTATGCCACCATTCCGGCGAGTTGCGGATGATGTCAATGGCGTTCAGCAGCTGTTTGCGTGCCGCCACCACCAGGAGCAGGATGACCAGCACCGCGACCAGCTTCCTGCTGAAACCCGCCGGCGCTGCCGGCGGCGGCACAGGCCGGCGCGGCGGCCGCGGCGCGGCGCCGTATTCTGACGGCGCGGCCTGCAGTATGTCCGTTGGCCAGTCGGGCCCCGCCGGCGGTGGTGGTTCCGGCTGTTCCGGCTGCATGCCGTCAGGCGGCAGGGTCATCTGCACATTCTCCCGTGCAGACCGGCCAGCCAGTCCTCCAACCGGTCCATGCCATGCCCGTCAACGGCTTCGCGGGCGGCGCGGGCGCGCTGGTACGACGCGGCCGGCACCCGGGCGCATTCCTGCACCAGGGCGGCGGCCATCGCCACATCACCAGCAGGCGCCACCAGGGCAAGCGCCTCCTGCCGGCGCGCGTTGCGCTCCTGTTCCGCCGAGCGCGGCAGCACCACCACACTGCGCCCCAGGCAGAACGCTTCCCACATCGTCACCCCGCCGGCGCAGACCAGCACATCCGCTGACGCCAGCAGGGTCAGGGCATGCGGCGTGGCGCGCTGCCAGTCGATGCCGCGCGGCAGCCCCTGCGGCTCGCTTTCGCCCCACCCGGCGAGAATGGTCAGCCGCAAGCGCATCGCCGACAGGTCGCGCGCCAGCCGCAGCGCCAGCGAACCGGCATCGCCGCCGCCCAGCGCGATCACCACATGATGCGGCTGCTTCTTTTGCGGCGCGCGGCGAAGCTGCACCACGGCGGCGCGCAACAGCGGATATTTCGGGCCGAACCATTCGCGATCGGCGTCCCGGGCCTCTGCCGCCGGACGATTGCAATCGATAAGCAGATCGGCCTGCCGGCCCGCGGCGGCATCATCCTCAATCACCACGGTCCGTGCCCCCGCCTGCCGGGCCGCCGTGACCGCTGCCGCCGGCAGCTGTTTCAGGTCGAACACAATGGTATCGCCCGGCTGCAGCTCCGGCAGGGGCGCCATGCCGTCGCGGAGCCACGTCACCGGCGCGTCGTTCGCCATGCAGACGGCCATCATGTCATGCCGCACCATGAGCCGCACCTGCCCGCCCAGCCGGCGCTGCAGTTCGAGCATGCGCACCAGATGCCCCGCCCCCAGGCGCGGATTGGCGTCCGCCCGCAGCCAGATCACCGGTCAGCCCACCGCCGTCGGCGGTTTCTGCCGGACATGCGCGTTCAGCGCCTGCCATTCGGGATGCTGCGCCAGCAGAACCAGCGCGTCGTCGAGCGCCACGACAGCTCCCGGCCGCCAGAGCGCCGCATAAATGCGTTCGAGCAACGCCAGATCGTCCGCGGTGTCCACCGTTAGGCGCACCGCGGGATAGCACCGCGGCGCTGCCGGCTGCAGGAGCTTGAATTGCTCCGGATGCTCGCGCAGATAGGGGGTCACATGCTCGCGCTGATGCGCCTGCGTCGCCTCGCGGTGGGCCCGCTGCAGCGCGGCGGCGCTGATCACCTCGAACCCGCACCCGAGCGGCAAACCCGTCATGGCCGTCCAGTCCGCACCGGCGGCAGTATGCGCGGCGATGACCTGCGGCGCCAGCTCAGTGGCCAGCAGCGGATTGTCGCCGCAGAAACGCACCACCGGCTCGCCGGGAAAGGCGGCCAGCGCGCCGGCAAACCGCGCCAGCACATCGTCGCGCGATCCGGCCCACGCCGCGATGCCGTGCTCGCGGGCCAGCCCGTAAAAGACCGCGTCTTCCTCCTGGTCGGGAAAGGCCAGCACGATGCGCGCGAAACAGCCGGCGGCCTTGATGCGGTTGATGACGTGCACCGTCAGCGGCACCCCCGCAAGCGGGCGCAGCGCCTTGCCCGGCAACCGGGTGGACCCGGTGCGGACCTGGACCAGCGCGACCGCGGTCATACCTGCACTTCGCCGCTGTAGGCGGCGGCCTGCTCCGGCTCGACCAGCCCCGCCTCGACCAGCCGGCGCAGCGAATCCTGCAGCGGGAGCATCTGCTGCGCCGCCCCCATCTGGATCACCGTCGGCAAACGGTACAGCTCGTCGCTGCGCACGATATGCCGCACCGCGGTGCTGACGGTCAGCACCTCGCTCGCCAGCACCCGACCCGGCTGATCGCTGCGCGGCAGCAGCACCTGCGACACCACCGCGCGCAGCGACTGGCCCAGCTGCGCCAGCGTCTGCCGCCGCGACTCCACCGGCAGCAGCGCCGCGAACCGGTCGATGGCGGCGATGGTATTGGGGGCATGGAAGCTGGCAATGACCAGATAGCCCGTCTCCGCGGCCACCAGCGCCGTGCGCACCGTCTCGGCGTCGTCGATTTCGCCGATGACAATGACGTCCGGGTCCTGCCGCAGCGAGGCCTTGAGCGCGGCGGCGAACGAATGCGTATCGACCCCCACCTCGCGCTGCTTGATGATGCATTGCCGGTTGGCGTGCAAATACTCGATCGGCCGTTCGAGCGTGACGATCACCCCGGTGCGGTGACGATTGAGGTAATCGACCATGGCGGCGATGGTGGTCGTCTTGCCCGAACCCGTCGGGCCGGCAATCAGCACCAGCCCCTCGCGCAGTTTGCACAGGTTCTCGATCACCCCGGGCAGGCGCAGCTCCGCGAACGAGGCGAGCACGGGATTGATCAGCCGGAACGCCGCCTCGACCATCCCGCGCTGCTGATGGACGTTGAGCCGGAACCGGTGCGTCGCGTCATACTGCACCCCCAGATCGAGTTCATGGTCATGCTCGAAGCGCTGCACCTGCTCATGCGCGAGCAGTGAAAAGACCATGGGGGGCAGGTCGGCCGCGGGGATGATGCGCTGGCTGAGGGGTTGCAGTTGTCCGTTGATGCGCAGCATGGGCGTCTGGTCGGCAAGCAGGTGCAGGTCGGAGGCGCCGCGCTTGATGGCTTCGGCCAGCAGCGGGCCGATGGCGAGTCCGGTGATGTATTCCTGCAGCGCCTTGAGCGCCGCCGCCGGCGGATCGATAAACTGCAGGCCGAGCTCGCATCCCGCATGGCCGTGACTCGCCTCGATGCGCGCCACTTCCGCCGACAGGTCGAGCACCGCCTCATGGCGGGGAAGGGAAAAGACCGCCTGGACCCGGCAGTGCAGCGGCAAACCCTCGCCGCGCACCCGCAACGCCATGCCGGTGACGCTGATATCCACGGCCTGCGCGTCGTGCTGCACCTCTTTGCCGTGCGCACTCTGCCAGTGCAGCGCCACCGGCAGCGGGGTGAAAAGCCGCTGGGCCTGGCGCCGGTCATGATTCATGGGCATGGTCATTTCCTCCTGACAGGTCCGCGTCTGCGCCACTCCGTCCGGCGCAATCGGTGAAACTATACGTTAGCGACAGGCGGGCGGCAACCCGGCGTGCGTCCGCAACCTATTGGGTGACACCGTACTGCCGGCCCAGTTCAAAGACGTCCTCCTCATCGACCCGCCCTTCACTGGCGCCGGTGATGACGAGATCGGCGTCGTCCCGGAACCGGTCGCCGCCGCGCCGCGTGCCGAAACTGCCGTTGAAAACGCTCAGGTCGTTGCTGTTCACGCTGCCGTCGGGCACATCATCACCGGCACCCGCACCCAGATCGCCGCGCAGCGTCGTTTTGCCGGTGGCGAACTTGCTGAAATGCCGCACCCGGGCGATGAAGACCTTGCGCGCCGGATCGATGTTCACATTGCCGCGCTCGACCGCCTGCCAGATGCTGCCGTTCCAGTACAGGACGGTGGCCAGCGCCAGCCGCACGCGCGTGCCGTCGATGATGCTGTCGCCGTTGTTGTCCATGTACGGGATGGTGATGGTCACCGTGTCGCCAAGCGTCGTCTGCCCGTTGTCGAGCGTGATTTCCAGCACCGTCCCCCCGGTATCGAATTCGCGGCGGCTGGCGCCCGCATACCCCGCGCGAGTATCCTCGTAAATCACCAGCTTGACCGCCGTATTGCCGGTCAATGCGCCGGGCGGCAGGAGCACTTCGTACGCGCCGGTATCATCCGCATCCTGGGTGACCACGGCCGCCGTATCCGCCGCGTTCACCTTCTCCTTGCGCTGCTGGTTGCCGTCGCTGCCGATCCCCTCGAAAACGTCCGGGTTGCGCCGGTCGACGGTAATGCAGCGTTCCGCCGGCTGCGTGTCCGCGTAGGCGGGATTTGCTTCGGCGACGGCACGCAGGTAATACGGGCCGTCGGTCAGGCCAGTCACGTCCCAGTGCACAAAATACGGGTCCGAGTAGTCCGGGTTGGGGTGGTTGGCATTGGCCGGGCTGATGTCCGCCCAGCTCCCCGCCGCCGCGCGCCACTGGAAGCGGACGCGCACGCCACCGGCGCTGGTGTCGCCGTGCACCGTCGCCTTGACCAGGGTGCGGTTGCCCGCCACCCGGTCGCCGGCCACGGGATCAGTGAGCAGCGCATACAATGCGCCGGTATCCGCCTTGATCACCACCGTCGCCTGCACGGTGGTGTTCTGTTCA
>CAZFBR010000101.1:0-12170 GCA_964517215.1 uncultured bacterium
TTTATCGGCGCGACCTGAACGGGCAGGGAACGTGGTATTACTACGACGGGCTGGAGCTGCTGGCGGAGAAGGACGAGCACGGCCGCTTCCGCACAAATTACATCTATGGCCCGGGTCTGGTGCCGGGGACGGGGCTGCTGTTGTCGTCGTACACGGGGGCGGAGTACCGCTGCTTTCATCAGGACGCGCTGGGAACGACGCGGCTGATCACTGACGTGAACGGGAAGGTGATCCAGAGCTACCAGATCGACGCATGGGGCAATATCGTCGCGAGCACCGGCACTACCCGCAACACCATTATCTTCACCGGACGGCAGTTGGATGTTGATACGGGACTGTGTTATTATCATGCACGATATTATGATATGATAACTGGAAGGTTTATAAGTAGAGATGAGCATTATGAAATTGATAACTATCAGATTCTCTTAAATAGGTACGCGTACTGTCGTAATAATCCCTTAATGAGCATAGACCCTGATGGGCACTTTTCGATTTATCAATATATCCTATTTACATTTGTTGCATTTCTTGCAGTGATTATGTATGGAATATCGCAAGAATTGGAAATGATTGATGTGAATAGCTTGAAAGTGTTGCTGGGGTTCGTTAAAGATAAAAAGAAAATGTGGCATGAATTGCGAAAATGGTGTGAAGAAGAATGGGAAAAAAGCAATATTGAATTAAGCCCGTGCTATACCAAAGAATCGTGGTTGGAACAATGCTATAATCAGGTTGATATTATTATCAATATGGACAGCGGTACGTAAAGATGCAAGGATTAATTGTTCTATGAATGTGAACCACAGATTTGACAAAGTATTCGTGGTAATTGCGATAGTATTTGCAGTGGTATTAGTGGTAGACGCACGGATGATTGCCGATGTGTTAAAGAGAGAAATAATATTGCCATCGCAGACACAACTGTGCAACCCAAAAGAGCAACTTGCGGCGACATGGTTATATAGTAATTACTATGTATATTCGTACCTGTTTACGTTAGCATATGTATTGCTATGCCACCATTGGCTAATTATACATATTACACGGCAACAATGCTGCACAGAATTGTCCTGTACTAAAAGGACTAAATTGATTATGACGTTGAACAAGGTTGCGATGGTTGTGGTATTATGTGCGCATGGATTCTATTACTATTATATCATGCGCGTGATTGCGCTGTGCAGTATTCAGAATGCTCCCTTGACTATAAGTGTTGAACAGATAGTTAAAATGAATTTTGTGATGGCTATATCGGTTTCAATTATGTTTATGCTTAACAATATCAGTGTGAGACACCTGATCGATGAACACGAAAAAACATAACAGGTAGTTTAGGGCAGCATGTTCGGATTATCGATTTGTCAGAGTGCTGACCATAGATGAAGTGCAGGAACGAAAAAGCTGCACATGTATACCGTGACCGGTTTCGGCATCTGGTGTGGCACGCTGTATCTGGAATATGTCAGAAAGGCGTACAGTCTAACATGATAGATAGTCGCATTTGCAAGGACCCTCGAAATCGTGTCTTTAAGATAGCCGACGGTACGATTTGTCAGCATTACAGCGAGCCATGCATAAACCAGGAAGGTCATGCAATTGGAATAATAGCATTGACAGCCAATAGTGTGTGTGACACAGTGGCGCTGGTAACATATGAAAAATATGGCAAAACTCTTTCCCGTAGGTGTTTTCAGCTCATCTTGCATGGGGAATGTCTGTATCGTGGTACTTGTTCCAATGTAATGCTTGGGGGGTGGCTGAATCAGCAGGAATTTGTGGCGGCATATCCTGAGGGGTTGTATGCATACCACATAGCAGCGCGTGTGCAGCGGGAACAACTGCTTCAGGACGTTGTATGTGCTGTGCGTTTATGCGAAACGCCGGTGTCGTTGCTATGCGTGACAAAGCCCGATCCGACCGTAAAACTGCTCAAATATGATGTTCAGCGACGACAGGTGGCGCATACGGTAAACCTCACTGACGCAGTTGCTGTGGCGGACATTTCGCCTAATGGTCGATATGTGGCAGTGATTAATACGAAGAACTATATTGCCTTTCACGATATCTGCAATGATCGAAGGAATATCAAACAGTATCCCATGCAAAAAGAAACGACATACGACAGCATTGACGGCTGCAACATGTTTAGACTGCTGATGTGGTCGCCTGATTCGCGTCATTGCCTCATTTACTTGCGGGAAACGATAGATGAAGAATATACAGAATATGGCACCTTGGTTCTTCTCGACATGCAGAGCTTGGAAGATCGTGTAATTGACACGAACGTTATTTTTTCCGCAGAGGACCGTTGGCTCAACAATGAGTATTTTTTTGTATGTAAAAATAATACTCAACAAGGATACAGCGCTCATCGTGTTGTAGTTTCAGTGTGCAGCACCAATGGCGGTGCTCATCGGCTTGAATTAGGCCCGGCATGTGAAATAGTGAAAGCGTGCGATGGCAGCATCTATCTGCTGCTCGCAAAATATTTGGTAAGGTATGAAAGATATCACGTGGAAAATAGTGAAAGGAAAATTATAACCAGATCGAATTCGGCAATGGAACTGTTACCACTGGGCGGGAACCAAGTGTTGTTTTACCGAAAGGGCATAAGAAAAATGCATGCGAGCCTGTTGCTCTATGATAATGATAAGAAAATATTCGCAATCCCCGTCCCTGAAATGCATATAGATTCAACAATAGTCAGAACGCAAAGCGGCACAATCGCGTTTGGTAGGGATATTTATTGACAGCGGATGCCCCGCGGCCTGATTAGTACACCTGTTCTTAGTATGGAAGAAGAAGGCAAGCATCCGGCGAATGATATGGATGAAAGCGACAAATACAATGGAAGCGGTGAATACGAGTTGCGCAGCACCAACCCGCGCGTCAAACCGCCAATATAACGCGAATCACAGGAGATTCATATGAAGTGATGTATGGGTCCCCGAGTTATATATAGATGACCTATATAAGGATGTAATGCCGTACAAATACCATGTTGTTGGGTTAGTTATTATGCTTATAGGGATAATAGTAATTATCATAATGATGCACAACAAGGTGCATTGACTTCACCCCGAAAACTGGTCCGGGGACATCTGGGCAAACTAACAGCCTGCCATAAATCAGCCAGTGCCGTACGACAATCTGATCCTACGCCTTCAGCATGAAGCTGATCGTGCGGTGGCCGGCGTCGTCGGTGCGGAAGCAGACCTCGCTCATCAGCCCCTTGAGCAGCTTCAGCTCAAGGCCGCTGGTGTCGCCGGTCTCGAGCGCGCGCGCGGCGTCGAATTCCGGCTGGGCGGCCGGGTCCTGGCCCGGTTCGCGCAGCAGGAACTGCACGGCAAACCCGTCGGCGCGCTTCTCCAGCCGCAGCTCGAGGTATTCGGGCGCCGCCGACGGCGGGGCGTGGCGGGTGACCAGCGCCAGCGCCTCCTCGACCCCCGCCTCGAGGCGCAGGGCGACGGCGTTGTCCGCACCGTTCATCACCGCGAACTGGCGGGTCGCGGCGGTGAAACTGGTGACGAAGCGCAGGTCCTTGGGCAGGGTGAGCGTGAGGGCCGGGACGACCGGCGCGGGCACCGTTACCGGGCGCGTATCGAGGGTGAAGAGCCCGTCCTGCTCCAGTGCGCGGATGGTCGCATAGTCCGCCTCGACCACCGTCGGGTCGGGATGGGTGAGCAGCACCGTGCCGGGAAACGTGAACATGTCGATGGTCTGCGGCAGGTAATCCCCCACGCGCACGGAGAGCGACGAGGAGAAGTACGACGGCAGCTTCTCGATGGCGCCCCAGCCCGGGATGGCGGTGAGCCGGCCCGGCTTCTCGGTGATCAGCGACTTGTCGAGGATATGCTTGCGGATGGTGTACGGCTGCGCCGCGAGCTGATGGAAGGTGCCGGGCTCGAGGTAGCAGGCGATGGTCCAGTCCACCTGGCAATGGCCGATGGCGTCGAGCATCAGGTCGGTCGGGAGCGAGCCGCCCATGACCCGCGCGCCGATCTCGACAAGCCGCGGCCCGTCGGCGGTCATCATGATCTCGGCATGCGCGGGGCCGTTCTTGATCCCCAGCGCATCGAGCACCCCGAACACATACTGCTTGAGCGCATCCACCTCCGGGCCGGAGGAGGGGAGCAGGCGCGTGTAGTTGTAGATCAGCGACGAGCCGCCGGGGAGCACCAGCTTGTCGTACCGCCATGCGTCGCTCAGGTAATGCTTCCCGTCCAGACTGACGGTATTGACCGGATGCTCGACCCCCGTGAGGAAGGTCTCGGCCAGCACTGAGGTATTGGCGGTGCCGAAATGATCGACGGAATTGTGGATCTGCGCGAAGCGCTGCGCCAGCTCGGCGGGCGTTTTGCAGAAGAAGACGCTGTCGGTCCCCGCGCTCTTCAGCGGCTTGAGCACGATCGGCCAGACCGTCTGCTGCTGCGCCCAGGCCATGATCTCGTCGCGGTCGGATGAGCAGCAGAAGGCGCAGGTGGGGAGGCCGTGGCGGTGGACCGCTTCGATCATGCGGAATTTGTCGCGCCGCGCGGCGGAGAGCGCGGTGCCGTTGGTGCGCACGCCCAGTCGTTCGCTGAGGATATCAGCCAGCTCAACCGCCGGCTCGCTCGCGGCAATGACCGCCAGCGGCTCATACGCCGCCAGCTCCTTGAGCAGCACCTCGATATCACCTTCATTGACGAAGCTGGCGACATAATCGGTCGGCTTGATCATCGCCTGATATTCCGCGGGGATGGCCCGCGAACTGAGCACATGCACGGACTCATAGCCGCGCGCGCGCAGGCGCGGGGCGAAGAATATGCCGGTGGAGAGGCCATCCACAATGACGACGACGCGACGCTTGCTCATGACGAAGCTCCTTGCCGACCGGGTCGGGCGGCCGCGCCGGGCAGGTCCGCAAGAGCGGCCTGCACGGGCGGCAGGTTATGGATGACCGTATCCCAGATGATGCGGTCGCTGACACCAAAGTATTCATGCACGAGGAAATTGCGCAGGATGCGCATTTCCGTCCAGGGTATGGCGGAATGGCGCGCACAGAACTCCTCGGGGAGGCGCGCGCTCGCCTCGCCAATGATGGTGAGATTGCGCACCACCGCATCGACGGTACGGCGGTCGGCGGCGAACTGCTCAAAGGTGAAACCGGCGGTGTAGGCGCCGATCGCGTCGAGCGCCAGCCGGATATCCGCAAGGCGCAGCGGGATTTCCCTACGCGGCATGGACCGCCTCGCGCAGAACGCCGTCGCGGATGAGCGGATGCAGCGCGTCGCGGGTCACCAGATCGACCGGCATCCCCGTCAGTTCGCTCAGTTCGCGCTGGATGCGGGCGAACTCGAAGAGACCGACGGGCGCCTCGGGCATGAATTCGACCATGAGGTCGAGGTCGCTGGCCGGCGTATTCGTGCCGCGGGCGACGGACCCGAAGACATAGAGCGCCTGCACCTGCAGTTCCTGCAGGCGCGCGCGGTGGGCGGTCAGCCGGCGAATCACTTCGTTGAGGTTCATGTGATGATGATACCAGACGCCGCCGGCAGCGGCAACCGGACGAGGAATCTGCACAGCATGCGAATATCATAACTCCCTCTCCAGTTGGGAGAGGAGCACAACACATTGTGTCGCGCGCAACTATTCTCACTCCCTCTCCCTCCGGGAGAGGGCCGGGGTGAGGGGCAGTTTGCTGCTGTTTGCTATTGCTGCGGGGGAACCATATTCACAGCGCCCATATCTCCCATATCTCCGGTTTGCCCGGCTGGGGGCGATAATCTACACTGCCGCCATGCGAACTGCGACTGACAACGGTGCAACCCGCTGATGGCACGCCTGCGGGTGGCGGTGGCGATGAGCGGCGGGACAGACAGCGCGTACGCTGCGCTCTGGTGCCGCCGGCGCGGCTATGACCCGGTTGGCGTGACACTGTGGCTGACCGACATGCCAACGGAGCCGCCCGGCATTGCGCTTGCCCGCGCCATGGCCGAGCGGTTGGGAATCCCGCATCAGGTGATCGATGCGCGGGCGGAATTCCGGACCGCGGTGACTGAGTATTCTGTCGCGGAATATGCGCGCCTGCGCACGCCCAACCCCTGCGCCCGCTGCAATCCAACCACCAAATTCGCGGTCATGCTGCGGGCGGCGCGCGACCTCGGCGCGACGAAGCTGGCGACGGGGCATTACGCCCGGGTGGGGCATGCCGGCGGGCGCTGGCTGATCCGTCGCGGGCGCGATCCGAAAAAGGAGCAGAGCTATTTCCTCTTCGCCCTGGCGCAGGAGCAGCTGGCGCACACCCTCTTTCCGCTCGGTGGCATTGACAAGCATACCGTGCGGGTGCGCCTGCATGAGGCGGGGCTGACCGTCCCCGCCGACGAGAGCCAGGAAGTATGCTTCATTCCGCGCGACTGCGGGGTCGCGGCCTGGCTGCGCGCGCGCGGGATCAACGACCAGCCCGGCCCGATCATCGGCGCTGACGGACGCGAGGTCGGGCGACATGCCGGGCTGGCGGGCTTCACCATCGGCCAGCGCGAGGGGATCCGCGTCCCGGCGGCCTATCCGCTCTATGTGCTGGGGTTCGATCGCGCGCGAAACGCATTGCTGGTTGGCCCGAACGAGGCGCTCATGCAGCGGGAGATGACGGTGACCGGCCTCAATCTGGTGGCACTGCCGGCGTGGCCGGACCGGTTCCGGGCGCGGGTGCAGGTGCGCTATCGCGCCACCCCGGCGCCGGCGCTGTTGGTGCGCGAGGGTGCCGATCGCCTGCGCGTCCGGTTTGATGCGCCGCAGCGCGGACTGACCCCGGGCCAGTGCGCGGTGGTCTATCGGCGCAGCACGGTCCTTGGCGGCGGGTGGATTGATGCCGTCGCTCGCTGAACGGCACGCCGCGCTGCTGGCGCAGCTGCGGGCCGGCGGCTCGGGACTGGTGGCCTTTTCGGGCGGGGTCGACAGCTCGCTGCTGCTGGCGCTGGCCCGCACGGCGCTCGGGCGGGAGCGGGTGCTGGCGGTGACGGTCGACTCGCCGTTCGTGCCGCGGGCGGAGTTGGCGGCGGCGCAGGCGCTGGCTGTGCAACTGGACGCGCCCTGGGAGGCGCTCGCGGTCGATACGCTGACGGTGCCGGCACTGCAGACCAACCCGGCGGACCGCTGCTATCACTGCAAGAAAATGCTATACTGCCGGCTCAGGGAAATCGCCACGGCGCGCGGGCTGGCGATGCTGCTCGACGGCAGCAATGCCGACGATGCCAATGAAGTACGGCCGGGCGCGCGGGCAAAAGCAGAAGTCGGCGCGATATCGCCGCTGCAGGATGCGCGACTGACCAAGGCAGAAGTGCGGGCGCTGGCGCGGGAGCACGGGCTGCCCAATGCGGACGCCCCGGCGCAGGCCTGCCTGGCGACGCGCTTCCCGACGGGCGTGCGGTTGACCCGCGAAGGCCTGCGGCGGGTTGAGCAGGCGGAATCTGCGGTGCGCGCGCAGGGCTTTCATGTGGTGCGGGTGCGTGACTATTTTCCGTGCGCCCGGGTGGAAGTCGGGCAGGATGAGCTGGCGCGGGCCCGGCAGGAATGGCCGGCGCTGGCGGCGAAAGTGCAGGAATTCGGGTATCAGCAACTGGAACTTGATCCGCACGGTTATCGATGCGGCAGCATGAACGGATAAGGAGCAACAATGGATTTCGCGTGGTTTGCCTGGGCTGATATCAGCGTCATTCTTACGCTGGTTGTCCTCGAAGGGTTGCTGAGTGTTGACAATGCGGTGGTGCTGGCAGTCATGGTGCGCCATCTGCCCGACGACCAGCAGAAGCGGGCGCTGCGCTACGGTATTTTCGGCGCATTTGCGTTTCGCGTGCTGGCGGTGATCATGGTGGTCTGGCTGATGAAGTTCGCCTGGCTCAAACTGCTCGGCGGACTGTACCTGCTGGGGATCGCGATCAAGCATTCGCTGGACAAGCGCCAGGTGCATGATGCCGCGGAGCATGGCAAACCGCGCGGGCCGCTGGCCATCCCCGGACTGTCGCCGCTCTGGAGCACGGTGGTGATGGTGGAACTGGCGGATATCGTCTTTTCCATCGACTCGATCCTGGCGGCGTGCGCCCTGTCGAACAAGAGCTGGGTAATCATTATCGGCGGCGTGCTCGGGATCATCACCATGCGCATGGTGGCCGGCGTCTTCCTGAAGCTGATCGACAAATTCCCGAAACTGGTGGACGGCGCCTACATCATCATCGCCGTCATTGGGGTCAAGCTCATTCTCAAGTTTTCGGGCATCGAAATTCCCGAATATGTATCGATCGGGATTATCATGTTCATTTTCGTCCTCAGTCTGCTGATGAAAGACCGGACCATGCCCCCCGAGGACGCGCGGAAAATGCTGGAGAAGCAGGACGAACCGCCGCAGGCCTGAACGATGATCGACCGGACGACGGGCCTGCTCATTACGGCGACCGGTGTGCTGCTGGTCGCGGCCCTGCTGATGCTGGGCGTCGATTTCCGCCGGGCGGCGCAAACGGGTCCGCGCTGGCGGCGGCGGCTGGTGGCGGCGGGGCTTGCCCTGCTGGCGGCGCTGGGCGTGGCGGGCTGTGACGACCGCCCGCAGACGCTGTGCTACGCCCCGCGCCCGCTCAGCGTACGTGAGGCGAGCGCCGCCCGACTGCAGCAGCGGGCGGGTCAGCTGCGCGATGCGGTGGCGGCGGGCACGATCGGTGCCGATTCGGCCGCACTGGCGACAGCAAATATCGGGGCGGAACTGGACTCATTCGTTGCTGCGGCGAGCGATACGGAGCGGGCGGATGCACGCCTGCAGCTGGCGACAATTGCCGGTTTCCTTGACGAAGTGCGCGCGCTGCAGGTAATCGACGGCCGGTCGCCGCTGGCGGCGGACGGACGCTGGCAGCAGCTGGCGGCATTAATGGCGGAGGCGCGGCTCTGCGGGTCGGGCAAACTTGGCCCGTTCCCGTTCGATCGGGCAACGCAGGAACGCCTGCAGCGCGACCTGGTGGCAGGTGAGGAAACGCTGGACGCACTGGCCGGGAGCGGCCTGCTGAATGCGGCGGAGCAGGGCCTGCTGGCGCAGGAACTGCAGTATCTGTACCGGCAGGTGAGCGACAAACGGCCAATCGAAATGCAGTTGGCGACCTGCTATGAGCCGATGTTGTATCTGCCCGGGTGCGACGCGCTGGCCCGGCTGACGGCGCGTATCGATACCCTGGAACAGGCGGCGGTCGCGCAAACCCTGCACCCCGAAGCGCTGCGCGCCGCCCTGACGACCATCGAAACTGACTGCTTGCTGCTTACGGATCCGGCCGGACGAGGGACAATGACGGCCGACGAGCAGCAGCAGGCCGCGGCCCTGACCGCCCGTGTGCAGCGGGCACTGGCGCAACTGACGGCGCGGTAATGCGGCGCGTAACCGGGCTGGTTGCGCTGCTGCTGGTGACGGCGTTGGGCGCGGGCTGCGATCTGCGCGACGCGCAATGGCATGCCGAACTCGCGGCGGAAATGTACGACCTGGCGTACTACTATCCACATAACAATCAGATCGCGCTTGATCATCTGAATTGCCTGATCGGGGATCATCCTGACGCACCCGGTATCGATGCGGCGTACTATTTCCGTGCCCGCTGTCTGGCGCGGGTCGGTGCGGATGACACCGCGGTGCGGAGTGCGTGCGGCGAACTGCTGGCCCGTTTTCCCGCCAGCCGGTACGGGTATCTGCTGCAGCGCTGGCAGGCGGAACAGCCGGCTATCCCGGCGCCCGCGGTGTGCCCGTTGCCGGATGCTGAGCGCCTGTTCCTTGATGCAATCGGCGATTACGAACGGAAGAACATTGCCACCGCGATGGAGAAGTTCAGCAAGCTGATTGCGTCCTATCCGGATGCGCCGGACATCCGGCAGGCGTATTACTACCGCGCCCGGTGCCTGCATGTTCTGGTGCAGAATGAGCCGGCGGTGGCGGCGTATCGGGAAGTAATGACGCGTTATCCGGGATCGGTGGAAGCGGTTCGCGCGCAGAATCATATCGCATATGTGCTGGCAGCGCGGCTGCAGCGCATTGATGACGCGATGCAGACGCTGGAACAGTTGCGCCACGCCAATCCGGACCATCCCAACCATGGCTGGGTGCTGCTGGATCTGGCGCATTGCTATCAGGCAAAGAACGACGGGATGCGGGCAAATGAGCTGTTCGAACAGGCGCAACTGTTGCGCGAAGATATGCGGATATGGAATGGCAGGCGGGCGTACGAATATGCCGGCTGGCAATTGCCGTCGCCGACCCCGGCGTCGCGCTGTTATTTGTTCCCGGAAGAAGTGCATGTAATCGGGGTATTCCTGGTGACCCATTGAAATGAACAGCGAGTGCGGACAAATGGGTGCGGGTATGACGCATACGGTGCGCGCCCAACGACAGGTATTGCCCGCGGTGCGTTTGTGCGCCACCACAGGCGGAGCGGGACGCTGATGGTTAAGCTGCGGTCGTTTATTGCGGAGGTGACCACGCGCTGCAATCACCAGTGTCTGCACTGCTACAACGTCTGGGAGAGCGGCCGGCCCTATCCGCGCGGCGAACTGTCGACGGCGGAGACGCAGGCGCTGTACGGGAAGATGCTGGACGAGACGGGCGCGACGCTGGTGACGCTGACCGGCGGCGAGCCGCTGCTGCGGGCCGACCTGCCGCAACTGGTCGGGTATTGCGCAGGGCGCGGGGCGACAGTCAACCTGATCACCAACGGCACACTGGTGGACGATGCGGCGCTCGGGGCGCTGGCGGGCCCGGGGATCGGGTTCTGGGAACTGCCGCTGCTGTCGGCAAAGCGCGCCATCCACGATGAAATGTCGGGCATGCCCGGCGCATTCGACAAGGTCACGCTCGCCATCGCCAAACTCAAGGCGAAAAAGCAGCGGGTGGTGGCGGTCTTCGTCGCCACCCGGCTGAACCTGCCGACGCTGCGCGACACCATCGGGCTGGCGGTGGCGCTCGGCGCGGACGGGATGATGTTCAACCGTTTCAATCCGGGCGGGCGCGGCTGGCGGAATTTCGATCGGCTTTCGGCCCCGGTCGCCGAGCTGCAGGCGGCGCTCGATACGGCGGAAGAGCTGAGCGCGGCGTACCATTTTCCGATTTCCTGCTCGATCCCGATGCCCCCCTGCGTGTTCAGCACGGCACAGTACAAGCAGCTGACCTTCGGCTTCTGCGCGGCGGGGACAGAGCGCGCCTACTATACGCTTGACCCGCTGGGCAACGTGCGGCCGTGCAACCATTCCGCCACCATCATCGGCAACCTGCGCGAGCAGCCGTTCGCAACGATGGTGCGGGGGAACGCGATGCGCGAGTTCCTGGCGGCGCTGCCGGAGCAGTGCCGGTCCTGCGCGCATGCCGACGAATGCCGGGGATGCTGCAAGGCGGCGGGTGAATCGTGTTGTGGCGATCCGCGGGCGCTTGATCCGTTCATTGCGCGGGCGCTGGCAGCGGGGAACGCCCGGTCATGACCCTGTTCCTGATTCTGCTGCCGATCATTGTCATCCTGGTCTTGCTGCTGGTGTACCGCTGTTCCGCCGACCTGAGCGGCACGGTCGGCTGGCTGGTGCTGGCGGTGATCGCCATGCTCTTTTTCCAGACCTCGCTCGAGGTGGTGGTGCGTTCGACCTTGGCCGGGTTTGTCCGTTCTTTTTCGGTGTCGCTGATCGTGGCGACGTCGCTGCTGCAGATGGCGTTCATGGAGAAGACCGGCGCACTGCGGCGGGTGATTATCTTCATCAAGACCCTGGCCCGGGACAACCGGGCGGTGCAGATCATGATGATCAATATCGGGTTCGGCACGCTGATGGTCGCGGTGGGCGCCACCCCGGTCTCGCTGCTCCCCCCCATCCTGCTGGCCATGGGCTATTCCACCGCCATCGCCATTGCGCTGCCGGCCATCGGCTACGATTCGCTCTGCACCTATGCGCTCCTGGGCGCGCCCATCGTGGTCTTCGTCGATATCGCCAACGGCTTCTTCCGGGAGAGCGGAGTGACAATCACTTTGAGCCAGGCGGGCCGGATATTCTCCATGATGCTGCCGGTGATATCCATGCTGATCGGGTTCTGCATGCTGTGGATTGTGGGCAGATGGCGGGCGATTCGCGCGGGGTGGCTGCCGTGCCTGCTGACCGGAACGGTGATCGGGGTGGTGGCGCATTTCACC
>CAZFBR010000102.1:0-12130 GCA_964517215.1 uncultured bacterium
GGGCTGCTGCTCAATCCACTTACCGGCTGGAAGAAGGCCGGGGATTTCAGCGAGGAGGCGGTGCGCGCGGGCTACCGGGCGATGCTCGCTGCCTACTACCCGGCAGCGAAAGTGCATTTCGCGGAACTGCGCACGCCGATGCGCTACGCGGGGCCGCGCGAGGCGGTTTTCCATGCGCTGGTCCGCCGCAACCTCGGCTGCACGCACTTCATCATCGGACGCGACCACGCGGGGGTTGGCGACTACTACGCACAGTACGCGGCGCATGAGCTGGCGGCGAAGCTGCAGCGGGAGGGTGACGGGCTCGGCATCGAGCTGCTGCTGATGCGCGAGCCGTACTGGTGTGAGCGTTGCGCGCAGATCGTCAGCGACCGCACCTGCAACCATTATGCGACGCATCGCGTGCCGGTGAGCGCGACCCTGATCCGGCAGATGCTGGCGCAGGGGAAACGACCCGACCCGCGCTTCATGCGCGCGGAGGTGGCCGACGCGATCATCGCGCTCGGCGACAGAATGTTCATTGCGAAGGAGGAGACATGCAACGGATAATCGCGACGGTCGGCCCGGCCCTGCTCGGACGGCTGGCCCTGCATGAAGTGCATGACCGGCGGCTCATCTACCGCATCAACGGCGCGCACGGCACGGCGGACGACATCGCCGGCATGGTGGCGGCGATACGGGCGCAGGTGCCCGACGCGGCGATCATGGTCGACCTGCCGGGCAACAAGGTGCGCACTGCCAACCTGGCCGCTCCCATTCCCTTGACCGACGGCGGCAGGATAACCCTGACCGCGCAGCAGGTGAACTATGCGGGATTCTGCGCGCTGCTCAAGCCCGGTGACACTATCTGGGCGAATGACAGCACGCAGCGCTTCACCGTACTGCGGGCTGATGCCGGCAGTGTCGAGATGCGCGCTCATTGCGGCGGCGAACTGCTGAACAACAAGGGGCTGCACGTGCGCGGCATCCACGCCAACCTGCCGTTCCTGTTCGAGCGCGACCGCGTGCTCATTGACCTTGCCAACCGGTTGAAACTGGCATACGTCAGCCTGTCGTTCGTGCGGACTGCGGCGGATATCGCCGAAGCGCAGGCGCTGATCGCACCGGGGATCACCGTCATCGCCAAGGTGGAGACACGCGCGGCGGTGGACAACCTCGACGCCATCCTCGACGCGGTCGAGCACGTCAATGTCGACCGCGGCGACCTGTCGACCGAGGTCGGGCTGACGCAGGTCCCGGTCTTCCAGCGCTACATCATCGAGCGCGCGCGCCTGAAGCACCGGCGCGTCTTCCTCGCCACCCAGGTGCTGAAGAACATGGAGGCGAAGCCGGTCCCGACCATCGCGGAGATCAACGACCTCTATCACAGCATCAAGAGCGGCGTCTACGGACTGCAGCTCTCGGAGGAAACGGCGGTCGGCCGCTACCCGGCCGAGGTGCTGCGCATGGTCTGGCAGGTGAATGACGAGATCGAGCGGGAAACGCATGGAGCGCCTGTCGCCGGAGCAACACGATGACAGAAACCGACGGATTCCGCATCCTGCTGGTCTATCCGAACATCGGCATGAGCAAGATGCCGTCACTGGCAATGGGGCTGCTTACCGCCGCGCTCAAGCGTGCCGGCATCACCGTGGCGTTGTTCGACGGGGCGAATTACCCTGACGAGGGGGCGGTGCACGAAGAGCGACGGATTGCCTCGCTTGCGTATCGGCCGTTCGACATCCGCCAGACCTTTGCCGAGGTTGGCAATGATCTGCAGGGAGATTTCCGCCGTTGCGTTGATGCATTTAAGCCGGACCTGGTCGCTTTTTCAATTCTGGAAGGGACCTGGCGCCGCACGCGGTTGCTGCTGGCGGCAGTGCGCGATTGCGGCATACCGGTTGTCTGTGGTGGCGTGCTGCCCGGCATGGCACCGTTGGAGGTGTTGCAGGAGCCGGGCATCGATATGCTTGTCGTCGGCGATGGCGAGAAGGTCATTGTCGATATCTGTGAACGGCTGCGCCGGAAGGAATCGCCACGCGGCCTGCCCGGTGTGTGGACGCGCGAGGCGGACGGCACGCTGCACAAACCGGAGACCATCGAGCTGGCGGACATCGATGCCCTGATCCCGGATTACTCGCTGGTGGCGGAAGACCAGTTCCGCAAACCGATGGGCGGCAGGGTATGGCGCATGATCCCGCTGGAGGCGAGCCGCGGCTGCCCGTTCAACTGCTCGTACTGCAACTCGCCGGCGCAGGAAAAGCTGGCGCGGGGATACGGGCACCGGCGCTTCCTGCGCTATAAGAGCATCGCAGCGCTTGAACGGGAATTGGTTGAACAGCAGCGCGCCTGCGCGCCCGAGTTCATTTTCTTCACGGATGATTCATTTCTCTCGCGGCCGCAGGAGGAGTTTGACGCATTTTGCATGATGTACCGAAAGATCGGGCTCCCCTTCTTTATGAACACGCGGATCGAGAGCGTGACAGCTGAAAAACTGGCTGCGCTGCGCGATTGCGGGTGTTTTCGCATGAGTTTCGGTCTGGAGCACGGTAATGAGGAGTTCCGGCGGCAGTGTCTCGGGAAGAAATTCGACAATGCAATGGTGCGCCGGGGTGTGGGGCTGCTGCGTGACAGCGGCATCCCGTTCTCAATCAATGTCATGATCGGCTTTCCGGAGGAAACACGGGCGCTGGTGTTCGACACGATCGAGCTGGCGCGGGACCTCCAGGGCTATGATGCGCTAACCGTCAGCATCTTCACGCCGTTTCGCGGAACCGTGCTGCGCGAGCGCCTGCTGGCACGCGGCTGGCTCGACCCGGCAATTATCCCCGCAGGGCTGTCGGAACCGTCCCTGCTGCGCATGCCGCCACCCTTTCTGCAAGTTGACGAAATCGAGGGCTTGTTCCGCACGTTCGCCCTGTATGCATATTTCCCGCGCGAACGCTGGCCGGAGATCGCGGCGGCTGAGCGGATGGACGAAGCGGGCACAGCGGCATATCGGCGGCTGAGCGTTGAATACCAGCAATGCAAATACGGCAACGGAGCAGCGTGATGGCGGATATTCCGGTCAATGCGAATATACACCGGGTCGGCGGCCGCGACATTCTGGCGAAGGACGAACCCCGATTCCGTGAGTACCGGCGGCAATGGCGGGAGAATCCGGAGCAGGGGATTGTCGCGCCGGCACCGCTCTTCCTCGATATTGAGGTGACCTCGGCCTGCAACCTGCGCTGCCCGTTCTGCGCCACCACCTACCGCGGGGGGAAAATCAAGGCCGGAATGATGCCGGCGGCGCTGGCGTACCAGGTCATCGACGAAGCGGCAGCGGCCGGCGTCTACGGCTGCAAGTTTAACTACCGCGGCGAGCCGTTGCTCCATCCGGTACTGCCGTCATTTGTGGCCCGCGCCAAGCGACGCGGGATGATCGATGTCTATTTCAACACCAATGCAATGCTGCTGACGGAGGAAAAGGCGCTGGCGCTGATCGAGGCCGGTCTCGATCGCATCTCGGTTTCATTCGAGGGGATCACGAAAGAATTCTACGAACGCAATCGCGTTGGCGCTGATTACGACACGGTGCTGCGCAATGTCGACGGCCTGCAGCAGGCCAAGCGGCGCCTTGGCGTCACGTATCCTGCGTTGCGCGTGCAGACGGTGCGCCTCCCCGGAGTTGATCTCGACGCCTACGCGAAATTCTGGGAAGGGCGCGTGGACGAGATCGCCTACCTCGACTACAAGGAGATGAAGGAGCGGCGCTGCGGCATAGCCGCCGACTGGGCCTGCCCGCAGCTCTGGCAGCGCCTGTGCATCTGGTGGGACGGGACGGTGGTCCCCTGCAACCATGATGATGACGCGCACCTGCAGTTGGGGAATGCGAACCATGACCGCATTGTCGCCTGCTGGCAGCAGCCGCGCCTGCAGGAGGTGCGGGCGTTGCACCGGCAGGGTATGGCGCATACGGTGGCGGGATGCGACGGCTGCTATCTGCGCGACAGCGAAATCGGCAAACTCGGAGCGAAGGGGTGAGATGATGGCGGCGGAAACGCTGAAGGGCAAACGGATACTGGTCACCGGCGCTTCCGGCGGGATCGGGCAGGCAATTGCCCGGGCCCTGGCGGCAGACGGCGCCCGGCTCGGGTTGCAGTACGGCGGCAATGCGCCGACAGCGCGGAAGCTGGCAGCTGAACTCGGCGCCCGGCATGGGATTGACGTCTGCCTGTTTAAGGCCGATTTGACTCGTGCGGCGGAATGCCGCCAGCTGGCGCGCGCGTTCGTGAAGGAATTTCGCGGCTGCGATGCGCTGATTAACAACGCGGGAGGCGCCTGCGGAGCACAGCAGCTGGTAAAATTGCGATTACGTGACTGGGAGCGCACGCTGACCCTGAACGCCACCGCCCCTTTCCTCCTGGCGCAGGGCCTGCTCCCGGCATTGCGGAAGAGCCGCGGAAGGATCATCAATATCAGTTCGATCGCGGCAAAATACGGCGGCGGCGCCGACACGGCCCATTACGCCTGCGCCAAGGCGGCGCTGGAATGCCTGACGAAAGCGCTGGCGAAGGCAGGGGCGGCGGACGGAGTGACGGCCGTCACCCTGCGCCTCGGCGTGTTCGACACCCCGTTCGCGCGGCGTATCGGCAGGACGGCAGCGCAGCAGCGCCGGCGGGTGGCGGCAATCCCCCTCAGGCGGATGGGAGAGCCGGAAGAGGCGGCGGCGATGGTGCGGCAGCTGCTGCTGACCGGGTATATGACGGGCAGCGTCGTCGAGCTGACGGGCGGCGACTGAACGATGCGCGAACGGGATATACGCCCGCAGCAGGTGTTTGACGAGTTCCTGCGGCTGTCGCGGCTTGATGCGCGGCAGCTGGCGGCGCAGCAGGAGCACTGGCGACACTGCGCCTGCCCGGCGTGCGGGGCGAAGCAGTCGCTGCCGGGTTTCAGCAAACACGGATTCAGCTACGTGACGTGCGCACGCTGCGCCTCGCTGTACGCCGACCCGCGCCCGACCCGCGCTGCCCTCGCGGAATTCTACCGCGACTCCCGTGCGGCGCGCTTTTTGACCGGCACCTTCTACCGGGAAACAGAGCAACAGCGGCGCATGCTGATGTTCAGGCCACGGGCGCGGCTATTGGCGCAACTGCTGCGCCAGCATGGGGTGCGCCGGATCACCCGCCTGGCGGACATCGGCGCGGGCTACGGGGTATTTCTCCAAGAAATGCGCCGCACACGGTTGGCGGGCAGTTACACGGCGATCGAACCGTCGTTGAGTGCCGGCGCGGTATTGCGCGACAAGAAATTCAAGGTCATTCAGGCGATGCTCGAAGCGGTGCCCCGCAACGAATACGGCCGTTACGATCTGCTGACGATGTGTGAGCTGTTCGAGCATCTGCATGCACCGGCGCCATTCCTGCGAAAAGTCCGGCGGTTGTTGCGCCCGCACGGCTGCCTCTTCCTGACCACGCTGAGCGGCGCCGGGTTTGATATCCGTGTGCTGGGCAGGGACGCACGGGCAGTCCATCCGCCGCATCACCTGAATTTTGTCACGCCTGACGCCATGGCGATATTGCTGCGACGCTGCGGATTTGAATCGCTTGCCATCATCACGCCGGGGAAACTTGATACGGATATCGTGGCGAACGCGCCGGCTGCAGTACAGCGGCGCCTGCCACCGTTCCTGCGCGAGCTGCTGGCGAATGAAACGGCGCGCACGGCTTTGCAGCAATTCCTCGTGGCAAACCGGATGAGCTCGCACATGGTCGTACTGGCACGGCGGAAATGACGGTTTGGCTGTGGGACCATCGGGCTGTGCCGAACCTCTGGCGGCAGCCGGTGCGCTGGACGGAAACCGACTGGCTTTACGCCGGCGAAAACTATGCGGCAGCACGGGCATTGGCTGCGAAGTTTGCCGAACGTGGCGCAGAGGAAATTGCAGCGACGGCCGTGCACGCGGTGATGGACGACAGCCTCATGGCGGAATATGTCACTGCCATTGCCGCGTTCGGCAGGACGCAACCGGTGATGAAGTGGATGCTCACCGGTGCGGCGCATCGCAACGCTGGCAACCCGGTGCTGCTTGATCTTGCCCGGACAATTGCCCTGCGCCGGCACATGGCAATACGCGGCGATCGCGATCTTGTTGTGGTAGCGGAACGCCCGGCGTTTCTGCGCCTGCTGCACGGTTGCTTTCCGGCAGCAGCAACGTCGTTTCCCGCAGGCGGCCTGCGGTTTGCCCACGGGCTGTCGCGTGCCCCGCGCCTCGCGCGCAAAAGCATACGGCGCTGGCTCAAGGCACGGGGCCGCGCACGGCGTGTGCGCTCGTCGCCGCCGCCGGCGGGACCGGTGACACTCATACGCTGCTGGTGTGACCGGCGTATGTTCACTGCAACAGGCGCGTTTCGCGACCCCTATTTCGGCGATCTTGCGGAGTGGGCACGCCGGGAGGGACGTCCGGTGGCGCTGCTGGCCTGTCTGCTTGACGATGCGGCGATAGCAGGGCTGCAGCGGCTGCAGGCTGGCGGCTGGCCAGTCGCCTATTATGATGATTTGACGACACCCGTTGAACGGTTGCGGATCGCCCTGGCGCCGCTCCTGCAGCGGGCGTCCCGGTTTCGTAAGGTGATCGTGCGGGAGATCGATATAAGCCCGCTGCTTCAGGCGCAGGCGGATGCCGAGGCGGAGAACGGCAGCGAGGCGCTTCCCTTGACCGAGCGCGCGATGGTGCGCGGCCTCCGCCGGCGCGGCTGGAAGGTGGAACGACTGATCTACCCGTTCGAAAATCAGCCGTGGGAACGGATGCTGCTGACCAGTATGCGCAGCACCTATCCTGATTGTGCGATGGTCGGCTACCAGCATTCGGTCGTCTCGCCCCGGTACCTTTTTTACCGTTCGGAAGCCAGTGAATCGGCATATATGCCGCAACCGGATAGCATCGTCACCAGCGGCTTCGCGGCAGCGGCACTGCTCAGTCACTACGGTTACCGTTCGCGGATTATTGTCGGGTGCGGACTCCGTTATGCGCCGTCTGGGCCAGCTGCCGCGCTGGTGGGAAAAGTGCGCCGCATCGTTGTGGCCTTGCCCATCTATGCAGGTGAGGCAGACGAGCTGATTGACGCGCTGCACGGGCTTGCCGGTACTGCGGGATGCAAACTGACAGTTGTGCCGCACCCGTGCCAGCTGCCGGGTGCGGCGACCCGCGAGCGGCTGGCGGCGCTGGGCGTGGAGTTCAGCACACTCCCGCTGGCCGTGGTGCTGCAGCGCGGCGACGTGCTGGTGTACGGCAACAGCGCCGCCTGCCTCGATGGACTGGCGGCCGGTTGCGCGCTGGTCTATTTTCGTGCGCGTTACGGATACAATTATGATCCGCTGGATGGTCGTGATGCGGTGCGCCGGGCGGTGACGACGCTTGATGCGGGCATACTGCAGGTCTTGCCGCCGTCCGACCCGGCGGCGATACTGGCGGAGTTTGTTTCGCCGGTCACGTCGGAGGCATGCGCGGTATTCTTCGCCGATAGACAGCAGGCGGAACATGCCTGAACGCATACACGGCGCCGAGCCGCGTATTTGGCTGGATCGTGGGGACGGCTCTTTACCGGATGGGACGTGCTGGTACTATTTCGGTCAGTATGTCCCGGCAGTGATTCGGGACGATGCGCGCTTTCGGCCGCTCCCCGGACTGCAGGAAACCGCTGCCCGATATCGCGAGTCATATATCCGCTGGCACAGTGCGCGGTTTCTTACCGGCGACCGGCAGGCAATGCTCTCGCCACTGGCGGAAAAATCGTACGTCGCGGACAATCTTTTCCTCGATTTCTGCTGGTTGCAGGTCGCCGCACAACTTGCGGCAACGGCACCGGGTCGGGGCACGGTGCTGCTGACGGCCCGCCCGGCGTTTGCCGCGGCATTGGCACGCCTGCCCGGCATTGCCGCGGTGGCGCATTTTTCTGTCGGGATGCCGGCCGTTGACCGGCTGTGCCGGGGAGGGCGGACACGCTGGCAATTGCTCAGGGAATCGGCGCGTGCCGCCACCACGGCACGCGCCGCGCGACGCGTCAGCACAGAACCGGTTTCGCTGCTGCGCACCTGGCTCGATGACCGCTGTTTCCGTGACGGCAGATTCCGCGATGTGTATCTCGGCGAGTTACGCCGCCGCACGGCTTACCGCCCGGTTTATTGGTTTTACTGTCTTGAACCACCGCGCCTGCGCAACTATATCGCGCAGCTCGACCGCGAAGGGATCGACTACTGCCTGGATGCTGATTTCGGCATCCGTGGAGTCGCACGTGACGCCATGCGCCGCTGTCGTGCCGTGCCGCCGCCGGGCCGGGTGGAGTTCGCCGGTGTTGATCTCAGCGATGTTGCCGCTGAACAGCGGCAACTGGGGTGGGTCGACGATCATGCAGCGTTTCCCGACAGTGTGGCACGGGCGGTTGCGGGAATGGCAGCCTGCGGGTATCCGGTACGCGAGGTCTGGTATCCGTTTGAGAACCAGCCGTGGGAGAAGGCAATGAATGCGGCATTCGCACGCCACCTGCCACAGGTGCTGCGGTGCGGCTATCAGCACGCGCTGCTGCCGGCGATGTATCTGAATCATTTCGACGTTATCACACAGGCGACGGCGCCGTATTACCCGCAGCGCATATACGCTTCCGGCAGACACTCGGAATGCCTGCTGCGCGAGTGGTATGGCGAACGCGTGCTGCCGGCGCCAGCATACCGCTACCGTCATCTGCATCAGCATCGGCCGGTGGCGGAAGCATACGCAAAGCGTCCGCACCGCATCATCGTGGCGGCGGGAATCAATCCGCTGCGCGCCCAGGTGCTGGTGCGCACGGTGGTGGAAGCGTTCCGGGAGACGGAATACGAGGTGGTGTTCAAAATGCATCCTACCGATGGACAAACCGCCGCGCACTGGCGTGAACAGCTGCCGGGACGGATGTCCTTCGCGGACGAGTGCCGGCCGCTGCGCGAACTGCTGGAAACCGGCCGGTACTTTATCTATGCGGACACAGCGGCGGTGGTGGAAGCGCTCGGCAGCGGCCTGCCGGCGGTCATGCTCGAACCGGAGACCACGATCTGCTATGATATGCTGCCGGATGCAGTGCGCAAGCGTGCCGGCGGGCCGGCGGGCATGCGCGATTCTGTTGCTGAATGGAATAAGGAACTGTCCGGCGCGTCTGCGTATGCGGCGTTTCTGCTCCGGGCCGGAGCAGCTCTGACTGAACTGCTCAATCTGCCGGCGGACGAGGAAGGAAAATGAAAATCACGGTATGCGGCGGTTCGGGTTTTCTCGGCAGCCATGTGGCGGATGCGCTGACGCGCGCGGGACACACGGTGACCGTCTTCGACAAGACGGCGTCGCCGTACCTGCAGCCGGGTCAGCAGATGATACAGGGCGACATCCTTGATGGTGCGGCGCTGGCGGCGGCCGTGCGGGGGGCGGATGCGGTGTACCACCTCGCCGCACTTGCTGACATCGCGGAAAACAATCCGCAGGCGATTGCCGAAGCCAATGTTATTGGCACCATCAATCTGCTCGAGGCGTGCCGCGTGGCGGGTGTACGGCGCTTCATCTTCGCGTCATCGGTCTATGTCTACAGCGACAAAGGTTCGTTCTACCGCTGCAGCAAGCAGGCGGCGGAACTCTTTATCGAGGAGTATCGTCAGCGCTACGGGCTCAGGTACACCATCCTGCGCTACGGCTCACTCTACGGGCCGCGCGCCAACCGCTTCAACTGGATACGGCACATGCTGCGGCAGGCGCTGACGGAGGGAAAGATCGAGCGTGCAGGTGACGGCGAGGAAATCCGTGAGTACATCCACGTGCACGACGCGGCGGCGAGCAGTGTGCGCATCCTCGACCCGGAGTTTGCCGACCAGCGGCTGATCCTCACCGGCGGGGAGGGGATCAAGATCAGGGATCTGCTCCTGATGGTGCGCGAGATGATGGGCAACCGCGTCGAGGTGCGTTACCTGCCGGGGACGGACCCGACGCATTACGAGATTACGCCGTACTGCTTCCGCCCGCAGCCGGCGCGCAAGCTGGTGGCCAATCCGCATGTCGATCTCGGGCAGGGACTGCTCGAATGCCTCTACGACTTGCAGCAGGAACAGGAGAAAAAGCAATGATTGCCGCGCTGCTGCTGGGCCGCGAGGGGAGCGTCGGCTTCCCCGGCAAGAATGTCTATCCCGTGCTCGGCCGCCCGCTGGTGGCCTATCCGCTGCTGGCGGGACTGAACGCGAAGAGCGTCGACAAGGTCTACCTGTCGACCGACTCGCCGAAGCTGATGGAGATCGCCCGGCACCACGGGGCGGAAGTGATCGTGCGCCCGCCGGAGCTCTGCAGCAAGACGGCGCTGGGCGAGGATGCCTACGCGCACGGCTACCGCGAGATAACGCGACTGAACGGAGCGGAACCGGAGCTGATGGTGCTGCTCTTCGCCAACGCGGCGACGATACTTGCCGGCACCATCGACGAAGGGATCAGGGTCCTGCGCGCGCACCCCGACTACGATTCCGCCGTCACGGTATCGCGCTACAATATGTGGAGCCCGCTGCGCGCGCGGCGCGAAACGGGCGAGGGGCTGTTGCAGCCGTTCGTGCCGTTCGCGACGTTCGGCGACCCGGCGACGCTGAACTGCGACCGCGACTCGCAGGGTGATGTCTGGTTCGCGGACATGGGGGTTTCCATCGTCCGCCCGCACTGCCTCGCCAACCTCCACGCCGGCCTGCTGCCGCAGAAATGGATGGGGCAGCGCATCTTCCCGCTTAAGCAGTGGGGCGGCTGCGATGTCGATTACGAGTGGCAGCTGCCCGGCGTCGGGTACTGGCTGCAGCAGCACGGATTTACAGAAACGATCACGCCGTATGACGGAGGCAAGAACTGATGAAACTGCCGATCGAGAAAACGCACCGTCGGGCATACTATCGCCTGTGCGAGGAGGTGTTCGACAGCAATTTCCTCTCCGAAGGGAAGATGAACGAGCGGTTCGCTGCGGCGTTCGGGAAGAGCGCCGGCGCCAATGCCTGGCCCGTCACGAATTGCGGACTGGGGCTGATGGCCTTGCTGTCGCTGGCCGGGGTGAAGGGCAAAGAGGTGATTATCCCTGCCAATACCTTCATGGCGGACGCGTTTGCCGCGCATTTTGCGGGGGGGAAGCCGGTGCTCGCGGACTGCAACCGCAACGACCTCTGCCTGTCGGTCGAGGACGTGGCGCGGAAGATTACCAGCCGCACCGGGGCGGTCATCGTCACGCATATCGGCGGGCATCTCGCGTTTGACATTAATGAACTGGCGCAGCTTTGCCGCCGGAAGCGCATCCCGCTGATCGAGGATTGCGCGCATGCGCATGGCGCGGCGTGGAACGGCCGCACGGCGGGCACCTTCGGCTGGGCGGGGGTCTACTCGTTCTACTCGACCAAGACGATGCCGCTGGGCGAGGGGGGGATGTTCGTCAGCCGCGACGCGAAGGTGATTGCCGCAGCGAAGAAGTTCATCAACTACAGCAAGTGGGACTACACCCCGCCGGGGATGAACTGCCGGATGAGCGAACTGATGGCGGCGTTCGGGCTGGTGCAGCTCAAGCGGCTGCCGGCAATATTGAAATGGAAGCGGGCGCTGGCGAAGAAGTACGACCGTATTTTTGCGCGGCGGGTCGAGTTCCCGGCCGGCATGGTCTCCGGCTACTACAAATACATCGTCTTCGACTATGCGCTGCGCGAGGAGACGGGGAAGGTGTTTGCCGACCCCTGCCAGCGGTATCTGCAGCGGGCGGGAAAACTGCCGAACAGCGAATGGGTGGCACAGCATCACGCCTGCCCGCCGATCTGGTACGGCTGGGAGCAGGCGAAACTCCCGCAAGCGAAGCTGAGGAAAGTGCTGCTGGCGGAGGCCGGGAAATGAGCGCGGAAATCGGGCTGAACAAGATCCTTCTTTTCCCCGACAAGCTGAAGGCGTTGCTCGCCGCCACGGGAACGGCACCGGAGATGACGTATCCGATCAGCGTTGAACTATCGCTGACCAACGAGTGCAACCAGAACTGCGTCTGGTGCTCCGACTACGAGCTGCGCAACCGCCTGCCGGGAGCGCTGGCGAAGGAAACGATCTTCCGGCTGGTCGACGATCTCAAGGCGGGGGGGACGCGCGGTGTGGTGATCG